>OMSW01000060.1 GCA_900290295.1 Burkholderiales bacterium
CAGAGGCCGCAGTTCCCAGTTGGCCGTACCCCCGATCTTGTCCTTGGAAATCGTGCGCGAGAAGCGGTCCGATGCTCCCATCCTAGGCTCCGTGGCGCAGCGCAAGACGGCGCTCAGATGAATTCATCGTCCCCTCCGCCGGCTCCGAGCTGAATCTGCCCTTCATCCGCAAGGCGCCGGACGATCTTGAGGATTTCCCGCTGTTCGGCCTCCACTTCGGAGAGTCGAACCGGGCCCTTTGCCTCCAGGTCTTCGCGCATGGTCTCGGCCGCGCGCGTCGACATGTTCTTGAAGACCCGCTCCCGCAGCGCCTGGTCGGCGCCCTTGAGAGCAACGATGAGTGCCTCCGACTGCACTTCGCGCAGCAGGGTCTGGATAGCCTTGTCATCGAGATCGTTGACATTTTCGAACGTGAACATCTGGTCGAGAACCTTTTGCGCCAGTTCGCCATCGTGTTCACGGATCGACTCGATGGCCACCGTTTCGATCGCACTGCCCAGGAAATTGAGGATCTCTGCAGCCGTCTTTGCTCCGCCCAGCGATGCCTTTTTCACTTTCTCGCCGCCCGCGAGCACGCGCGAGAGCACCTGGTTGAGTTCCTCCAGCGCCTGCGGCTGAATGCCGTCGAGCGTGGCAATGCGCACCAGCACATCGTTGCGCATCCGCTCGGGCACCTGTTTCAGAACCTCCGAGGCCTGATCGCGTTCCAGGTGCACGAGTATCGAGGCAACGATCTGCGGGTGCTCGTTCTTGAGCAGTTCGGCGATCGCGGCCGGATCCATCCACTTCATCGACTCGATGCCGGAGACGTCGCTGCCCTGCAGGATCCGGTCGATCAGCAGGTTCGCCTTTTCCTCGCCCAGTGCTCTTTTCAGCACTTGGGTGACATACTCGTCCGTGTCGCGAACCAGTGAAAAATGGCCTTCCCGTGTTTCGTGGAAGCGCTTGACAATTTCGTCGATGCGTTCGCGCGAAACCGTGTTCAGCTTGGCCATCGACTCGCCGACCTTTTGCACCTCCTTGGGGGTCAGGTACTTAAACACCTCGGCCGCGCCTTCTTCCCCGACGGTCATCAGGAGAATCGCGGCGCGCTCTATCCCGGTGTCTTCCGTCGCCATCGTGCGGCTCATGTCTTGGCGTCGCTGACCCACGCCTTGACGACGTTGGCCACGGCCGCCGGGTCACTCTTGGCGATTTGCCGTACACCCTCCAGCGATGGCGGGACGCCGCCGGGCGGGGCAAGTGCGGGCGCCGGCGCCGGTGCCGCCGCGGTATCGGGCATGACCGGGGCCGTACCGATCGACTTCAATGCCGGCCGCAACACGCCGAACACGACGATGGCAGTCAGCAGCAGGAACAGCAGCGCCTTGCCGCCTTCCTTGGCCAGTGCGAGAACGTCCGGACGCTGCAGAAATGGCACGGGTTCGACGGCGGCAAGCTCCGGTTGACTAAATGGCGCATTGACCAGGTTGAGCGAGTCGCCACGCTGTTCGTTGTATCCCATCGCCTGGCGCACGAGCGCCTGCAGATTTTCGATCTCCTTGGTGTCCCACGGGGTGCCGGCGCCCTGGCCACCCTCGGCCGGCTTGTTGTTGACGACCACGGCCGCGGTCAATCGGCGAATCTGGCCGGTGGCGTTGTGGGTGTGCCGGACATTCTTGTCAATCTCGTAGTTGGTCGTCTGCTCGTGGTGCGCGCTCCCGCCGCTAGTCGCATTCGCCGGATTCGCTGCATTCGCCGGCGGATTCAGGGGCGGTTGCTGTCCATTGATCGGTGCGGTTGCCGGAACCGGCGGCTGGTTGGAAAGGGCGCCGGGTACGCCCTGCGCAACGCTGCTACCCGGTTGCGTGCTCTCGGTGCTCGACTGCGACCGGATCGCCGCTTTGTCGGGGCCCTGGTTGGGCTTATACGTCTCGTCTTCGGTCTCGACGTTCGAGAAATCGACATCGGCGGTGACCTGGGCACGTACGTTTCCGCGACCGACGATCGGCTCGAGTATGTCCTCGATGCGTTTGATGGTGGAGGTCTCGATCTGAGCCAGGTAGTCGAGTTGCGAGGAGTTCAGCCCCGCGACCCCGTCCGATTGGCTCGCGAGCAGGTCGCCGTGCTGGTCGACCACGGAAACGTTCTTCGGATTCAATTCCGGCACCGACGAAGCGACCAGATGAACGATCCCGGCGATCTGTGCCCGGTCAAGCGCCTGGCCCGGATGCAGCTGCAGCAGGACCGATGCGGTCGGGGGCTCCTTGTCGCGTAGGAACCCGGAGGCCTTGGGCAGCGCCAGGTGGACGCGGGCTGCGGCAACCGGGGCCAGGGTTTGGATCGAGCGTGCCAGTTCGCCCTCGAGGCCGCGCTGGTAGTTGAGCTGCTCCTGGAATTGCGTCAGGCCGAATTTCTGCGATTCGAGAATTTCGAACCCGACCACCGATCCCTTGGGCAAACCCTGTGAGGCAAGCTTGAGCCGGGCCTCGTGAACCTTGTCGGACGGCACCAGGATTGTCCCGCCGTCGGAGCTGCGGTACGGAATGTTCATCTGCGACAGCTGCGCAATGATCGCGCCTCCGTCCCGGTCCGAGACATTGGTGAACAGGACGCCGTAATTGGGCGACGTGCTCCATAGCCAGGCCGCCGATACCACGGCGATCAATCCGGCGGCCCCCAGCATGAGCAGCGCGCGCGAGCGCGGCGACAGCCGGGCGGCAAAGCCCACGTTGGGAAACGCTACGGCGCCGGATTTGGGGGAAGGGTTGTCCATGTTTGATTGTTTGGGCTGCCCACATCCATCACATAATTACGCTAGGTGACAGCATCCCAATTATTCGGCCACTTGAGCCCGCGAATGCATTGATAAGCCGAGGAAAGAGCGACTGTTTCCGCTGCCACGGGCGCCGGGAGGGCGGAGCGGCGTATCCGGTAAGCGGCGGAAATGCCCCGCGGAACCCTGCCAGATCGTGCAACCAACGATATCGGGGCAGCGCTAGAGTCGGCGCCATTGCGATTCTGGTGCCGGCGTTGCTACGGTGCGATCCCACCCGAATCCGGAGATGCCTTTCGCGGGGGCGAAAAATGGATTTGGCCAGCATCAACTCGCAGATCGCAAATGCCGTTGCAAACGCGAAGAGTGTCGCGGGTGCCACGGGTGCCATGGCCGGCAGTGGCGGAACCGGTTTCGACTTCGCGTCGTCACTGGACTCTGCTCTGAAGGCGGTAAGTCAGAGCCAGACGCGGTCGGACGAGCTGCAAAAGCAATTTCAGTTGGAAAATCCGAACGTGAGTCTTGAGCAGACCATGGTCGCCATGAATACCTCGGCCCTGAGCTTTGCCGCGGCCGTGCAGGTTCGCAACCGCCTGGTGCAAGCCTACGACCAGGTCATGAACATGCAGGTCTGAGCGACGTAAAATTAGAACCCGAGGCTGGCCAGCAAGTCATCAACCCCCGCCTGGTCCGCCACCACGTCACTGCGGCCCTCCGGATTGACGACCGGACCTTCCGGCTTTTTCCCGTCGATCGCCTTTTTGCGCTGCTCCTCGGGGGTCGCGTCGATGAGGAGCTTTACCAACTGCTCTTCGAGCGTCTGGGCCAGGTCGACGATCTTGCGTATGACTTGTCCCGTCAGATCGTGGAAGTCCTGTGCCATCATGATTTCCGTCAGGATCGCGCTGGTGAGCTCCGCCTGCTTGCCCAGGTTGGCCAGAAACTCACAGGTTTCATTGACCAAGGCGACGCCCGCAGGTGTGGCGCGCTCGCCGCCGGCCCCGTAGACGGCCACCGCCGTCCAGCGTGTTCGAAGATTCTTCGCGCCCTCGGAGATTTCGTCCTGAACCGAGCGTGCCCGATCGACCGAATTGAGGACCTTCTCGGCCGCGTCGCCGGTCACTCGCGCGATATACGCAAGACGGTCGCGTGCATCGGGCAGATTGTCGCGGACGTCGGCCAAGCTTTCTTGGTACCCAAGTTCACGCATTGCATCGTGCAGCGTCCGGGTCAATTGCCCGATGCGATGATAGATGTCTTCGGGGTCAGGGGACTCGGCCACGTTGGAGTCGCCCCGGGCAGGGGCGGGTTCCTGGCTCGGCACCGGATTGGAAATGTCGCCCCATACTTTCACGCCGCGATCGGCGGCACTGCCCGTATTGGCCGCGCTGGCAATTTCTCGTAAGGAGGAAGCATCGCTGTGACCCATGGTTGCTCCCCTGATCAGGCGTTCTTTTGCATGATTTTTTGGACCTTTTCTTCCAAGGTCGCCTTCGTGAAGGGCTTCACGATGTAGCCGTTGGCACCGTTTTGGGCCGCGTTGACGATGTCCTCCTTCTTCGCCTCGGCCGTTACCATCAGGAACGGAATGCTTTTGAGTTTTTCATCGGCCCGGATGCTTTTGAGGAGCGCGAAGCCGTCCATGTTGGGCATATTGATGTCGGAGACGACGAAATCGAACTTGCCCGACCTCAGAAGATTGAGTGCCACGACGCCGTCCTCGGCCTCTTCGGCGTTGTTGTAGCCGATCTCCTTGAGCAGGTTGCGCAGAATCCGTCTCATGGTGGAAAAGTCGTCGACGATTAGAAATCGCGGATCGGTGCTCATACCTGCTCCTGCTCAACGTACCCGCTACTGGGCGTGCAACCGCCGGCCCGTGACAGCCTCCGGGTGGACCGATTCTCGGATAGCGCCTGCGGATTCAAACGGGAGAAAAGGTGGATTCATGTTGTCCAATCCACGCTCAGGGCGAGGGCGTCGCTGCCGCATCGGGCAGCACGGCGGGCGCGTCGCCGGCATTTGCCGGGCCTGGGGCGGAAGTGCCGCCGTCCGGGTCGGCGCGAGTGCCAGCGCGCGCACCGCCGCCGACGGATTTTTCCAGGCTTTCCGCATCACCCGCCTCGATTTCACCGCCCGCCATCTGCATGCGCTCCTCCGCCAGCTTGTTTAGCACGATGATCGAGATCCGACGGTTGAGCGGATTCATCGCGTTTTCCTTGTCCAGCGGGCTCGAATCGGCAAGCCCGACCACGCGCACGATCTTTGTTGGTTCCATGCCGCCGGCAATCAGCTCCCGTCGCGAGGCATTGGCGCGGTCGGCCGAAAGCTCCCAGTTGGAGTACGCCTTGTCGCCGGCGGCGTACTGCGCGGAGTCGGTGTGACCGGTGAGCACGATCTTGCTGTCGACGTCGTTCAGGACCTTGCCGAATTCGCGCAGAATGTCACGCATGTAATCCTTGACTCGCGCGCTGCCGATGTCGAACATCGGCCGCTTGAAATCGTCGACGATCTGGATTCTCAATCCGTCCGGCGTTATTTCCACCCGGATCTGATCCTTGAACTGCAGCAGCCGGTCGCTGGCCAGGATCGCCTGGTTGAGGTGGCGCTGCAATTGCTCCATGCGCTCGCGCTCCTTGCGGAGGATTTCGTCGCGACGATGCTTCTTCGCCTGGACTTCGCCGCGTTTTACCTGCCCGGCCGATTTTGTAAGGTCGTCGCCGCCCCCGGTGATGATGGAATCGGAATCGCCGGCGCCGTCGCCGCCCGACAGGGAAACTTGCAGCGGTGATTGGAAATACTCGGAGATGCCTTTGAGGTCGCCTTTGGTTGTCGACCCCAGCAGCCACATCAGCAGGAAAAACGCCATCATCGCCGTCACGAAATCGGCATAGGCGATCTTCCATGCCGCACCGTGCGCGCCGGGACCGCCTCTCTTGATGCGCTTGATGACGATCGTTGATTTAGCCTTTTCGCTGCCGGTGTTCATGATGGTGGCCGATCGTGGGTGGGCGCGTCAGCGCTTTTGTTTGACATGCTTCTCCAGCTCGAGGAACGTTGGACGCTCGGTCGAGTACAGCACCTTGCGACCAAACTCGACCGCCAGCGCCGGGGCGTAGCCCTGCAGGTTCGCCAGCAAGGTTGCCTTGACGCAATTGAGCTCCTTGGTCGATTCGTCGACCTTTTGCTCGAGCCGTGACGCGAGCGGCCCGATGAATCCGTACGAAAGCAAGATTCCAAGAAAGGTTCCGACGAGGGCTGCCGCGATCATTTCGCCCAGAACCGCTGGCGGCTTGCCCACCGACGCCATGGTCTTGACCACGCCCATTACGGCGGCAACGATGCCGAAGGCCGGAAGTCCGTCGCCTGCCTTCTGCATGGCGTGAGACGGCGCCATGGCCTCGTGATGATGGGTATCGATCTCCTGCTCCATCAAGCTCTCGATCTCGATCGGATTCATGTTTCCGGAGACCATCATGCGCAGGTAATCGCTGATGAATTCGATCAGATGGTGGTCGGAGGCGATCATCGGATGTTTCTGGAACAGCGCGCTCTTCTTGGGATCTTCGACGTCGGACTCGATTGCCATCATCCCTTCCTTGCGGATTTTGCTCAGGATGTCGTACATCAGCGCCATCAGCGCCATGTAGCGTGTCTTTGTGTATTTCGAGCCTTGCAGCAGCTTCGGCAGCGCGCGCAGCGTTGCGCCCAGAACCTTGTTCGAATTCGATGTCAGGAACGCCCCACCCGCGGCTCCCGCGATGGTCAACAGCTCGATCGGCTGCAGCAGGACGCGGAAGCTGCCGCCCTCAAGGGCATAGCCGCCGAAAACCGCGCCTAGGACGAACAGATAGCCAATGATGACGAACATGCTGTACGACCTTTACCCCGATAGGTGTAGCGTTGCGCAAGCTTCGTCATGGCCCCCCGCCAAAATAGATGGATGCGCTAGCCACGTTTCGGCACCATTTGCGCTGGACTTGAACCCGTGTCTGCGCCGAGGGCACCGGGCCAGCCTGGGAACGTCCGAACTCCCGTGCCGCTTGCCGACATATTCGTGGATTGCCGGGGCCCGGCGCGACACCAGGCTCGTCAACGACGGCCGTGAGAGCGCCACTTGGCGTGCCTGTCGGAAGCCGCTGCGTCACAAAAAAAGACCCGGAACGCGCCGGGTCGAGGTCGGAGGAGAAAAGGGAGAAAATCGGGGCGCGGTCCGTCGCTGCTAGACGACCGCTTCTTCTTCCGCGCGCACGTTGCCGCGGCCCTTGCCCGCACGGGCCGGCGGTTCGCACAGTCCGCAGACGTAATTCTTGGTCAACTCGTAGGTGTGGGTGACGAACTTGCCGCCGCACTTGCAGCAGGGGGTAAGCGTGATCATGCCGGCGTCGACGAACTTCACCAGGCGCCAGGCACGCGTTACCGACAACAAGGGATCCAGACTCTGGGCCTTGATTTGCTCTATATATAGCTCATAGGACTTGATGATCGCGTCGATCTCTTCGAGGTCGGTCGTCTTGTTCAGGTATTCGTAGATGTTCAGGAAAAGCGATGAGTGAATATTGGGCTGCCAGGTCATGAACCAGTCCGTCGAGAACGGCAGCATGCCCCGCGCCGGCGACTCGCCCTGGACCTCCTTGTACAGGCGCAGCAGGCGCTCGTAGGAAAGATCCGTTTCCGATTCCAATACCTGCAGGCGGGCGCCGAGCTTGATCAACGCGATCGCACGTTGAATCTGGCGACTTTCGGTAACGATGCTCTTTATTCGCATGACGGTCCCCGATCCGAAGGATTTCAGTTGGCTTCGGCGAACTGGCCGGCCATTACGATATTGGCGTGCAACCCGGCGACGGCGGCTCCCGGAGCCAGCTTGGCGCGCGAATGGCTGGTCAGCAGGTTCCAGACGACGTCGTCGTCGAAACGGAAGCGCAAGATCAGCTGGTTGCTGCCCGCGATTTTCATCAATTGTGCTGGCGTGAGCTGCTCTACGATGCTGGCAACCTCATCGGAGACCCCGAGGCGGTAACGCGCTTGGGACTTGTCGGCGCGGATCATGTGTTGCGCCAAAACGAGGTACGCGAGGTTGACTTCCCGGACTTCCTGCAGCAGTTGCTCATTGACGACGCTGGCGTTGCTCATGCCTTCCTCCTGTTGGTTGGGCTCGAGAAAGCCCGGATTGCGTTGCGAAGTGGTGCCATTTTCACGATTGACTTGCCTTCGCAGTAGCGGGAATGCGCTAAATCGGCCGTCAGATACCACTCCCATCCGTTGTAGGAATTTCCCTTACAAGATCGCGGCGCCACTGGATTAGCGCGTGCCGAGCGGAAAAAAACCTGCGCCGCACCCTAAAGACATTCGCGGTATTTCCGTAATCGCAGGCAGTAACAACGTTCCTCCCCCGCCTCGCGCGCCGCGCTGACCCCCGTCACCGGCGCGCATTTTTTTCCGACGAAGCAATTTGATCTAGCGATGCGAATATCGGGTCTTCTGCAGATCAAGTGGGTATCGTAGACCGGCGATGCGCTTGAGAACCGTATGGAATA
>OMSW01000097.1 GCA_900290295.1 Burkholderiales bacterium
AAAACCCAGTTCAAGCGGGCTCCGATGTGGAAGGAGCGCTTCATTCTTCGGATCCCTCTGGGCCGTGAGACTTTCGGCGGCGAATCGATGCACGCTTCGCGGGAAGATTCTCGATGACTCCATGGAGATGCCGTTTCATTGCTTCCTCACTGCTCGGAGATGGGGAGCAGCCCGCGTGGTCGCCACATCAGGATCAGCACCATGAGCAAGATGTTGGACCCGAGCGCCAATTTGGGGGCAAGGAATTCGACATAGTTGTTCGTCAACCCCACCAGGATCGCGCCGATGAAGCAGCCGCTCACCGAGCCGAGCCCACCGATGATCAGGATGATGAACACCAGGACCGTCATGCTGTCGCCAATCTGACTGTTGACCAGTGTCTGGTATTGGCCCCACATCATTCCGCCCACACCTGCCAGCGCAGTGCCGGCGATGAACACGCCGATGAACAGGCGCCGAATATGGTAGCCAAGCGACTCCACCATCTCGCGATCCTCGACGCCCGCGCGCACCAGCACTCCGATGCGGGTGCGAGTGAGCACGATTTGCATCACCGCCGCGATTACCAGGCCGACGCAGAGCGCGACCAGCCGGTACGTTTCGATGGGCGACGAGCCGAGGAACACGCTGCCGCGCAGGCCGGCGGGCTTGGGCAGCGGGATCGCGTCCGGTCCCCACACCACGATGATCAATTGCTCGATGACGATCAGGGCGCCGACCGTTATCAGGATTTGGCGCAGCGGCGCCCCATAGACCCGACGGATGATGATCTGCTCGAAGACAAAACCGAGCGCGCCGCTGGCGGCGGCCGCTGCTAACAGCGCCAGCAGCAGGGCGGCGAGATTGAGCGCCAGCGAGGATTCCGTCGTCCACCCGGCAAGCCGTCCCAGCACCGAGACCGCGACATAGGCGCCCGTAGTGATGAAAGCCGCGTGCGCGAAGTTGAGCACATCCATCAGGCCGAAGATCAAGGTCAGGCCCGAAGCCATGAGGAACAGCATCATGCCCATCGTCAGTCCGGCTATCGTAAGGGTCAACCAAGGGCCCATGCCCATGGCCGGCAATGCTGCCAGGATGAGGACGGGCGTCACCGCGTAGGGTGCCCATTGCTGCAAACGATCGCGCCATTCCCTGCTCACGCGCCAACTCCCAGGCTGAGCCCTAGCAAGCTCTGCTGCAGCGCCTCGTCGGCGGCAAGTGCCGCCATCTCGCCGCTATGGACGATGCGGCCCTGATCCATCACCGCGACGTCGTCGCCCATGGCCCGCGCGACACGAAAGTTCTGCTCGACCAGAAGCAGGGTCGTTTGCTCGGCCTTGAGCGCCAACAGGGCTGCAATGAAATGGTCCACCATGGCCGGCGACAGGCCTTTAGTGGGCTCGTCCACTACGAGCAGCCGGCGCTGTTCGATGATGGCGCGCCCGATGGCCAGCATCTGCTTTTGGCCTCCCGACAACAGGCCTGCAGCCGAATCCCACTTCAACTTGAGCGCCGGAAAGCATTCGAAGACGCGGTCCAGGCGCTCCTGCGCGAACCCCCGCGGCGCGGTGGCGAGCAGCAGGTTCTCGCGTACCGTTAATTTGCCGAAGATCCCCATGCCTTCGGGCACATAGGCGATGCCCAGCTGGGCGATATTGGGAGTGGCCATCCCGACGATCGATTGACCATCGAAAACGATTTGACCTTGGCGCGCCTTCCACAAGCCCATGACCGTGCGCAGCGTCGTCGTCTTGCCGGCGCCGTTGCGCCCCAGCAGCATGGTGACCCGTCCGCGCCGGACCATCAGATCCACGCCATGCAGGATCTGATAGCGGCCGATGTCGGTGTGGACACCTTCCAGGCGCATCAGCACCTCCTTGGCGTCGTCAACCATGGCTGACCTCGCGCGGTGGTTCGGCAGCGGGAGGCAGGCCCAGGTAGGCCTGTTGCACCGCCGGCGATGCCACCACGTCCGCCGGCGCGCCGTCCGCGATCAAGGTTCCGTCCTGGAGCACGATGATGCGATCGGCAAGGCGCTTGACGACGTCCATCTTGTGCTCGACCAGTAGCACGGTCTTGTTGCGCTCGGCTTTGATTTCCTCGATGAGGTCAAGGATCGTCGGTATCTCGTCGATGCTCATGCCGGCCGTGGGCTCGTCGAACATGAACACCCGGGGCTTGAGTGCCAGGAGGATGGCCACCTCCAGCTTGCGCTGGTCGCCATGCGCAAGCGCTGCTGCCGGCAGATGGGCGTGCGCGTCGAGCTTAACTCGTTCCAGGCAACGCCGGGCCTCCTCGGCGACTTTGGCGTCGTGACCGGCAATGCTGAGGAAGTCGAACCGGATACCAGCGACCGACTGCACGGCAAGGCGCACGTTCTCGTGCACGGTGAGGTTGGGGTAGAGGTTGGTGAGCTGGAACCCGCGCCCCAATCCCAGACGCGTGCGCTGCGCGGCGCCAAGTCTCGTTATGTCCTTGCCGAGCAGGCTCACGGTGCCGCTGGACGGTCGCAGCTGCCCGGAAATCAGGTTGAAGTAGGTGGTCTTTCCGGCGCCGTTCGGACCTACGATGGCGGTCAAGGTGCCCTGCGCAAAGGCGCAGGTCACCGCGTTGACCGCGACATGGCCGCCGAAACGGATCGTCAGGTCGCGGGTTGCAAGAACAGGGACGCCCTCCGCCACCCTGACGTCCCTGCGTTCTTGTCCGGTTTCGGCGCCCGCCTCTGGCCTACTTGGCGCCGTTGCGGATGGGGATCTTCATCTCGTCGATGGGGATCTCGCGGACGAGCTCCGGTATCCCCCAGGCCACGTTGGGGTCGACCTTGATCTTGAAGGCATACATCACCTGCAGGAGCTGATGGTCTTCCTTGCGGAAGATAACCTTGCCCTTGGGCGAATCGTAGGACATGCCCTCCATCGCAGCGATCAGCTTCTCGGTGTCGGTCGAACCACCGGTCTTCTTCAGCGCCTCGACCACGGCCTGGGCCGCGATAAAGCCTCCGCAGGTGAAGAAATCCGGCGGGGCGCCGTTAAAGCGCTTCTTGTTTTCCGCCACCAGCCAGTCGTTCACCTTGTTCTTGGGATTCTCGTAGTAGTAATACCCCGCCCCCTCCAGTCCGGGGAAACCCTTGTAGGCGACCAGCGCCGGCAAGATGTTGCTGCCCGTGGACATGGTGATTCCCAGCCGCTCCGGATTCAATGCCTGAAGTGCCGACATCGGGTTGCCGGCTCCGGCCCAGTTCATGAAGATGATCTTGCGGCCCTTCTCCTTGGCGAGCGCATCGAAGATGCGCTGGTAGGATGCGGTGAAGTCGGTCGTGGCGGGCGGCGCATATTCCTCGAAAACCAGCTTGGCACCGGTGGGGGCGAGCGCTGTCTTGAAAGCGGTGACGAAATCGCGGCCGAACGCATAATCCTGCGCTATTGTCGCTACCACCGTGCCGGGCTTGCCGATGGCCAGCGCATTCGATATCGCATCCTGGCTGGAGTTTCGGCCCGTGCGGAAGATGTAGCGGTTCCATTTGTCGCCGGTGATCGAGTCCGCCACCGCGGGCTCGACGATAAATATCTTCTTGTTGTCCTGGGCGACGGGCAACATCGCCAGCGCAACCGCCGAACTGGTGCCGCCGACTGCGATATCGGCGCCATCGTCGTTATAGGCTTCGCCCAGCAGGTTGCGTCCGACATCGGGCTTGGTCTGACTGTCCTTCTCGATCACCACCAGCTTGCGGCCCGCCACGACCATGGTGCCGCCGGTGGCGTATTCCATCCCCATGGCGAATCCGTCCAATGTTTGCTTGGCATAGGCTTCGAGCGGCCCGGTCTTGTCCACGACCAAGGCGATTTTGACCGGCTTTTCGTCCGCGAACGCTGCGGTGGCCAGTGTGCTCGCAACCATCGCCGCCAAGGCGATCCAACGCAGCATCATGACTCCCCCTTCAGGCTGTAAACATTATTGATATTGCGATAGCGTATCGTTGATTTGGCGCGAACGTCAACCAAGGTCGACGTTCGCGGCAGGGTCTGCGCGATTGCATCAGATGACAGTACAGGGCGGAGCGTCGGAACAACATTGGAGGATGATCATGGCACGCATTGCGCTCGTCACGGGCGGTGTACGCGGCATTGGTGCTGCAACTTGCAAGGCGCTAAAGAGCGCCGGGTATACCGTCGTTGCAAATTACTCTGCAAATACAGCGGCGGCGGACCGGTTTCGCAACGAGACGGGAATCTCCACCTATAAGTGGGACGTCGCCGATTTCGACGCCTGCCAGCGGGGCGTCGACACGGTAACGAAGGAGGTCGGTCCTATCGACATCCTTGTCAACAACGCCGGGATCACGCGCGATAGCACACTGCACAAGATGACGAAGGAGCAATGGCGCGCCGTCATCGATGTCGATCTCAGCGGCTGCTTCAACATGTGCCATGCGGTCATCGAAGGGATGCGCGAGCGTCGCTTTGGCCGGATCATCAGCGTGAGTTCGATCAACGGCATGGCCGGACAGTTCGGCCAGACCAACTACGCGGCGGCCAAGGCGGGGATCATCGGCTTCACCAAGTCGCTGGCGCTGGAGGGCGCGGGGCGCAACATCACCGCCAACGTGGTTGCACCGGGCTACACCGACACGGACATGGTGGCTGCCGTGCCCGCGGATGTACTCAAACAGATCGTGGCGTCGGTGCCGGTCGGCCGGCTTGGCAGGCCCGACGAGGTTGCCCGCGGCATCGTGTTCCTGGCAAGCGACGATGCGGGCTTCATAACCGGCGTCACGCTCTCGATCAACGGCGGAAAATACCTGGCATAGTGCCCCCAGAGCAAAAACCAAAGCCGCCGCAAGAACGAAAGGTGCCAAGGCCCCCGGCGGCATCAGCGTACCGATTCCGGTGCGGATCGTCTCTGCCGGAATGGGGCGGGTCAAATTTGCAGGAATACCCTGGATCAATGCGGGACCGCGAATCCGCAGGGAGGCAGAGCGATGCGTTCGAGCTTGGCCGTGATAAGCGCCCGTCAAATTGCGGCGCGGGATCGAATCGGGCATCTGCCACGTCAACGCACCGACCGTCGACGATGAGGTCCCGAAGCTCTAGACTGCGCCAGGGCCAGTGGGACCAGGCGCTTCGGGGGCAGCGCGGGCAGTGTGCCGAGCTCACCGATTCGCGCTGGATTGCCGTGCAGGCGGCGCCGCGGTACTCGCTGCTTTCGCGGTCGCTGCGCTACTGCCGTACCCAGCGCCACCAAGAGGCGCTGCATAATTCCGGGACCGGGCGCTTCGTCAGGCCGGTGCCGTGAAGGGACGCCTGCGCGTTTGGCGTCGAACAGGTTCGTAACAAAACTCAAAACAGGGAGGAGACCCCAATGGACAACAAATCCGATTACGCCGCCACCGGCGCTGCCGATGGCAAAGCACCCACGGGCGGCGTGACGCGCCGCGATGTCATCGCCGCCGCCGCAGGCGTGCTGCTCGCCGGCCCTTTCTCGGTCCGCGCACAGGGTGCGCCGGCGGAAAACACGATCACAGTCGGGTTCATGAGCCCGCGCACCGGCGCACTCGGTGGCTTTGGCGAGACCGACCCATACGTGCTCGAGCTGGCGCGCAAGACCCTGGCCGCGGGACTGGTCGTCGGTAACCGCAAGTACGCAGTCCGGATCCTGGACCGCGACACGCAATCAGATCCGGCGCGCGCCAGTCAGCTCGCCAAGGCGCTCATTAACAGCGACAAGATCGATCTGATGCTCGCGACCTCGACCCCGGAGGTGGTCAACCCGGTATCCGACGCGTGCGAGGCTGCCGGCGTGCCCTGCCTGTCTACGGTGCTGCCATGGGAGGCATGGTACTTCGGGCGCGGCGCCAAGCCCGGCGCTCCGTCGCCGTTCAAGTGGACGTACCACTTCAGCTTCGGCGGCTCGGAATTCGAACGCACCTACGTCTCGCAGTGGAATGGACCGGTGGTCACCAACAAGCGGGTCGGCGTGCTGTACCCCAACGATGCCGACGGCAACGCGATCCGCGCCAACCTGGCCCCGGCATTGCAGAAGGCTGGCTTCACCATCATCGACCCAGGCCCCTACGAGGACGGCACCACCGACTACTCGGCGCAGATCGCCCGCTACAAGGCGGAGCATTGCGAGATCTTCAATACGTTCCCGATCCCGCCCGACTTTGCCGCGTTCTGGCGCCAGGCTGCGCAGCAGGGCTATAACAAGATCACGAAGATCGTGCAGATCGCGAAGACGGGCCTCTTTCCATCGCAGATGGAGGCGCTGGGTACGCTGGCGATCAACCTTGCCAGCGCCTGCTACTGGCACAAGAACTTTCCCTACAAGTCGGCGCTGACGGGGATCAGCGGCGTCGAGCTCGCGGACGGATACGAGAAGGCATCCGGCAAGCAGTGGACCCAGCAGCTCGGCGCGACCATGGCGCTATTGGATGCCGGCTTTGACGTTTTGCGCGCGAGCTCGAATCCGAAGAACAAGGCCGAGGTCGCCAAGGCACTGGCTTCGCTGCAGAGTACTACGATGGTCGGCAAGATCGACTTCACGAAAGGACCGGTTCCCAACGTTGCTCCCGTCCCGATCATCGGCACGCAGTGGGTCAAGGCGCCGGCGGGCAGCAAGTTCAAGCTGGAACTCGTGATCACCGAAAATGCGACGGACCCCAACGTCCCCGTCAATGCGAAGCTGGTTTCCTACAGCTGAGCGGCCCGGGCGCGCATTGCGAAATGGCTGATCCGGGCGCGCTGCTTGCCGCGCGCTCGATCAATATGCGCTTCGGCGCGCTGGCGGTGCTCGAGGCTGTGGACTTCGAGCTCGCCGCCAACGCCGCGGTCGGCATCGTCGGCCCCAACGGGGCCGGCAAGACGACGCTGCTCAACGTGCTCGCGGGCGCGCTGCGGCCCGCGGCCGGACGCGTGCATTTCCGCGGCACCGACATCACCTCGCTTGATGCTGCCGAGCGCTGCCGGCTGGGTCTGGCGCGCTCGCACCAGGTTCCGCGCCCGTTCGGCGGCATGACCGTGTTCGAGAACCTGCTCGTGGCGGCGAGCCATGGTGGCGGCTTTGGCCGCGCGGAAGTCGGCGCCCGCAGCGTCGACGCCCTGCGCCTGTGCGGCATGCTGCGGCTCGCCAACCGACGCGCCGAGACGCTCGGCCTGCTCGATCGCAAGCGGCTCGAATTGGCGCGCGCGCTCGTCACCGATCCGCAGGTGCTGCTGCTCGACGAGATCGGCGCCGGCCTCACCGACGGCGAGGCCGGCGAACTCGTGGCCACGATCCGCGTGCTGCGCGAACGCGGTATCGCCATCGTCTGGATCGAGCACATTGTCCACATCCTGATCCAGGTCGCTGAGCGCCTGGTCTGTATGGACGCCGGCCGCATCATCGCCGACGGCAAACCGCAGGCAGTGCTGGCCGATGCCGCAGTCGTCGACGCCTATCTGGGTGGCCGCAAGTGAACCTGCTCGAGCTCGAACAAGTCGAGGCCCGCCACGGCCTGCTGGTCGCGGTACGCGGCATCGACCTGCGCCTGGGCGAAGGTGAGCGGCTGGCAATTGTCGGGGCCAACGGCGCCGGCAAGACGACGCTGCTGCGCACGATCGCCGGCGCGCACAGGGCGGCGGCGGGCCGCGTTGTCCTGGACGGCACGGATATCACCGTGGTGCCCGCCCACCGGCGCGCGGCGCTCGGCGTTGCGCTGGTGCCGGAGGGTCGGCGCTTGTTCGCATCGATGACGATCGAGGAGAACCTGCGCGTCGCGCAGTCGTGTGGGCGAACCGGTCCGTGGGATATCGACGCCGTGCTCGAGGCGTTTCCGCAATTGAAACCGCGCTTCAAAGCGCGTGCCGGCAGCCTCTCGGGCGGCGAACAGCAGGCGACCGCGATCGCCCGCGCGCTGATGGCCAACCCTCGCGTGCTGCTGCTCGACGAAGTCTCGCTGGGCCTGTCCCCGCTCGCGGTCGACCGCGTATACGCATCGCTGCAGTCGCTGTTGCGGACGGGAACGGCCGTTGTGCTGGTCGAGCAGGACCTGCAGCGCGCAATGGACACGACCGACCGCATCGTCTGCATGCTCGAGGGCCGCATCGTCGGCGAGGGGCGCACCGGTCAGATCACGCGCGAGCAGATCATGCAGACCTATTTCGGCCATCGTCCCGCCGATGCCTTGCCGGAGCGCGTGGGGACCGCGCCATGATCTGGCTGGGACAGATTGTGCAGGGCGTCTTGCTCGGCGGCTACTACGCGCTGCTCGCCTGCGGCTTGTCGTTCATGTTCGGCGTTATGGGCATCATCAACCTGGCGCATGGCAGCCTCGCGGTGGTGGCGGCATTCCTGATTTGGATCGCCGCCGAACATGCCGGGATACATCCGTTCGTCGCGCTCCTGGGCGCCGTTCCAGCGATGGGCGCCCTGGGCTGGCTGCTGCAACGCGTCGTGCTCGATCGCAGCGTGCGTTCCGGCGTGCTGGTGCCGATCTTGAGCACATTCGGCCTCGCGGTACTGATCGACAACAGCTTGTTCGCCGGCTTCGGTGCCGACACGCGCTCGCTCGCGCCCTACATCGATACGCTGGCATTCGACAGCTGGGAGCTCTTGCCCAACTTCTTCGTCGGCCAGCTCGCGCTGTTGATTCTGGTCGTGGCTGTCGTGCTGCTCGGAGGATTGCATGCCCTGCTGCGCGTAACAGCGCTCGGGCGGCGGATCCGCGCGGTGGCCGAAGACCCCGATACCGCCCAGCTGGTGGGGGTCAACGCGCCGGCGGTCTATGCGATCGCTGCCGCGATCTCGATGATGACTGTTGCGGTGGCCGGCGCCGCGCTCGCGGTGCGTTCGACTTTCGATCCGTATACCGGGCCGCAGCAACTCATATTCGCATTCGAAGCAGTCGTGATCGGTGGCGCCGGATCGCTGTGGGGCACGCTCGTCGGGGGCATCACGCTGGGCGTTGCCCAGAGCCTGGGCGCCCAGATCAATCCGCAAGGCTTCCTGATCGCCGGCCACGCCGTGTTCCTGGGCGTCCTGGTCGTGCGCCAGCGGATCGGCTCCGATGTGCTGGCGCTGATCCGTTCGTGGCGGGCTCGCCCGACATGAGCGTGCCGCGCACGGTCCTCGTACGCCGCTGGACGCCCCTGTCGCGCATCGCGATCGTGCTGGTCGTCGCGGCGCAGATCGGACTCGCCTGCGGGCCGGCGTTTCTCGGCGCCGGCGCGGTCGACCGTCTGACGACGCTGTTCATTTACGGCATCCTGGCAGCGATGTGGAATGTGCTCGCGGGCTATGCCGGGATGGTATCGGTCGGACAGCAGGCGTTTTTCGGTCTCGGCGCCTACGCGACGGTGCGGCTCGCCGACGCCGGGGCCCCGCCCTACCTGGCGCTGCTGCTCGCGGCGTTGCTGGTCGCGATCGTCTCGTTGCCGATCGGCGCGGTGATGCTGCGGCTGCGCGCCGGCGAGTTTGCCATCGGTATGTGGGTCCTTGCCGAACTGGCTCATCTGCTGGTCAACCTCGACACCCTCGTGCAGGGCGAGACCGGCACATCGCTGATCGCGTTGCAGGACTACGCGGCCGCCGACCGCCGCGCATACACGTACTGGGCCGCGCTGGCGACGATGGTGCTGCTGGCGTGGCTCGTCTTTTTCCTTTTGCGCAGCCGGATCGGCGCAGCCGCACAGGCCATACGCGACGACGAAGCCGCCGCGGCTTCGGTCGGCGTGCGCGTGCTCGGCGCCAAGCGCATCCTTTTCGTGCTCTCCGCGTTCGGCTGCGCGGCGGCGGGCGCTCTGTGGGTCGCGACGACGATCACCTTCCAGCCCAGGACCTACTTCGGCGTGCAATGGAGCGCCTACATGATCTTCATGGTGCTGGTCGGCGGCATCGGGACCTTCGAGGGGCCGATTCTCGGTGCGGTGCTGTTCTTCACGATCGAGACCTTGTTCGGAGCCTCGGGGGTGTGGTACCTGATCGGGCTTGGCGCGTGCGCGCTGTTCTTCGCGCTGCTGCTGCCGCGCGGCATCTGGGGCACGATCCAGGATCGATTCGGCATCCAGCTGCTGCCGGTCGGCTACCACCTCGAGCTGGGCCGCGGCGCCGCGCCCAGCCCGGACCGCCCCGACACGGCAGCGTAGTCAAGCCGGCGCGGTCCCCGGACCGACGCCATATGGCGGCGGCACCAAGTTCACGATGCGCGAGAGCAGCGTCCGGAACTCCCCGGTTGGGCCCGAGCACGGCTCGCAGTTGGCTTCAAAGGCGGCATCGATCTCGGCCCAGTCCTGCGCCTTGGTGTAACGCGAAAACCTGCGCTCGGACTCAGACGTGGTTCTCCATAAGCATGGTGGCCGCCGCAGTATTGGAAATCGGAATATGGAAACTCGAATGCTCCAGCGTCACGCGTCCCGTGAGCGCGGCGCGGGCCACCAGCCAGTTGAGCAACTCGACGCCTTGCGTGCCGGCCTGCTCGACCAGGTCCAGGTCCGAGAATTGGGTGGCCCAGGTCGGATCCTTGATCAGGCTATCCATGAACTTCAGGTCGAACTCCTTGTTGATGAAACCTGCCCGCGTGCCCTCGAGCTGATGGGAGAGTCCGCCGGTGCCGATGACCATCACCCGGGCGTCGCTATCGAAGGACTCGATGGCGCGGCCGATCGACTGGCCGAGCTTGTAGCAGCGCTTGGCCGAGGGCAGGGGAAATTGCACGGTGTTCACACAGATCGGCACCGTGCGCACCGGCCACTTCTGGTCCGGCCAAAGTAGCGCCATCGGCAAAGTGAATGCATGGTCCACCGTCATTTCCTGGCAGGTGACCATGTCGAATTCGTCAGCGATCAGCGAGTTGATCAGGTGCCACGAAAGGTCCAGGTCGCCGGCAAACGGCGGTACCATGGGAATTCCCCACCCTTCGTCGGCGTTGCGGTATTCGGGAGCCGCGCCGATGGCAAAGGTCGGCTGCTTGTCGAGGAAGAAATTGAGCCCATGGTCATTGAAGACAACCACGGCGATGTCCGGCTTGACCTCGGCAAGCCATTTGCGGATCGGCGGGAAACCGTCGAAGAAGGGTTTCCAGTACGGATCGCTCTGCAGGCGCTTGGCAATCGCGCCGCCAATGGCCGGCACGTGCGAAGTCGTGATGCTACCTACGATCCTGGCCATGCCTACCTCCCGGCGGCGGCGAGCTTCGCCTTGAATTCTTCCTTGGTCACACCGGTCTGCTGGGCACCGATATCCTGCATGTCCAGCCCGAAGATGCCGCCGAATTTGGCCAGGTAGTACGCATTGCCGCCGGCCGCGAGCAGTTCCAGGACGTTGCGGTGCGCGATGGCTGCGCGCTGTTGCTCGTTGAGGCCGTACTTGGCGCAGTAGCCATCTTCATCCCGGAGAAACTCCTCGCGGTTGGCACGCGCATTGAACGAGTAACACATCTTGTTCAACGCGTAGCCCTTGCGGGCCATGTCACCATCGAACACGGTAGTACCCGGAATCTGTCGCTTGGGTTTGGTGACGCTCATTGCTGCTACTCCCCGGTTACCAATACAGTCGCAGTGGATTATCGACCAGCAGCGCTCGCTGCAACTCGGTTGTGGTCGCAATTCGCGGAATGAAATCCACCAGCTTGCCGTCGTCGGGCATGTGCGATTTCATGTTCGGATGCGGCCAATCGGTGCCCCAGAGCACACGATCGGGGAACGTTTCGACGAGGCGCTGGGCGAACGGCACCACGTCATCGTAGTTTGGAGGCCCGCAAAGCGAGAGGCGCTCCGGGCAACTCACCTTGGACCAGATGTTGGCGTGCTCGCGCAGCAGGCGAACGAACAGCTCGAACTCCGGCCCATCGACCGGC
>OMSW01000098.1 GCA_900290295.1 Burkholderiales bacterium
TTTGTCGATACCGTCCCCGTCGGTCCCGGTGAGCGCTACGACACCATCGTGCAGATGAACAACCCCGGACGCTTCATCTTTCACGATCACGTCGACCGTCACCTGAACATGGGCGGCATGCTCGGCGGTCCAATCACCGTAATCGAGTACGCGGAGGTGCCATCCGACGCCTGGTACGCGTGGGATCAAAAGCAGTACGACCCGGACTTCTTCTACAGCGAATCCATGAAGAAGGGCTACGGTCTGTTCACCAACCCCAACTTCCAGGGTAAGCCGGTCGCGACCGCGCGGCACTCCCGGCAGCAATGAGACGCTCGCTCCTCCCCCTGCTGCTCGTCGCGATGGCGGTGGTGGCAGCGACGAGCGGTGCGCGCGCCGCCGACGATGGCTCGGCCATCCTGGCCCAGCGCTGCGCCGGCTGCCATAGCCTGACGGGCCCCGCCCCGCAGAACCTGCAGCAGCTCTGGGCGCGCAAGGCCCCCGATCTTTTCTACGCCGGCAACAAGTTCCGCGCCGATTGGCTGCGCGCCTGGCTGCAAAAGCCCACCCGCATCCGCCCGGCCGGCGAGTTCTATGCCGACCACGTCCGCCGCGGAGAAAAAGGCGATGAGATCGATACCGCCACGCTGACGCCGCACCTTGCACTCTCGGCCGCCGAGGCGGGCCCGGTGACCGATGCCCTGATGCGCCTCAAGGCACACGACGATCTGATCGCGGCCGAGAAGATCGAACCCGGATCGATTTCCAAGTCGATGGGCGAGATGACGTTCGACAAGTTTCTCGGCTGCATGACCTGCCACGAGATCGAACCCGGCTTTGGCGGAGCATCGGGGCCCGAGCTGTACACGGCAGGCCGGCGCCTGCAAGCCGAATTCATCGCCAGCTACATCCGCAGTCCGCAGGCCTGGGATCCGAAGATCTGGATGCCGAACAAGCATGTCTCGGACCCCAACATCGTCAAGCTGACGCACTACTTATCGGTGTTGGCCAAGGAGCCTGGCGATGCCAAGTAAGCGTTGCATCTGCGTGGTGCTGCTGCTCGGCTGGAGCATGGCATTTGCCGCCATCGGCAAGGAAACGGCCGTAGACAATTACCGCACGTATTGCACCCAGTGTCACGGCGTGGACGGCAACGGCAAGGGTATCAACATCCGCGACATGTCGGTGCAGCCGCGCGATCACACCGACGCCAAGGCGATGTCGGGCCGATCCGACGATACGATTTTCAAAACCATCAAGGAGGGCGGACCGTCGATCGACAAGTCGGTGCTGATGCCGCCCTGGGGCGACACGTTCAGCGACGAGGAAATACACGATCTTGTCGCCCACCTGCGCAAGCTCTGCAATTGTTCGTTCGGCAAGGAACCCTGACCGGCGGCAAGCCGGTGGCTCGGGTGCACGTCCGCGTCACGCGGGCCAACTCATTTCGTTCAACGCCCGGGCGGGAGCCCGGCAACCCACAGGAGGAGAAGTTCATGCAATCGCTCAAGTACACCGCAGTTGCCGCGGCAACCGTGGCCGCATTGTTTTGCGCCCACGGCGCAATGGCCAAGACCGTCGAAGTAACCATGACCGCCAAGGAGGTCGACCTGGCGATCGACAACAAGGGCACCAAGATGGCCGCCTGGACCTTCGATGGCTCGATCCCGGCCAAGGTCGTACGGGTCAACGAAGGCGACACCGTCGACTTCACGCTCGTCAATCCGCCGGAGAACAAGAACTCGCACGCGATGGATTTCCACGCCGCGCAGGCCGACGTGCTGGGTGAATTCGCGCCCATCAAGCCTGGTGAGACCAAGCACTTCAAGTTCGAGGCCAAGAGCCCGGGGGTCTTCATGTACCACTGTGGCGCCAGCCCCATGGTCCAGCACATCGCCCGCGGCATGTACGGCGTGATCATCGTCGACCCGAAGGACAAGACCAACTATCCCAAGGCCGA
>OMSW01000121.1 GCA_900290295.1 Burkholderiales bacterium
CCCAAAGTTCTACCGGCCCAGCTGATGCGCCGAATCGTGGCGCGAAGGAGACTGCTGCCTCCCAAAAGCCCGCTCGAAGGCGGGCGCACTTAGCCCGTAAGTTTACCAGAAAATGACCGTACGGTATCAAATGTGCATCGGAATTCCGCCGAAAAGCTCGCCGGCGAGCTGCGCCGGCCTTACCTCGTTGGCGCATGTTTATCCAGGGGCTCCTGGACGGTCGGACGCCCCGTACGGGCACGCTTGAGCTCCGCCAGCTGACCGGCTAGTTCCCGGTAGCGTTCGCGCGCCGGCGCCGACATGTCCTCGGTGGCGATCCGGTCCATCTCGCCGCGTACGCGCTCTTCCTCAATGGCGACGAAGCCGGCACGCAACTCCTCCTTGGCCAGGCCCTCGTCATCCTCGCCGTGCAGATCGCGCGCCGCCAGGGCGCGGTATTCGCTGATGTACTGGCTCTGGGAAAGCGCCTCGAGCACCGCACCGCTGTGGGCCGAGGCCGCGCTCGTGCCCGCGCGCCAGACCTCCGCCAGCTGCCGGTCCAGGTCGGCGTCGCCATCGACCGCCAGGGCCGCGATCTGGGCATTGAACTCGCGCGCCAAGCCCGGAAACGCCAGCAGGCGCTGGAGCAGCCGGCGCTTGAGGCTCTCGACCTTCTTGCCGGCGCGCGCCGGCTCCCCGCCGGGCAGAGTTTCGCGTGCCGGCGGCAGCCGGCGCCAGGGGCTCAGCCCGAACAGCGTCTCGATATCTTGCGACGGTGTTTTCGTAGCCTCGCCCAGGGCGCGAACCAGCTGCATGCGCAGCGCCCCCGTGGGCATGGACTCGAGCATGGGTCGCGCGGCGGCCACCGCGGCCGCGCGGTCCTCGGGTTGCTCCAGGTCACGGCCCTCGCCGATGCAGCGGAGAAACCATTGCGACAGGCTATGCGCCCGCGACAGCTCCGCCTCCAGGGCACCCGGGCCATGCTCTCGTATCAGGCTATCGGGGTCTTCCCCGTCCGGCAGCAGGACAAAGCTTGCACGGCGCTCGTCGCCGATCACCGGCAGCGTCGCCTCCAGCGCCCGGCGCGCCGCCTTGCGACCCGCGCTATCGCCGTCAAAGGCAAAGATCACGTGCGGCGTCAGGCGAAACAGGGCCGTGACATGGTGCGCCGTGATCGCAGTTCCAAGCGCCGCCACCGCCTCGCCAAAGCCGGCCTGGGCGAGCTGGATCACGTCCATGTAGCCTTCGCAGACGAGGACGCGGCCACGGTTGCGGATCGCCTCCTGGGCCTCAAAGAGCCCATACAGCTCCTGGCCCTTGTGATACAGGGCGGTCTCCGGCGAGTTCAGATACTTGGGCTCCGATGCATCCAGTACGCGCGCGCCAAAGCCGATCACGCTGCCGCGGCGATTGCGTATGGGGTACATGACGCGGCCGCGGAAGCGGTCATAGCGTTTGTTCTCTTCGCCGGTGATGACAAGGCCGGCATCGACCAATCGCGGATCGGCATAGTTTTCGAAGGCGCTTTTGAGCGCTTGCCAGGAATCCGGCGCATAGCCCAATGCGTAGCGCGCCGCGATCGCGCCGGTAAGCCCGCGCGATTTTAGGTATTCGATCGCCGCCGGCGATTCCTTGAGCTGGCGCCGGTAAAAGTCGGCCGCCGTCTGCAGCACTTCGCTCAGGCCGCGATTGCTCGCCGCCTCCTGGCCGCTGCGCAGGCTCTCCTGGGGCACGGTAAGGCCGGCACCCTGGGCCAGCTCCTGGATCGCCTCGACATAGGTCAGCCCACGGTGGTCCATCAGAAACCCGATGGCCGACCCGTGTGCGCCACAGCCGAAGCAGTGAAAGAATTGCTTGTTCGGGCTGACGGTAAACGAGGGGGTCTTCTCGCCGTGAAACGGGCACAGGCCCAGGTAATTCTGGCCCGCCTTTTTCAGCGCGACGTAACGGCCGACAACCTCTACGATGTCGACCCTCGCCAGCAGATCAAGAATAAAGCCCTGGGGAATCACGATCCGGATTATCCGCCAGCGGGCCCGTCTCGGCAGCGAGCAGCGCCGAATGCGGCGCGCTTATCCGACCGACCCCGGGAGCAATCGGCCTTAGCCGGCGATGCGTGCCTTGACCAGGCCCGAGACCTTCGCCATGTCGGCGCGCCCGGCCAGGCGCGGCTTGAGCAATGCCATTACCTTTCCCATGGAGCTCGGTCCCAGCGCGTTGGCAGTGCCAGGCGCAGCGGCACCGAGCACCTCGGCTATCGCCGCATCGATGGCCGCCGCCACCTCGGCCTCGCTCAGTGCCTGCGGCAGGTAGCCCTGCAGTAGCCGCAGCTCTGCGGTCTCCTTGTCCACCAGGTCGGTGCGTCCGGCCTTGCCGAACTGCTCGATCGAATCCTTGCGCTGCTTGATGAGCCGCTCGACGATCGCCACCACCGCGGGGTCGTCCACCTCGATGCGCTCGTCGACTTCCTTTTGCTTAATCGCCGCCAACAGCATGCGGATAGCCCCAAGTCGGTCGGCCTCCCGCGCCCGCATGGCCGCTTTCATGTCCTCGGTGATCCTGTCCTTCAAGCCCATGGTTTCGCTGATCCCAGTGGTCCGTTGCGGCCGTTGACTTCATTACGCGCCGCCAAACAAAAAACGCGCCTGCCGGCGCGCCCCTGCCACATCCCTTGCCCCGGCTAGCGATTCGGCCAGCCTACGATACCGCTCTTAGTACAACTTCTTGGGCAGCATCTGGCTGCGCAGGCGCTTGAAGTGGCGCTTGATGGCGGCCGACTTCTTGCGTTTGCGCTCAGTGGTCGGCTTTTCGTAGAACTCGCGCGCGCGCAACTCAGTAAGCAGGCCACTTTTCTCGATCGTGCGCTTGAAGCGGCGCAGGGCAACTTCGAACGGTTCGTTTTCCTTGACTCGTATCGTCGGCATCAAAGACTCTCAGCAATCACGATGACGCTCCATTGCGCCACTATTTTTACCATCGCATCACAGTTACTTGTCACAGTTGCATCGCCGGGAAAAAGCGATGCGAGAAAGCTTTAAAGTATATCCCACTGGCCGGGAACTTGCCATCATTGGCGTCCCGTGCCACGGCTGGGGCCGTGCAGGAGTCCGAGCAATGCAAACGCGTCCGTACTGCGTAGTCGATGTTTTCACGGCCGAGGCCTATCGCGGCAATCCGCTGGCGGTCGTGGTTGATGGCTCCGGCCTGGACACACATCACATGCAGGAATTTGCCCGCTGGACCAAGCTGAGCGAGACGGTCTTTTTGCTGCCGCCCACCAACGCCGAGGCCGATTACCAGGCGCGAATTTTCACACCGGCATTCGAGGTGCCGTTTGCCGGACACCCGACGCTGGGCAGCTGCCGTGTCTGGCTATCCAACGGCGGCGTCCCGCGCTCGGCCGATGAGGTCATACAGCAATGCGGCGTGGGTCTGGTGCGCCTGTGGCGCGATGGTGCGCGCCTCGCTTTTCGCGCACCGCAGCTGCAGCGCGCGGCAGTTGGCGAGGCAGTGCTCGAGCCCGTCCTCGGCGCACTCGGACTGGCGCGCGCGAAGCTGGTCCAGGCGCAATGGCTCGACAATGGCTTGCGCTGGCTCGGCTTGCTGCTCGACAGCGCGGATACGGTGCTCGCTCTTGAGCCCGATCACCCGGCCCTGAAATGCCTGGCAATGGTCGGCGTCATTGGCCCTCGGGATCCGCGCGGACCACCATCCGTGGTGGATTTCTGCGCTTTCGAGGTGCGGGCGTTTGCCGCCGCGGCCGACGTCCCCGAGGACCCGGTGACCGGCAGTCTGAACGCCGCGCTGGCGCAATGGCTCATCCAAGACGGCCTGGCCCCCGATTGCTACGTCGCGTCGCAGGGCACGCGTTTGCACCGCGCCGGACGGGTGTACATCGAATCGCGTGGCGGCGACATATGGGTTGGTGGCGACAGCGTCATCTGCATCGCGGGGACGGTCGTCCTGTAGCGCACTGCTGCAAAGCCACTGGCAGGCCGCGCCAAAATCACAGGCGAACTTGCCCCGGTACACTGCCCTCATGCGCGTATTGGGGATCGAGTCCTCGTGTGACGAGACCGGCGTGGCGCTGTACGACAGCGGCGCCGCAACGATGGTCCACGCACTGCACTCACAAGTCGATTTGCACAGCGCCTACGGTGGCGTTGTGCCCGAGTTGGCATCGCGCGATCACGTGCGCCATCTGCTGCCCTTGATCCAGGAGGTACTCCAGCGGGCCTGCTGCGCCCCTGACCAAATCGATGCCGTCGCCGTCACCGCCGGCCCGGGACTGGCCGGGGCCTTGCTGGTCGGCTGCGGGGTCGCGGTGGCGCTGGGATACGCGCTGCGCAAGCCCGTGGTAGCGGTGCATCACCTCGAAGGACACCTGCTGTCGCCGTTGCTGGCGGACCCCGCACCAGAATTTCCGTTCGTCTGCCTGCTGGTGTCAGGCGGCCACACCCAGCTCCTGCACGTGCGCGCACCGGGGCAATACGAGCTGCTCGGCGAAACGCTGGACGACGCTGCCGGCGAGGCGTTCGACAAGACCGCGCAGATGCTGGGACTGGGCTACCCGGGCGGGCCCGAAGTGTCGCGCATGGCGCAGTTCGGAATCCCTGGGGCGCTGTCTCTGCCCAGACCCATGCTCGATAGCGGCACGCTCGACATGAGTTTCAGCGGCTTGAAGACGGCCGTGCTCACGGCGGTGCGGCGCGCCGGCAACCTGTGCGAGCAGGCGCGCGCGGATATCGCGCGCGAATTCGTCGACGCCGCGGTCGAGGTCCTGACCGCCAAGGCCCTGCTGGCCCTGGGACGCACGGGCCTGTCGCAATTGGTGGTGGCCGGTGGCGTCGGTGCCAACGTGCAGTTGCGCGCGGCGCTCCAGCAGGCCGTCGCCGCGCGCGGTGGCCGTGTCTATTACCCGCCGCCCGCACTGTGCACCGATAACGGCGCAATGATCGCCTATGCCGGGTTTGTGCGACTTACCTTGCGGGCCCGCGCCGCCCCTGCCGCAGCGGCGGTGCCGATCCGGGTGCGGCCACGCTGGGACCTTTGCGATCTCGACGGCCCGTAGCGCCCCTTGCATCGATACGCATGCGTGCTTGGGCCGGCTGGCCGTCGCAAATCGGCCCGCGCAACGCTCCATCGCCCGGTCTAGCCCGGGGGCGCGGCGCTACTCGACGCACGTTCGCCGATTTTGGACTCCGTACCCGATAGCAGTTTCGCGATGTTTCGACGATGGCGCCACAAGAGAAAAGCACTCATCAGCACCACGGCGGCCCTGGCTCCCGGGGGCGATTCAATACCGAAAAGGGCCAGGCTCGCGGAGATTGCGCAGACAACGGAGGCCACGGAGGAATAGCGAAACAAAGCGGCGATGCCCAACCACAGCAGGCACGTGGCCACACCGACCAGCGGTACGAGCGCGAGCAACGTTCCGAGAAAGGTGGCCACGCCCTTGCCCCCGCGAAACCGAAGAAACACCGGGTACAGATGTCCCGCAAAGGCAGCGGCGCCGGCCCAGGCCGGCGCAGCCGGTCCGAGGGAAAAGGTTTCGGCGATCGCGCGGCAAAGGACAACGGCGGCGGCACCCTTGGCCGCGTCACCGATCAGGGTCAACGCGGCAGCGAGCCGGTTGCCGCCCCGCAAAACGTTGGTCGCACCCGGATTCCCCGAGCCAAAGCTGCGGGGATCGGCCAGCCCCAGGGCCCGGCTCACCAGCACGGCGAAGGGGAGGGATCCGAGCAGGTAGGCCAGCAGCAGGACCAGCGCCAATGCCGCAGCATTCACGGAGTTTTCCCGGACCGTTCGCCGGTATTGCCTCCCAGACCCCGGGGCAGAGGAAACACAACATCCTCGACCACCCCTGCGATGGTGCGCACCGCCCCGGCGCCCAGCTCGCGCAGTCGGTCGGCGACCTGGCGCACCAGCACCTCGGGAGCCGACGCCCCTGCCGTAAGGCCAATACGCGTGCGGTTGCGGACCCAAGCCGGGTCGATGTCGCCTGCGTTGTCGACCAAGTATGCGGAAACGCCCATACGCTCGGCCACCTCGCGCAGGCGATTGGAATTGGAACTCGCAGGGCTGCCGACGACGATCACCACGTCGACCTGGGGCGCGAGGATCTTGACCGCATCCTGGCGATTTTGGGTCGCGTAGCAGATGTCGGCACGCTTGGGTTCGGCAATTGCTGGGAATCGCTGCTTGAGCGCGGCAATGATCGCGGCGGCATCGTCGAGGGAAAGCGTGGTCTGTGTCACGTACGCCAGCGCATCCGGATCGCTCACCTGCAGCCGAGCAACGTCCTCGACGGTTTCCACGAGATGGATGCCGCTGTCGACTTGCCCCATCGTGCCTTCGACCTCCGGGTGCCCCTTGTGTCCGATCATGACGATCTGGCGCCCTTGGCCGCGCATCCGCGCAACCTCCACGTGCACCTTGGTCACGAGCGGACAGGTGGCATCGAATACGCGCAGGCCGCGGCGCTGCGCCTGCTCCTGCACCGCGCGCGGCACGCCGTGGGCCGAGAAGACCACCGTCGAGCCGGCTGGCACCTCGTCCAGATCCTCGATGAATATCGCGCCCTTGTTGCGCAGATCCTCAACGACGTAGGTGTTGTGCACGATCTCATGGCGCACGTAGATCGGCGCACCGTGGATACGCAGCGCACGATCGACGATTTCGATCGCCCGATCGACACCCGCGCAAAATCCGCGCGGCTGGGCCAGCAATACTTCCATTTACCGCGCTTCCATCACAGCACTCCGATCACTTGCACGCGGATGCGCATCGGCAGCCCCGCCAGTGGGTGGTTGAAATCGACGACCGCAAGTTGCCCATCGCACCGCGCCAGCACGCCCCGTAGCGGTTCCCCGCCGGCCCCGCGAAACTCCACCGTTTCGCCTACGGCAGGAACCTGGCCCGGTTCGCACTGGGCCTGGAGTTGATCCCGGGGAATCGTGCGCACCAGTTGCGGGTCGCGCACGCCATAGGCCTGGCCCGCGGGAAGCTCGAAGTCCAGCCCTTGGCCTTCGGCCAGGCCTAGGAGCCGCTCTTCGATGGTCTGCGCCCATTGTCCCACTCCCATCTGCAGCGTTGCCGGGGCCGCGCGGAAGGTGTTGACTAACTCCCGCTCCGAACCATCGACAAGCAGGGCCATGCGGTAATGGAGGGTGACATGGGAACTCTGGGCAATACTGGGCATCGGCTCGCTTTCGCAGCAGCAAGCCCGATTCTATCGAACGCTGGCCGGCCGAAGAAAAACGGCGCGAAGGGCAAAACCACTATGACAATCAAGGATTGGCCGGTCTCCGAGCGCCCGCGCGAGCGCCTGCTGACACAGGGGCCCGCGGCACTGAGCGATGCCGAACTGCTGGCCCTGCTGCTGGGCAACGGCTCGGCCGGCGCATCGGCCCTGGACTGCGCCCGCGCTGCGCTGCAGCGCTTTGGCGGCGTTGGCGCTTTGCTGATGGCACCGCTTGCAGCATTGGAGGAGTTGCCCGGCTGGGGCCTGGCGAGCTATGCGCGCCTGCAGGCCGCGCTGGAACTGAGCAAGCGAATGCTGCGGGAAGAGGCGCGCTGGGCGCAATCGATGGACTGCCCGCAGAAGGTGCGCAGCTATTTGCGCCTGGCCCTGGCCAGCTTGGACCACGAGATCTTCGTCGTGCTGTTTCTCGATGCCCAGCACCGTTTGATCGCCTGCGACGAGATGTTTCGCGGCACACTGACGCAAACATCGGTTTATCCGCGGGAGGTCGTCAAGCACGCCTTGCGGCACAACTGCGCGGCGGTCATCCTGGCGCACAATCACCCCTCGGGAGTGGCCGAGCCAAGCCGCGCCGACGAGGCGCTAACGCGGGCGCTGCAAAGCGCCCTGGCCCTGGTCGACATACGCGTACTCGATCACATCGTCGTTGCCGGGAACCAGAGCGTTTCCTTTGCCGAGCGGGGGCTGCTCTGACTGCGCCTGCTGGCGCGTGCGGTGCGAACTGGAAATCCCAGGCCGCTTAGGCTAGACTTGCGAGCTTTGCTCGCGTGGCCCTTGGCCAGCGCGCGCTCCCGAGAATTTCTGGGTGAATTCCGGGCAAAACCAGTCCAATAGCGGGGCGCAACGGTCCCGAAGGAATGAACATGGCTCGCGTGTGTATTGTCACGAAAAAGCGACCGATGGTCGGCAATCGCGTATCCCACGCGAACAATAAGACTAAGCGTCGATTCCTGCCGAACCTGCAATACCGCCGCTTTTGGCTGGAAGATCAAAAGCGCTGGATACGCCTGCGCATAACCAACGCCGCCTTGCGTACGATCGACAAGCTCGGCATCGAAACCGTATTGGCGGACCTGCACGCCAAGGGCGAGCTGTAGGCAACTTGCAGCGGCCGGCAAAACGGTGCGTCACAAATAGCGGCGGGCAGACGGAGAAGCGAAAATGGCAAAGGGAGCACGCGAGAAAATCAAGCTGGAGTCCTCGGCAGGTACCGGACACTTCTACACGACCAGCAAGAACAAGCGCACCAAGCCGGAAAAGCTCGAACTCATGAAGTTCGACCCGGTGGCACGCAAGCATGTGAGCTACAAGGAAACCAAGCTCAAATAAGCTCGCAGGCACGGCTGCGCCCCGGCACGAGCGCCGGAAGACGCGGAGCGCGAGAAATCAGAGGATAAAAAAACCCGGGCGCGCCCGGATTTTTTTCGTTGCCGCCGTCTTGCGTAGCACTACACGGGATTGGGGGCGTACCCGCGAATCCGCGCGGCGATGTCCTGCAGCGTACGGATGCCGCTCGCCTCGGCGCGGGCAATCCAGTCCTGCAGGCGCAGCAGCATCTGTTCGCGCGAGACCGTCGATTGCTGCCAGATTCCCGCGAGTTCGGAGCGCATGTCGAGCAAGGTCTGGAGCATGCGGCTGCGCGCCATCAGATCCTGCAAGCTGTCCTTGTGTGGCGCCGGGATGGCAGCGACATCCTTCTTGAGCCAGCGCTTGAGAGCGGCAAAGCGCTCGCGCTCCGCCGCCGACAGCCGCAGCTTGGACAATTCCAGGCGAAATTCCCGCTGCGTTGCGCGCGCAAACTTGGCCAGCAGATCATAGCGGTTATTGATCAAGGTCTGCAGGGTACGCAGGTCGATCTGGCCCTGGCCGCAAGCAGCCTCGGCCACGACGCGTGGAACCGGCGCCCGGCGCAGCACCTTGGCCAGACCCAGCACCTCCAGGGCGCGGATGTAGCACCAGCCGATGTCGAACTCGAACCACTTGTTCGAGAGCTTGGCGGACGTGGGAAATGTGTGGTGGTTGTTGTGCAACTCTTCGCCGCCGATGAGTATTGCCAAAGGCCAAACGTTGGTGCTGGCGTCGGGACAATCGTAGTTGCGATAGCCCCAGTAGTGACCGACGCCGTTGATGACCCCGGCAGCAAAAAACGGAATCCAGATCATCTGCACCGCCCATACCACCACGCCGGGCACCCCGAAGAGCAGGACGTCGGCAATGAGCATCACGGCGCAGCCGTGCCAGGTCGAGCGGGAGTAGACGTTGCGTTCCACCCAGTCGTCCGGGGTTCCCCGGCCGTAGCGCTGCAGGGTGTCGGCATTCTTGCACTCGGCCCCGTAGAGCTCGGCGCCACTCAGCAATACGGTGCGCAGGCCACGCGTTTGCGGACTATGCGGATCGTCCGCGGTCTCGCACTTGGCGTGGTGCTTGCGATGCACCGCAACCCAGTGGCGCGTTTGCATGCCGGTGGTCAGCCAGAGCCAAAAGCGGAAAAAATGACTCACCAGCGGATGCAGGTCCAGCGCCCGGTGCGCCTGCGAGCGATGCAAAAAGATTGTTACCGAGGCAATGGTAATGTGCGTCAGAACCAGCGTTACGAGCGCCAGCTGCCACAGCGGCAGC
>OMSW01000197.1:0-2310 GCA_900290295.1 Burkholderiales bacterium
TGGAACGTGGCCGCGAGGTCGGATGCCTACGCCGCAGCGTTTGCTGCCGGTCTGAGAAGCTTCGTCAACGAGGCGCACCTGCTGGCCATGTTCGATCATCCGTCGCTGGTCAAGGTGTATCGGTTCTGGGAGGAAAACGGCACTGCCTACATCGTGATGCCGCGCTACGAGGGCATCACGCTCAAGGCAGCATTGAGGTCCCTCGGCCACCCGCCAGATGAAGCGTGGCTGAAAGACCTGCTGCGCCCTTTGCTCGACGCGCTGGAACTCATTCATAGTCAGCACTGCTTTCACCGCGATATTGCCCCGGACAACATTCTGATTCTCAAGCAGGGGCGCCCGCTGCTGCTCGACTTCGGCGCGGCGCGGCAAGCGATCGGCGACCTTACCCACGCCCTGACCGCAATCCTAAAGCCAGGCTACGCGCCGCTGGAGCAATACGCGGAAGTGCCGTCCATGAAGCAGGGCGCGTGGACCGACATCTATGCCCTCGCCTCGGTGGTCTACTTCGCCATCACGGGCCAGGCGCCGATGCCGTCGGTGGGACGCGTCGTTTCCGACACCCTGGAGCCGCTCGCCAGTGTGGCCGCTGGCCGCTATAGCGACCGGTTCCTGCGTGCCATCGATAAGGCGCTGGCCGTCAGGCCCGAGGACCGGCCGCAGGACGTCGCCGAACTGGTTGCCCTTATGGGGTTGACCGACCGCCGCCAGCACCCGCGCGCACCGGTGCCCCCTCCCGCGCAAGCGCTGCTCCATCCGTCCCTGCGCGACGTGCCAGACGAGGAGACGGTGCGGCGTGCTGAGTATCTCGATGCTGCGGAATTGCCCAGCGTGATCGCGACCGGCGCGACGGCTGTCAACAAGCCGGGCCGCAGGATGCTTCGCGCCGCGGGTGGCGCGATCCTGCTCGCGCTGTTTGCGACCGGCGCGTTCTATCTGCTACCGAAGCACGAACCGCAAATTCGAGATATCGAACAGCCTGCGCCTGCGCCTGCGCCTGCCCCAGCGCCTGCCCCAGCGCCTGCAACCGCCCCGCCCGCGCTCGAGCCCACAGCAAACACGCCGGCCGCGAACGAGACCGGCTCGCCGTCATCCGGACCACCCCAATCATCCGACAAGTCGATCGGCACGGAGGATCAGCGTGCTGGCGCCGAGGCGGTCGACGCGTCCGGCCCGCGGGTCGCCGCTGCGCCGATGACGATCGCAGCCAAAGCAAATCCGCCGCCGGTTGCGAAACCGTCTTTGCCGCAACCGCAGGTGATTTCCGCCCGCTGCAGGGATATTCTGGAGCGTACATCGCTGGGCGAAACCTTGTCCCCGGAGCAACGGACGATATTGGAACGGGAGTGCCGATGATGAACGCCTCAGTCTCGGGATGGGCTGGTCTTGGAATTGTCGCGATCGCGCTGCTCGGCATCACAGGATGCGAAAGCGAACCGCCCAAGAACCAGACGCAGGAGATGACGTTCGATCAGGCGGTCAACGTCGCTACCGACAGCCTCGTCAACCAGACCCAGAGCCTGCCGTCGTTTCTGGCCGAGTTCGAGGCGAAGGTAGAGGCGAAGGTTTCCAAGCGCGGGCTGGTGATCGATCCGATGCTCGACGGCAGCTCCGGCCAGCAGACCGCAGCAACCAAGCAGCTGGAGCAGCGCGTGACCGAGCGAATTCGCAGCAACCACGAGCAGTTCGAGGTCCTTGCATTCGAACCTGACAACCTCAGCAAGGCACAATATGTACTTACTGGGACGATGACCCGCGTCCAGGGGGAAAAGACAAACGACCTCTTTCGCATCGACCTGGCGCTCACCGATCGGAAAACCGGAAACGTTATCGCCCAATCGTCGGCTCGCGCCCGGGACGCGAGCCTCGACACCAACCCGACGGCCTACTATCGCGATAGTCCCATCCTAGTGAAGGACAATCCAGTTGACGGCTATATTCGCACCAGCGAAACACCGCCAGGCAAGCCAGCAGACCCGAAATACATCGAGAATCTCGGCACCTCGACGCTGATCAGCGAAGCAACCAATGCCTACAACGGCGAGCAATATCAAAGTGCATTGGACCTGTACAAGAAGGCCGCCGCGATGCCCGGCGGGGACCAGCTGCGGGTGCTGAACGGCGTCTACTTGGCGAACTGGAAGCTGGGTCGGACTGCCGATGCCGAGCAGGCCTTTGGCAAGGTCGTTGCACTGGGCATCGCCAATAACGACCTGGGCGTGAAATTCCTTTTCAATCCCGGCACCACCGATTTCTGGTCCGACACCAAGCTCAGCGGCCCCTACGGCTTGTGGCTACGACAGATTGCTC
>OMSW01000197.1:2320-3908 GCA_900290295.1 Burkholderiales bacterium
GACGTGCGCGACGCGCTCGATCGGCGGGTGGAATTCAAGATTACGGCGTGCAATTGACGCTTCATTTCATTACCCGCTGACCCGGCAAGCTCGACCGGATAGGGCCACGAGCGAGGGGTTCGAACAGTTCGATAGTAATCTATCCAAATCATTGCTAACCTCGCCAAAATGGACAGATACATCGGCATAGGTGACGCCGCCAAGCTGCACCCCGAGTTATATCGAGCGGCGAAGAATCATGCCCGCAAGACCGTCGCCTATGCTCGCGTGTCGAGCAACGATACGGATGGACAACAAGCTGCCTGATAACGAAGAAAAGCTGCGCGGGCTTTTCGAGCTCTCTCCGCTGGGCATCGCATTGACGGACATGGCGGGCCGCTACGTCGAGTTCAACGAAGCGTTCCGAAATATTTGTGGTTATTCCGCGGAAGAGCTTAAAGCGCTCGACTACTGGACGCTCACCCCACGGCAGTACGAGGCCGATGAGGCACGGCAACTCGAGTGCCTGGAGCGCACCGGCCACTACGGTCCTTATGAAAAGCAGTATGTCCGCAAGGACGGCAGCCTGATTCCGTTACGGCTAAACGGCATGCTGATCACCGGGAACGATGGCCAGAAATACATCTGGTCCATCGTCGAAGACATCACGGACCGCAAGCGAATAGAAGCGGACCTGCAGGTTGCCGCTACCGCTTTCGAGGCCCAGGTGGGCATTATCGTCACCGATGCCAGCACCGAGATCCTGAGAGTCAACCAGGCTTTCACCGAAGATACTGGCTATACCGCTGCGGAGGCCGTGGGCCGGACGCCGCGCATGTTCAAGTCCGGTCGTCACGATGCGGCCTTTTATGCCGCGATGTGGGAAAGCATTCGGCGCACCGGTGCATGGCAGGGCGAGATTTGGGACCGTCGCAAGAACGGCGAAATCTATCCCAAGTGGATGACCATCACTGCAGTCAAAGGACCTGACGGGGTTGCAAGCCATTATGTCGGCACGCAGTTCGACCTCACCGATCGCAAGGCGGCCGAAGAGGAGATCCGGTATCTCGCCTTCTACGACCCGCTGACCCGGCTGCCGAACCGGCGGCTGCTTCTCGATCGTTTGCATCAAGCCCTGGCGACCAGCGCCCGCCGCCAGCGCCAGGGCGCGCTGCTTTTTATCGATCTGGACAACTTCAAGACGCTCAACGACACCCTGGGACACAACCTGGGGGACTCGCTGCTGCAGCAGGTGGCGCAACGTCTTGCCAGCTGCGTGCGCGAAGGCGACACGGTGGCTCGCCTGGGCGGCGACGAGTTTGTGGTCATCCTGGAAGACCTGGATCCGACGCCCAACGAAGCCGCAGCGCAGGCGAAGGCGGTCGGGGAGAAGATCCGCGCCGCGCTCAACCAGACCTACCTGCTCAGCGGACGGGACAGCCACAGCACCCCGAGCATCGGGGTCGCGCTTTTTGGCAACAAACAGGAAACGGTCGAACAAATGCTCAAGCAGGCGGACCTCGCCATGTATCAGGCAAAATCCGCCGGCCGCAATGTCGTGCGCTTTTTCGATCCGAAGATGCAGGCCACGGTGACCGCCCGAGCAGGC
>OMSW01000208.1:0-1234 GCA_900290295.1 Burkholderiales bacterium
GCGGAATTGCCGACGTGTCCAATCGCTGAAGACTCATCCGATCGAAGACATAGGCGGAACGCCCGTAGAAGTATTTTCGGTAGGCGGTTCGCCAATCGGGAGTGTCGAGGCGCCACTGCGGCAGCGGGCCGGTGCGGAAATAGACGACATTGGCGCGATCAAGCGGGACGAAAGGATATTCGCCCACGGGCGCATCGCGCGATTTCGGTACGAATACCACGGCGTTGCCGAGCTTCGCGGCATCGACCAGTCGAGGAAGCAACTGGTACTGGGGATCCCAATTCTTGAAGACCCCGACAATGACCTCGTCAGTATGCACCGCGTTCGCAAACAAAGCCGCGTAGGCAGCGACGACGGCGCTGGCAATGAGCTCCCGTTTCGCGCGTCTCGCACTGTCGTAGACGATCAGCATCCCCCGGGCGAGAAGAGGTATCAGACCGAACAGAGTCGCCTCGCTGTAGTAGCTGGTATGGAGCGGCGTCGAACCCCAGGTCGAGTGGTCCGAGTACTGGAAGAAAAGAGCGATCAAAGTGAAAAGGAAAACCGACCCGCAAAAGAGGTTGGCCACACGCCCCGTTGTCTGCAGCAAGGCTACGCCGATCAACACTGCGGGAACGAGCAGGAGCCATGCGGCTGCTGGAAAGACGCGCGTCGGGTCCGAGAATAGCAGCATGTTGGGGATGTAGTTTCCCCATCCGGCGGCGGTGAACAGGACGGCCGGCAGCGTGTGCTGCCAGATCCGGTTCAACGCGAAGGCCGGCGTGAAATCGATGCGGAAGTCGACGACCAGCGGGGCATAGCCTTCGCCGCGAATTCCGAACCCCATCCGATCGGCGGCTTGCAGGGCATTGTAGGGCAGCAGCCAGGGGTCGCCCGTGAGCTGCGCGTTCCATGCAAAGAAAAGCCCGACCATCGCCAGCACCGTGACCGCCATGGCAGCGGTCGGCGGCAGGAGGCGTAAAGGCCTGTCAGCCCGAAGTGCCGCTTGTCCGATCAGGATGAGGCTTGCGAACCCGCAAACCACCGCCACTAGCGGCCGCGTATTGAAATCATAGCCGAGGGCGAGCCCGGCGAGCGCCCCGTAAAGCATGGCGCGTTCGCTGCGTGCGCAGGTCACCGCCCGCAAGATCGACCAGAAAAACAATGCAACGAACAGCCGACTGGTCGGCTGGCCCAGCAGCGTGGCCCCCATCACCACCGTGGCCGGCGAGAACGCGGCAAGCAGGAGCGCGAG
>OMSW01000208.1:1244-1530 GCA_900290295.1 Burkholderiales bacterium
CAAGGACCCCGGGGGCCAGAAAGAGTGAATTGCCGAATGGATACTTGGCGAACCACAGGCCGTTGTAGATGTCGATATGCGGCGACGACGAGAACCCGAACTCAGGCGGCGCTTGCGCCGCCAGCACGCCTTGCGCGAACAGCTTGGCCTGAAACAGATTGGCCGCCGAGTCGGGGTCGAATGCGAAATAGGGAAAGCATATTCGAGCGATCTGCAGACACGCCGCGCCGGTGCCGACCGATATCGCGGTCGGATACCAGCTGAACGCCCGCTCCAGGCGGCAGGA
>OMSW01000130.1:0-736 GCA_900290295.1 Burkholderiales bacterium
TGCTGATCGTCGGCCTCGCGCCCGCGGCACACGGGGGGAACCGTACCGGCCGGATCTTCACCGGTGACCGCAGCGGGGATTTCCTTTTCGCGTCGCTGTACCGGTGCGGCTGGGCGGAAAAGCCGACCAGCGTGGCGATAGGCGACGGCCAGCGCCTAGTCGACGCGCGGATGGTGGCGGCGGTCCGATGTGCCCCGCCAGACAATAAGCCCGAGCCCGCAGAACGGGACGCGTGCGCGCCATGGCTCGTCACCGAACTTCGTCTAGTAGCCGGTGAACTGCGGGTTATCGTTTGCTTGGGTGGATTTGCCTGGCAGGCGATATGGCCGGTGCTCAGCCAGTGCGGTTTCGCCCTTCCGCGGCCGCGCCCGGCGTTCGGGCACGGCACCGAGGTGCGGCTGAAGAACCCGCAGGTACCAGACGAAGTGACGCTCATCGGCTGTTACCACCCAAGTCAGCAGAACACGTTCACGGGCCGCGTCACCCCGGCAATGCTAGACGCCATTTTCACCCTCGCTCGTGCCTACGCCTACCCGGAAACTGACAGGCCGATTACTTAGCGCTAATGTCGATCTTGTAATTATTACGCTCTGCAATTTGTATGCAAGAAACGGCGGCCGGGTAAGCAAAAAATTGGAAGAGGTCTTTGCTACTCCTCGGTTAGGCAATTGTGCGGGCGGTATTATGAATCCGCCCCCGTAGCCCAAGGGAAGAGGCCGGCCCCCTAAAAGGGTCC
>OMSW01000130.1:746-1279 GCA_900290295.1 Burkholderiales bacterium
GCCCCCTAAAAGGGTCCCCAGTGTCGGTTCGACTCCGACCGGGGGCACTCATTGACAGCGTTGCGCAGCTCTCAATTGCCAATGCAGCCTCAGCGGAATCAATAACCCCTAAGCTCAACAAAGGCCAGGCTTGCAAACGTTTGCTATGCCCATTTCGTAAAGATTTGTGCCGCTAAATCACGATATTCTTTCTCTGTATACCGTGGGCAATAGGCCGGTTCTTGGACAAGGCGGGACTTAACCCGCACGGCCCGCGCCAGGCAGTCTCCGGCGCGCCCGCACGGGACCGTGCGAGGACGTGCGACGCGGCCGTGCCGACATGGACCGAACGAGGCCGGCTGACCCAGAACGCGCAAAAGCCACGCGGCATCGCTGCCGGACGGACACCGGCAGGACCGCGTGGCTAGTGCGCTAGCTACGCTCCGTTGAGGCGCAGGCGTCTGCGCATCTCGTATTCGTGCACGATGGCATAGGCGTAGCCGCACGAGATGCCGGCGTCGTCGGCCAGCCAGTGCGCGCGCTCTTCGCGGCGC
>OMSW01000099.1:0-202 GCA_900290295.1 Burkholderiales bacterium
GTTCCTTTGGCAGTGACGTGCAGGACCACGACAACGTGGCCGCTGTTGATGCCGAGCGCCTTTGCCAGTTTCGGTATCTGCGGCGTCACCTGGTCACGGACATGCAGAACGGGGGTCGGCGCTGGCACAGGCGCAGACGCTGGGCGCTCGTTGGCAACCGCTGGCGGCGCCGCGACATTGCCGCTTTGGGCCGAAGGTGGCT
>OMSW01000099.1:212-3344 GCA_900290295.1 Burkholderiales bacterium
GGCCGGCGGGCTCTCCCCGGCGCGCTGTTCCGGAGCTGGGATGGGTTTGGAATCGGACGCCAGGCCTTGCTTGGCACGCACCGGCGAGCGCTTGGGCTCAGCGCTGACCGGCAATGGCATGGCCTCTGGTGCGGTCGGTTTGGGCGCGGCAATCACTTCGTCAGCATCAGCGGGCGCCCGCCGCGGCGGGCCCGGCATCGAGGCCGCGGGTGCGGCCAACGGCGCGGCCGGCACTTTCGGGCTCTGCGTTACGCCGACCTCGTGCGCAAACAGCCAAATGATGCCCATGATGGCAATGAGCCCTGCGAGCACCACCGGCACGGTGCTGCGCCGGCGCGGTGCCGCATTTGTTGGCTCGGCGGGCGCTTCCTCCACCGTCAATGCGCCGCCGTCCATGGCGGGGTTATCCTCCGTCTCCGGAAAGTGCCGGACAATCTCAACGAAGCCCTCTGACTCGAGCAGCGCCAGCGAGCGATCGAGGGCCTCACCTCCGAAGATGCTCGTCAGGTCGCCGACGCTACGCTGTCCATCGATGAGGATCAGCAATTGGCGTGCCGAGGACGAGAGCGCGCCGCGCGTGGAGCTCAGCGCGCTCGCCCCGGATTTCGTCTTGCCGTATACGTTGTAAAAGCGCGTTGACGCGTCCATTTGCCGTTGCCGCTCGCCTGGTCTTTTTCTGCCGCATTGCGATAATGCCTGCACCCGACAGCGATCGCATCCGCAGGAAAACCGGCCTTCTAAAGGTCAATTTCACGCACCGATATATCGGCAATCGTCGACGTGCAGACCAATGAAGATGCGAATCGGGATTGCCCTCCTTGGCCGCGGCTCAGCAGCCGTCGCACACCTCGCCACCGACGCCTACAATGGGCTTGCGCTGCCTTCCCGCTCAGCTCTCCTGCTAGCTAAAGCACATCGTGATCCCGCCGTCTGGCACTGTGGACAAATCCTTGCCAAAGACCGTGCGTTGGCATCGTCGTCGCGCCATCCGCTGACGTAGATAAGAGGCCCGCCGTGTCTCCTACAACTCTCGCCCCCGACGCCAAAACCGTGCTCAGCGAGCAGCAAGATGCCGCGAAGCTGCTCGCGGTCGTGACCCAGCTCGTCCACGAATCTCGTCCGGCACGCGCGGCTGCTAGCGCGCTCGACAGCTCGCTCGAGCGTGACCTCGCGATCGACAGCCTTTCACGGGTCGAACTTCTCTTACGCATCGAGAAAGCCTTCGGCGTCCGTCTGGCCGATGACACCTTGACCCGCGCCGAGACCGTGCGCGACTTGCTGCACGAACTAATAAAGGCTTCAGCGGTCGCTGCGCCAACGCTCGCCGAACCGATTGTCGCCGCACCGCGCAGCGACGCTGCCGAAGGCGCACCAATCGAAGTACAAACTCTTACGGCGATGCTGTTGTGGCACGTGGCGCGCCATCCCGACCGCGCACACGTCCTTTACTATCGGGATGCGGAGCAAACGGAGACGCTCACCTACCGGCAACTCTATGAAGCGGCCAAAATATCGGCAGCACGCCTGCGTGGGCCGGAGTTTGGGGTCGGACCGGGCGAGGCCGTGGCGATCATGCTGCCAACCTGCCTGGAGTTCTTCACATCTTTCTACGGCGCGTTGTTCGCTGCAGCAGTCCCGGTGCCGCTATATCCCCCCGCGCGACCGTCGCAGCTGGAGGACCACTTGCGCCGACAGGCCGGCATCCTCGGCAGCTGCCAGGCCAGAATTCTGATCACCGTGCCCGAAGTCCGGCCGCTGGCCCGTCTGGTTCAGCCCCTGGCACCTTGTTTGCGGCAGATTGTGACAACGCAGGAGCTAGCCGGGGGCGCGAGCTCGGCCGTCATCGCGCGATCGCGTGCATCGGATACGGCGCTGCTTCAATACACCTCGGGCAGCACCGGCAACCCGAAGGGCGTGGTCCTGAGCCACGCGAACCTGCTCGCCAACATCCGGGCCTGGAGCGAGCGCGTGCGCATCCGGCCCGAGGACGTTTGCGTAAGCTGGCTGCCCCTGTATCACGACATGGGCCTGATCGGCACTTGGCTCGGGTCCCTGTACAACGCCTGCCAGCTGGTACTGATGTCCCCGACCGCGTTCCTCGCACGGCCGGAGCGTTGGCTCTGGGCCATACACCGCCATCGCGGTACGATCACCGCCGCGCCCAATTTCGCGTTCGAACTACTGCTGCGGCGGCAGGACGAAGGGGCGTTCGCGCACCTGGACCTGCGTTCGTGGCGCATGTGCGCCAACGGCGCTGAACCGGTCAGTCCGGATACGGTGGCCCGGTTTATCGAGCAATTCGGCCCCCATGGCTTCCGCGCGCAGGCGATGACTCCGGTATACGGCTTGGCAGAATGCGCCGTGGGCTTGACCGTGCCAATGCCTGGCACCGCTCCGCGCATCGATCGAATCGCGCGCGAGCCTTTCCTGAGCCAGGGCCTGGCGCTGCCCGCCGGCACCGACGCGCAGGAGCCGCTCCGCTTCGTCGCGTGCGGCACTCCGCTGACCGGGCACGAGGTGCGCGTCGTCGATGCTGGGGGTTGCGCGCTGCCGGAGCGCCGCGTCGGACGTATCGAGTTTCGCGGAGCTTCGGCCACCAGCGGTTACTTTCGGAACCCGGAGGAAACCGCAGGTTTGTTCCACAACGGCTGGCTGGACAGTGGCGATCTGGGCTATCTGGCCGATGGCGAGCTTTACCCGACCGGCCGAGCGAAGGACATGATCATTCGCGGCGGCCACAACCTCTACCCGTACGAACTCGAGGAAGTGATCGGCACCCTGCCCGGCATACGTAAGGGTTGCGTCGCGATATTCGGCAGTCGCGATCCGCGCGCCGCAACCGAACGGCTGATCGTTGCGGCCGAGACGCGCTCGACCGACGGTGCCGAGCGCATTGCACTGGAGCGCCGCATCAACGAGCTGGCCGTGGAGCTGCTCGGCACGCCCGCCGACGTAGTCGCGCTGGTCCCGCCGCAGAGCGTGCTCAAGACCTCCAGCGGCAAGATCCGGCGGGCCGCCACACGCGAAGCGTACGAAGCAGGCCGCCTCGGACGCGCGCCGCCACCGACCTGGCTGCAAGTGGCACGGCTGGCCGCTCGTGGCGCGAGCGATCGGATGCGTGGCTATGCCGGT
>OMSW01000257.1 GCA_900290295.1 Burkholderiales bacterium
TTGCGTTCACACCCATCAAGGAGTTGCAAATGGCGAAAATCCTGATCCTGTATTACAGCACTTGGGGACACATCGAGCGCATGGCGCAGGAAGTGGCCGATGGGGCACGGTCCGCGGGGGGCGTTGCCGTCACCGTGAAGCGCGTGCCGGAAACCATGCCGCCCGAAACCGTCGCCGCCATCCACGCTAAGACCGACCAGGCGGCTCCGATCGCCACGCCCGAGGAATTGGCGGAGTACGACGCCATCATTTTTGGCACACCCACCCGTTTTGGCAACATGTGCGGGCAAATGCGCAATTTCCTCGATCAGACCGGCAGCCTGTGGCAGCAGGGCAAGCTCGTGGGCAAAATTGGCAGCGTCTTTGCCAGCACGGCGACCCAGCATGGCGGGCAGGAAACCACCATCACCTCTTTTCATTCGACGCTGCTGCACCAAGGCATGATCGTGGTCGGTGTGCCTTACGCCTGCGCAGGGCTGATGAACATGGATGAAATCTCCGGCGGCACCCCGTACGGCGCAACCACACTGAGCAAAGGCGACGGCAGCCGCATGCCCAGTGCAAACGAACTGGCCATCGCCAAGTACCAAGGCCAGCACGTGGCCGGCATTGCGAAAAGGCTGTTTGGATGAAGTCCCCACGGTGTTTCGCACGGTTTGCTCAAGTCAGCTACTGCTGCTCGCCAGGACCGGGTTCCGCAAAAAATCCGTCAAGCCGGCGGGGTGGGCAAAGCACACTCGGGACGCAAGCGTCGCAGCACCGATATGCCATTGCGCAGCAGCGGCAAGGTGAGCCGATACCGGGTTTTCGGGGCCAATGTGCGCAAGTTCCCGTTAGCGTTCGGGTGCACGCGCTGCTCGAAGCACCAAGGAGCGAAGCGCAACTTCCGTTCGCTAGTCCAGGAGCCGCGTCGGATTGGAGCGCAAATGACTGCAGCAGCACCGCAGTGATTGCGGCACGACGCTCAAGGATGGCTCACCGCGTTCGTCGATTCATCGTCGAGGACCTCAATGCACTCCTCGATCAGCGTGTGCAGCGCCGCCACACGTTCGGCGCCCAGACGCGCATTGAGCGCGAGCTGCGCCTGCTTCCACGCACGCTGGCCTTCGGCGCGCTTGGCGCGCCCCTCGTCCGTGCATACCACGAGTCGGCTACGCGCATCCTCGCCGGGGCCGAGTTGTAGCCAGCCCTGCGCCACCAAGGGTTGCAGGTTGCGCGTCAGCGTCGACGCATCCACGCGCATGTGCCGTGCCAGGTCCGATGGGCGGATCGGCCCCAACAGCACTACGTGTGATAGCAGCGAGTACTGGGTGTTCTTTAGTCCTGTCGGCGCGACGTAGGCGTCGTAGTGACGCGTCACGACGCGGCTCAGCTGCCGAAGCTTGAGATTGGTACAGCCGCGTGGCTTGACTGCAGTGTCCATTTGCACTATTGTACCTACAATCTTTGTATATGCAAGTCTCTCCATCGAGGAGTCGCGGATGAACCCTGAAGAGCAAGTGGCCCGCTGGCTAGCCGAAGAGGAGGCCGTGCGGGCGCGCCTGGCCGCACCGGGCGTTGCGCATGACGCGCAAGTCAGCGGCCGCCCCGGAATGGAAGTGTTCGAGGCGATTTTCGCAGGGGAGCTGCCGCCTCCCCCGATCGGCGAAACGCTTGACTACATTCTGATCCACATCGAACCCGGTGTGGCAGTGTTTCAGGGCCGGCCGAAGACCAAGCACTACAACCCGCAAGGCACGGTCCACGGCGGCTGGTTCGCGACGCTGCTCGATTCGGCGGTGGCCTGCGCGGTGCATTCAACCTTGCCGTCGGGCAAGGGCTACACGACGCTGGAACTGAAAATAAACATCGTGCGTGCGCTGACCGACGCGGTGCCGCTCGTGCGCGCGGAGGGAAAGGTGATCCACGTCGGTCGGCAGGTGGCGACAGCGGAGGGGCGTCTCGTTGGACCAGACGGCAAGCTCTACGCCCACGCGAGCACAACCTGCCTGATCTTTGACCGAGACTCGCCCGCAGGCGGTGGATCATCTCCCCGCGTCGAATCCGCGTCCCCCGCCTTGGAGATAGCTCATGGCTAAGACGGAAATCGTCATCTGCAACCCGGTTCGCACGGCCATCGGTACGTACGGCGGATCGCTGAAGGACACGCCGGCGCCGGACCTCGGCGCAGCGGCGATTCGGGAAACCGTGCGGCGTTCCGGCCTCGCTAGCGAGGCGATCGACACCGTTGTGATGGGCAACGTGATTCAGGCCGGCACGAAGATGAATCCGGCGCGCCAGGCCGCAATCGGCGCTGGCTTGCCAGTGCGCGTTCCTGCGCTCACCGTGAATCGCGTGTGCGGCTCCGGAGCTCAAGCGATCGCCAGCGCATCGCTCGAGATTCTCGCCGGCTACGCGTCGTGCGCAATCGCGGGTGGCATGGAAAACATGGACCAGGCCCCGTACCTGGTCCCTGGCGGCCGCTGGGGATACCGCATGGGCGACGGTCAGATCCATGACAGCATGCTGCGCGACGGTCTGAACGATGCGTTCAGCGGCCAGCACTCTGGCTGGCACGCGGAGGATCTAGTCAGCCAGTACCGTGTTGCCCGCGAGGATCAGGACCGCTGGGCTGCCCGTTCGCAGCAGCGCTTCGGCGCTGCGCAGTCGGCAGGCAAGTTCCAAGATGAGATTGTTGCAATCGAATTGTCGAACCGCAAGGGGCCGATCCGCTTCGACAAGGACGAGGCCAACCGGCCCGAAACGACGGTCGAGTCGCTCGCGAAGCTCAAGTCCGCGTTTCGCAAGGAGGGAACCATCACCGCCGGCAACGCGCCTGGACTGAACAGCGGCGCGGCGGCGATGATCGTGGCCGAGCGCGCCTTCGCCGAGAAACACGGGATGGCGCCATTGGCGCGACTGGTGTCACATGGCGTTGCCGCGGTCGAGCCGGGAATGTTTGGTATCGGGCCGGTGCCGGCCGTGCGGCTAGCGCTGGAGCGTACGAGTTGGAAGGTCTCCGACGTTCAGCGCATCGAAATCAACGAGGCGTTCGCCGCGATCGCGCTGGCCTGTCTGCGTCAACTCGAGTTCGCGGAAGACCTCGTCAACGTCGAGGGTGGATCGATCGCGCACGGCCATCCGATCGGTGCGAGCGGTGCTATCCTCACGACGCGGTTGCTGCACTCGATGAAGCGCGACGGAGTAAAGCGGGGTATTGTGACGCTTTGTATCGGCGGGGGTCAGGGAATCGCACTCGCGCTCGAGATGATTTGACGGTCAATCCGAATAATGCACGACATTCGCGCTGCGGGCACCCGACAGTCCCGCTAACGCGGCTGCTGCCCTACACGAGGAGTGAACCATGAAGATCCAACGTACCGGATCGGCCGCCTGGACCGGTGGCAAAGACGGCAAGGGTGCGGTTTCTACCCAGAGCGGAGCGCTCAAGGCATATCCCTACGGCTTTGGCAGCCGCTTCGAAGGTGTTGCTGGCACCAATCCCGAGGAGCTGATTGCAGCGGGCCATGCTGGCTGTTTCACCATGGCAACATCGCTCATGTTGGTTGAAGCGGGACTCATCGCCGAGCGCCTGGACACGACCGCTGTCGTGACGCTTGAGCAAGTACAGGGCGGCTTTTCGATCACGTCCGTCCACTTGACTCTGAAGGCGAAGATCCCAGGCGTCGACGATGCGAAATTTCAATCGATCGCGGCCAAGGCCAAGGCGAATTGCCCGGTTTCAAAACTGCTAAAGGCCGATATCACCCTCGACGCACAGTTGGTTTGACGATGACCCAAGCGCCAGACGATTGCTGAGGCAAACGGTTCGGGTGGTCGAATGGCGCTAATGAACTCTTGGCGGGGCGGCACGTACGTGTCCGGGGTCATCGACACTTGGACTACAGCGTCATCGACAAGTACGTGACCGTCATATCGCCAGGGTCGCGCAGCAACTGAAATCCAAGTTTGCGTGCGAGTGCCAGCATGCCCTCGTTGCTGGACAGCGTGCTGGCGCTCAGCCGCCGAACACCGGCTTGCGCGGCGGCACGAATCAGGCTTTGCAGCAACTTCGTTCCCAGCCCGCTGGCCTGCCAAGCGTCACCGACGACGATGGCAAATTCGGCCTGCTCGCCTTGGCAGTCGCGAACGTATCGAGCTACCGCCAGTTGCTGCTCTGCGCCCGCGATGTGGGCGGTCGCGATCAAGGCCAGTTCCCACTCGTAGTCGATGTGAGTGAAGCGCCACAGTTCATCCGGCTGCAGCTGTCGCGGCGATAGCAGCCGGCGATAGCCCGTCTCGCGCGAGAGTCCGGCAACAAAGGCCGTCTCGAGGGCCAGATCTTCTGGCCGAATTGGCCGGATGATCACCTGGGTGCCATCGGGAAGCCGCCAGTCTTCGATCAGATGGCGCGGATAGTCGGGACCGTCGGTCGGCGTTTGGGTCGGCGTCGCGTCCATGGGCAATTCGCGGCGATCGCGTCAGCCGAGCTTGGCCTCGTAGACTTTCAGGTTGCAGTACGCGATCTGCAGCAGCGAATGCTCCGGAGCGATGCTGGCGTCGGAGTGTCGGCGCCGTAGCAAATCGCCCAGAATGTGATCGGCTTCGATGCGGGCGTGATGTTCGATGTCGCGCAGCATCGAGGCCGTTGTCGGAGAGTCCGGCGCGGTGAGCATCGCCCTGCTCTGCGCAAGGAACGGTGCTCGCGGTGCATGGCCGTGGCTCTGCGCGATCGCGCAGCATTCGGCGAGCAACTGCAAGATCATTGCCTCGCCACCTGGTGCCGAGACGATGTTACCGATGGACCCGCGCATCAAGCAGGTAGCGCCAGCCAGCGTCGCGATAAACACCCACTTTTCCCACATCTCCTGCAGGATCTGCTCACTCGCGACGACGTCAAACCCCGCGTCGGCGAGCTGGCTGCAAATGGCCTGGACTTGCGGCGACAAAGCGCCATCGCGCTCGCCGAACGATACCGAATGCATGGGGCTCAGGTGCACGATGGTGCCTGCTTCGTCGAGCGTGACGGACACAACGCACCTGCCGCCAAGCACCTGCGGCCCAGAAAAGCGCGCGTCGAGCATTTCGAGGTGCTTCAGGCCGTTGAGAAGTGGCAGGATGCGCGTCTTTGCCCCGATCGCCGGAGCAAATGATTCCATTGCATCGGTGAGGTCGTAGGCCTTGCAGCTGAGCAGGATCAGATCGTAGGGGTGGCGAATCTCGGCCGCGAGCAACGTAGCCGGACGCGGCAGCGTAAGGTTGCCCTGCGGACTCTTGATCACAAGACCGGACTCTGCCAGTTGCGCAGCGCGCCCTGGGCGCACCAAGAACGTCACGTCCCGACCGGCCTTGAGCAGCCGGCCTCCGAAGTAGCCGCCAATCGCGCCCGCACCGATCACGAGAATTCGCATGATTCGTCTCCCGGCAGGTGAAGCTGCTCGATGTCGAAGCGATCTTGTAGCAACGCTTTTGGTCAGACGGTTGCGGTCCGTGTAGCCCGCCTCAGCAAGCATCCTACGACATTCCGCTTCGGGTGCTGCGCAGCCGTCTAACTCGCTGATCCACGAGGTCGTAACAATCCCGACACTGTGGCATAAGCGGCTCGCCGAGCATGCGTGCACCCTGGGCCGCGCGTCAGGTCACACAGGCAATAGTCGATAGCAGGAATTTTCCGTACGGACACAGCGATGAGCGGTAGGGTACGATATGCGGCGGCGCTCGGTGTCGCCGCCATATTCCCCCCGTCAAAAGCAAGAAATGGTTCACCCATCCAAGAAACCCTCTCCAGCGGCGTTGCTGCCGGCAAATGCCTTACGGGAATCTCGCGACTTCGGGCCTACCGCAGAGCTGTTACGTACCAACCAAAAGCTTGCCATTGCGCTCCACGAGTTTCGCTTGTTGGTGCAGCAGGCACCGCTGGCAATCGCAATGTTCGACCGCGACATGCGCTATATCGTGACCAGCCAGCGTTGGGTCAGCGCTTTCGGTAGGGGCCACAGCAAGCTAGAGGGACTCAGCCACTATGACGTGCATCCGGATATTCCGGAGTCGTGGATTGCCGTCCATCGGCGCGGTCTTGCCGGCGAACAAGTCAACAAGGATGAAGACCTCTGGGTGCAGGCCGACGGCACCAAGGTTTGGCTGAGATGGGCAGTCAGCCCCTGGCGCAATGAAAAGGGCGATGTCGGCGGCATAACCATCTTCACCGAGGACATCACACAGCGCAAACAAGCCGAACAGCTGCGCTTGTGGCACACCGAGATGGAATTGCTTGCCAAGCGTCAGATCGCCGTGCAGACGGTTGCAGCGATTGCGCACGAAATAAATCAGCCGCTTAACTCGGTTTCTTTCTACGCCGAGGCGGCGCTAAAGATGCTGCGCGGTGGCTCGAATCAAACCGAGAAACTCGAGCGCGCACTCGAAGCCGCGGTCCAGCAGGCGCAGCGCGCCGGGCGGACCTTGCATGATCTGCTCAATTTCCTGCACCAGGGCGAGGTCCGATCGCAGCCGCTCGACCTCGGCGAAGTCGTGCGCGATGCGATCACCATTGCTGACGACGGCGGAAATTTCGATTTCCGCCCGGCAATCGACCTGGAGCCGGGCTTGCGGCCTGTCTACGCCAATGGTCTTCACCTACAGAAGGTCATGGTGAATCTGCTGCAAAATGCAAATCAGGCCATTCGCGATGCGGGAGTGTCTTCGGGTGGCATCACCATCACCGTGCGAACTGCCGGGGCGGGCAATTGTGCGCAGGTCATGGTGCGAGACAACGGTCCTGGCCTGGATCGCGAAACAGCCAAGCGCATCTTTGAACCGTTCTTCACGACCAAGCCCGAGGGCATAGGGTTGGGCCTCACGATAAGTCGAGCGCTCGTCGAGGCACACGGTGGCCAGCTCTGGGTGGATTCAGAACCCGGTTCCGGTGCAACATTTCACTTGACCGTGCCATTCGCGCCGTAGCTGGTAGACACAGCTTCTTCGCGGCAACACTTTCGGCCAGCCTCCGGTCTCGGAAAAGATTAGCGCTTCGTCAGGACTGACCCTGCACAATTTGCTCGGCGAAAAAGCGCAACCTTCCCGATCCGAATGACGGCTGTAGGGCCATCAAGTTGGCAGCACAGGAGCCAGATCCCAATCCAAGGCGGAAATGCGCGGCAAAACGAGGGGACATCGCCGGGATCTGCGCGTTCGAGGTCGTGGGCCGCCTTTGGCTATTCATCTCGCTCTGTTTGTAGCGAGAGCAAAAACTCCCGAGGCCTCGCCGGAGCATCACGCGGGTCGATGGCCAATTGACCTCGTGTGGCATCATGAACGGATCATAGGAACTACATAACGTCGCGCCCGTTGCGGCAAAGACGGAGGAATCGAATGCGCCTGCCCCCGGGTTCCCGCTTTTATCCGCTCGGCGCCTGTGCAACGACTGGCGTCGTCGGCTCGGTTGCCGGCGCCTACGATGTCGTCTGGCTATGGCTTGGCGTGCCGGCCGTGCTGCTCACCTTGCTAGGACTGCGTGATCTGGCACAGCGGCGCCACGCCATCATCCGCAACTACCCGATCCTGGGTCACTTGCGCTTCTTCCTGGAATACGTTCGGCCCGAGATCCGTCAGTACTTTATCGAAAGTGATACCGAGGCTCGGCCGTTCTCGCACAATCAGCGCAGCATCGTGTACCAGCGCGCAAAGGAGGAGTCGGACAAGCGACCCTTCGGCACGCAACACGATCTGTACAAGGCGGGCATCGAGTGGATCAATCACTCGATCACGCCATCGGCAACGACCGCGCAGGACCTGCGAATCACCGTCGGCGGCCCGGATTGTCGCCAGCCCTACTGCGCTTCCGTGTTCAACATTTCGGCTATGAGTTTCGGCGCGCTGTCGGCCAATGCAATCCGCGCGTTAAATCACGGTGCCAAAAAAGGTGGATTTGCGCATGATACGGGCGAGGGCTCAATCAGCCGGTATCACCGTGAATTTGGCGGCGATCTTATCTGGGAAATCGGCAGCGGCTATTTCGGCTGCCGCGACGCGGCCGGCTGCTTCGACGCCGATCGCTTTTCCGAGCAGGCGGCCGCGACACCGGTGAAAATGATCGAGGTGAAGCTCTCGCAAGGAGCCAAGCCGGGACACGGGGGCGTCCTACCGGGAGCGAAAGTTACGCCGGAGATCGCCAGCGCCCGCGGCGTTGCACTCGGCGTGGATTGCGTGTCGCCGGCTGCGCATGCTGCGTTCTCAACCCCAACGGGACTGCTCGAATTCGTCGCTCGTCTGCGTGCGCTGTCGGGCGGCAAGCCGACCGGATTCAAGCTTTGCATCGGCCACCCATGGGAGTTCTTCGCAATCGCGAAGGCGATGCTTGCGACCGGTATTACTCCGGATTTCATCGTAATCGACGGGTCCGAGGGCGGAACAGGTGCGGCGCCAGCGGAATTCTCGGATCACGTTGGCGTTCCGATGCAGGAGGGGCTGCTGCTCGTGCACAATACCCTCATTGGAATTGGGGTACGCGATCGAGTGCGCCTCGGAGCTAGCGGCAAAATCATCACCGCATTCGACATCGCACGTACTTTGGCAATCGGTGCCGATTGGTGCAACAGCGCGCGCGGCTTCATGTTCGCACTCGGGTGCTTGCAGGCGCAGACTTGCCACACCGGTTACTGCCCGACCGGCATCACGACCCAGGACCCGATACGCCAGCGCGCGCTGGTCGTGCCGGACAAGGCCGACCGCGTCTTTAACTTTCACCGCAACACCGTCAGGGCGCTCGGGGAATTGCTCGCCGCAGCTGGCTTGTCGCATCCCAGGGAACTGCGACCGCACCATATCGTCCATCGCGTCTCGCCGACCGAGGTCCGGCTGCTATCGGCGATGCTGCCGCAGATGCAGCCGGCTGATCTACTCGGCGACGCACCCGGCCGGCTTCGCCATCCGGTGTTTGAGCTGTGGTGGAACAGAGTAGCGGCGAACGATTTCGCGTTGCGCGGAACCGCCTGACGGAGCGCGCTGGGGAGCGAGACGGCCCGCACATCGCAGGCCTTCTGAAATTTCCCGCAATCTGCGAATTACTTGCGCACTACCCGATCTTGGCCGTCGGTCGTCACAACGGTGACCGCCGCTCCTACTTCGATGCGCGGGTCCCGGTCTTGCACTACCTTGATTTTTTTGCCGTCGGCGGTCTCAACCGTTATCTCCGTCATCCACTTGGTCAATATAAACGTCGGGTCGGTGCGGGTGAAGCCGCCAACCGTAACCGCTTGCGGCACGAGTGACGTGTTAGCGGCCTGGACGTCGCGGGTCGCCGAAACGATGCCGGAAACATCAGCTAGGGCCGAGCCGCAGAGACAAAGCATTGCAGCGATACCGCAAAGAAAAAGGATCTTCATGATTTGGCTGCTCCAAGGCTGGAAAACCAAAGTGCGAGAAAAGACCCAGATCTGCGCTGTTGCGTAGTGCAACATCGTAGCCATTTTACCGATGTCCTACTTATACGGCCGGAAGCGCCGTTCCTGTTTGCGCTTTCCACTTACGCCAGAGTCGAAATTCCCGAATCAAGCCATAAAAGTACGTTGCAAGTCCCAGGGTCAGGCAGCGGCTTTTGTCCAAGCGGGCGTTCGCCAACCAACGGGCTGGGCAGCGCCGGCTGCTGAGGTGTAAATTGCATTCCCTTTTTCGTAGCTCGCGAGGTTTCCGTTATGCGCGTGATAACCCAGATACCGAGGCGCTGGATGGTCCTGTGTTCGGCTCTGAACGGGCTGATCCTGGTTGGGACCTTGAGTGTCCTCGCAGTAGCGGATGCGAAGACGAAGGTTACAAAGCAAGCGGATCTTCCGCGATTTAGCTATGAAATCGCGGGCACGGCGGCACAGTTCGTGGAAGCGGACGACGCAGCATTTAACGCATTCGCCAACAAGGTTCGCTCGGACATAAACCATATCCTTGCCGATTACGAGGTTGAAGATAAGTCGACAATGCGGGAATTGCTTGCTGCAAAGCTCGACTTGCAGGAACTTTTTGGCGAATATCGGGCCGGTTTGCAGACCATAGAGTCATTGCGGGCATTGGAGGAAAAGCCCTCGAGCAAACTGACTAGCGGACTTTTCGCCCGCGCCAGGCTACAGGCGGCGTTGGAAACGGGTGCTACGAGCGGCCTGGAGTACGAAAATGCCTTTCGGATGCACTACCGAGATTCCATCGATGCCCTGCCCTGGGACGTTGTGCAGGACGACATCAAGTCCTCTTATGCCTATGCGCGCCTCGATACCCGTGCAGCCACACTAGGCTACGTCAAGACGGAGCTTGACCCGGCGGTGCTCAAGTCCGGGGCGGTCGACAATGGCGAGGCGTGGAATCTGGTAGGTGCTCGCGACAATCTGAGATCGCAGATTCCGCTTGGCCTTGTACGCAGCGACGTGCTGCACGAATACATTGCGCTGCATGACGTCGTCAAGCCCGAAATCTGGTCTGCGCGCGAAGCCACCCTGCACGAGGACCAACACCTGACCCCGGTCCTGGTTGGCGTCTGGGATTCGGGGATCGACGTATCCCTATTCCCCAAGCAGTTATTTACCGATCCCGTTCCCACCGCCAGTGGAAGTCACGGACTTGCGTTCGATGACGAAGGCAAGCCATCGACCGACTGGTTGCATCCCTTGACCGCCGAGCAGCAGAAGGCTTATCCGGAATTTCGCGAACTGCTCAAGGGAATACTGGACCTGGAATACGGAATGGACTCGCCAGAAGCGGCGATCGTGCAAAAGAAGTTCAATACGCTTTCGCCCGATGAGATGCACGAAATGATGGAACTCAACAAGGTCATTGGCCACTACGTGCACGGCACGCACTGCGCAGGAATTGCCGTGCGCGGTAATCCGGCGGCACGGTTGGTTGTGGCACGCTTTAACGATAATCTGCCGGACCTGCCGTTCGCGCCCACGGAACAATGGGCCCGACGCCTCGGCGATGATTTCCAGAAGATGGGGGACTATTTCCGCACGCGACACGTTCGAGTCGTCAACATGAGTTGGGGAGATGACGCGCAGGAATTCGAGACCTGGCTATCCAAGACGGGCGGCGGCGCCGATCCGGAGCAAAGAAAAAAGCGGGCGGAGGCGCTGTTTGCGATATGGCGCGAGGCCATTGCCAATGCGATCAAATCCGCACCGGACACGCTATTCGTAACGGCGGCCGGCAATTCCGACAACAATGTCGGCTTTATAGAGGATGTGCCGGCCTCGCTACGTTTGCCCAATTTGATAAGCGTCGGCGCGGTGAACCAGGCGGGCGATGAAACGTCCTTCACCAGTCACGGCGATACGGTCGTTGTCCATGCAAGTGGCTACTGGGTCGACAGCTTTGTCCCAGGGGGAACGCGGTTAAAGCTCTCCGGGACATCGATGGCGGCGCCGAATGTCGTTAATCTTGCAGCAAAGCTGTTTGCACTTGATCCGGCACTTTCCCCGTCGAAGGTCATCTCGCTAATAAAGCAGGGCGCAACTACGACGGCGGACGGTCGCCGATACCTCATCGACGAGAATCGCTCTATTGCGCTGCTTGGGACGCTCAGTCGGTGATGACGGCGTCGCGTAAACGCGAATGCGACGTTCAGGTCAGGCTCGCGTCCGGCAACTTGCTAATTTGATCAATGCGCCATCCCAATATGGCTTCAGGTGGCCGCCCCGGCTACCCTAGCGTTTTGCCAGCGCATCGCGTTCACGTAAACCGACCATCCGGCCGACGATTAGCACGCTTCCCCCTCGCTGCTATGCATCCGGTGCCCCTGTCCAAGAAATCGCAAGTGTCTTGCCGAGCTGTACATCGTTAGTGCCGTGCCGGCACCAACCAGGTGGCTCAGAGGCACCGCTACGAAGGCTTCATCCCCGCTAGCAACAAGCCAGGACGTATCTAGGGAAAATTCCAGCAAGATTTTGAGCGCGACAGAGAATAGGCCTCCCCACCACAACCAGCGCAAATCGTCACCTTCGGACAAGCCATCCAAGCAAAGGAATACGACCGTGGCGGTGACGATTCCCGACAGGCCTGCGAAGAGCTTCAACTCCGGAGCGCACTGGAAAATGGCGACCCCGATTGCCAAGGCCGCGGTAAGGTAAAGCATCCCCAGATTCCGAATACCGCGTAGCTCGGCCACCATGCCGACCAGAAAGAGCGCCAGTGCATCGTAGGTGAAGTGGCGCGGGGACAGGTGCACCAGGCTCCCGGTAACCAAGCGCCATACCTGTCCACTTTCAATTGCCGCGCGGTCATAGATCAGGGCCGAACCGATTGCCGGAACAAAATGGACAAGAGCGGCGGTTCCGCAAAGCAGCAGCGTCCATGCCGGAACCTTGCCGGACTTCACCGGCGCCTCCCAAGCAACAGGGCGGTGCCTCCCACAGCCCCAACCAGGGCGAGCCAGTATCCATCGACGCTTCCGCCGCCAGTACTTTGCTGGTATTCCGCGGTGCGCACTACCTGATACTCATCTGGATGTTCCTTCACCTTGTCCTTGAACAGCGCCAGCTGTTGATCTAGATTTTCGATCATCTGCTTTGCTGCGGCGTCAAAGCTGTTTCCGCTATCCGTGCGAAGCTGTTCGCTGGCGTTGACGAGCGTGGCGCGGCCCGATACGCGATCCGTCCCCGGCGCCCGGAAGAGCATCTTGCGGCTCTTGATGTCGAAGACAACGGTGTCGAGCATGGTTTGGGTGTCATTTTTCTCGCCAGGAACGACGTACGCGCCGACAATCGTCCAATACGTCAAGCTGAGGAGTCCCTCGTCGGTGAACTGGACCTGGTCGTACGAGACCAAGGCAATGACGTCGACGCCATACATCGTACGAACCTGATCGAGGTTCGCAAAACCACCCTTGGGTCTGAGGTAGGGCGATGGGATTACTTCGATACTTTTAACGTATGGATATTTCCTGAAGTGATCCGCCACCTGCTGCATCAAGTCCATCTTGCGCTGCTCGGTAAGCACGGGGCTGGCATATCCCCCATTGGGTACAAATGCGATGCCTACGCGTAGCGGTAACGCAAGGACTGGCACGCTGGGAGTTACTACTGGATCCTTGGTATCGGGATACAGGAAATCGACCACGCTTGCAGAATTGTGCCGTTCGTGGACTGTGGCGCAGGCGGCCACCACGAGAATCACGCATATCGACGCCAGCGCAAAACGCTGCGTCGCGATGGCTCTTTGCGAGCGACAACGTCAAAAATTGCTTACGAAAACGACGATCGACGGTGCAGTCGCATTGCACTGATGGCGACCACGGCCAGTACCAATACCGTGCCAAAACCGATCACCGTCTGAGCAACCGGCGCACCGGCCGCGCTGACAAGCGAGTACGCCCCTACGAATAGGAGCATTACCAGGTTCTCGGAAAAATTCTGCACCGCCAGCGCGCTACCGGCACCTACGCTGTCGTGGCCACGCTCCTGCAGCAGCGCGTTGAGCGGAACGACGAACAGCCCACCGCAAAATCCGACAGCGGCCATCACCAGGACGGCAGTGCTCATATTGGCGACGAAGGCCATGATCAGGATCAGGACGGAAACGACGCCCATCAGCTTGGCCGGGGTCTCGTTATCGTTGAGCAGCAGGGCCACCGGTACCCAAGCAAACAGCACCAGGCGCAGGGTCGTTCCGCTGCCCCAGAAGATGCTTGTACCGAAAAGACTGAAACGGGCACTGCTGTCCGAGAAAAGGCTGCGCAACGCGTCCCAGAAGCGGCGCACCAGGTGGCCGGGGTGGAAATTGGCATCGGCGTTTTCCGCGGGCAGACGCGGAATGAGCATGTTGGCGGCGGTCGCAATCGCGTAACAGGCGACCACACCGCCAAAGGCCCAGGTCAACGAATGATCGGCCAGCCAGCCGCCCAGCAGCACGCCCAGCAAGATCGCTGCGATCGTCGAACCTTCCAGCAAGCCGTTGGCGCGGACGAGGCGGTCCGGACCAAACATCTGGGACAGGATGCCGTACTTGGCCGGGGAATAGATGGTCGCGCCGATCCCGATCAGGCCATATGCCAGGAGCGGATTGGCGCCCATGGCCATTGCGGTGGCGCCGGACAGCTTCACGAGATTGGCACCCAGCATGACGTGCCCCTTGGGAAACCCGTCGGCGATCGGGCCGGAAAACGGCGCCAGCAGGATGAAGGGCAATACGAACGACTCCTGCAGCAAGGGCACGAGCCTGGGCATGCCGTTGTTCTTGGCAATGGCAATTGCGGCGATCAGCACCGCGTTGTCGGCCAGCGCAGAGAAGAACTGGGCAATCAGCACGGCGCCCATGCCCAGCGATAGCAAGGAGAGATTGAGCATGGGCCGCCGCATTGCGATGTTCATGGGATGCCTTCCGTAGGAGCGTGAATGGCGCCGAGGCGAACTCAGACGGCCTCGCACAGGCGCTTGAGGCCTACGTAGTCGAGCTTGCCGGTTCCGAGCAGCGGCAAGGCATCCACGCGCTGGATTTTTCGTGGCACTGCAATCTCGGGAACACCTAGCGTCTTGGCCGACTCGGCCAGGCGTTCGCGGGTCAAGGCAGTGTCGGTCGTAAAGAGCACGATCGCTTCGCCGCGTGCGCCGTCCGATTGCGACGAAGCGCCGTGCATCTGGCTCGGACTAGCGAGCGCTGCCACCTTCTCCACGACTTCGAGCGAGATCATCTCCCCGGCGATCTTGGCAAAACGCTTTAGGCGCCCGACGACGGAAAGGAATCCGTCCTCGTCGATCGCCACCACGTCACCGGTCTCGTACCAGCCCTCCCCGGCCGCGGACGACGGAGGCTGGAGCCGTCCCGGCGCACCGAAGTGGAGGTAGCCCGACATCAAGTTGGGGCCGCGAACGTGGAGCATGCCGCCGCGCTCGATCCCGGGGACCGGCAACAAGCGGTGCTCGATAGCCGGCAGCAGCTGGCCAACGCTTCCGGTGCGGTACGCCATGGGCGTATTTACGGACAGCACCGGGGCCGTCTCGGTCGCCCCGTAGCCTTCCAGTATCCGGATTCCGAACTTTTCAAACCACAGGTTACGCACCGACTCCGAGAGCTTCTCGGCCCCGGCCACGACGTAGCGCAGGCGGAAAAAGTCATAGGGATGAGCAAACTTCGCGTAGTTGGCAAGAAAGGTATTAGTGCCGAACATCACGCTGCAATTGCGGTCGTACGCGACCTCCGGGATGACCCGGTAATGCAGCGGGGACGGGTACAGGAAGAGGTTCATCCCGGTCAGGATCGGCAACAAGGCCCCGCCCGTAAGGCCAAAGGAGTGGAATATCGGCAGCGCGTTGAGCAGCTTGTCTTGAACCGAGAAATCGATCACCGAGCGGATCTGCGCAATGTTGGAAAGCAATGCGTGGTGGGACAGCACGACGCCCTTGGGCTTGCCCTCCGAACCCGAGGTGAATAAGACCACCGCGGGGCGACGCGGATCGCGGTTCGCCTCGACCACGTCGGGGAACAACAGCGCACCGATGACCCAGAGCTTGTCCCATGTCCCGAACTGCGGTCGAAGATCCTCGAGGTAGAGAACCCGAATTCCCTCGAGCCCGGCAACATCGGCTTCCAGCTTGGCCTGCTCGACAAACGCCCGGGAAGCAAAGACCGTCTTGATCGCGGCAGCCGTGCAGGAATCGCGCATCCCGGCGGCACCGGCCTTGTAGTTGAGCATTGCCGGTACACGCCCCAGGGCGCTCGTGCCGATCATCATGCATACCGTGGCCGCCAGATTGGGCATCAGGATGCCGACGCATTCGCCTGGCGCACTGTTCTTGGCCACGATGCGGCCCAGGCCGAGCGTCATTTTTAGCAGGTCGTTGTAGGAATACTCGATGTGCTGCAGATCCTCCACGATGCGGCGGCGCCGGCCATAGATCCGCATCGTATCGAGCAGTTCGCAGAACAAGGTCTGCTTTGGCCGCGAGTCGAAGATCATCCTTTGCATCACCTTGCGCAGGACCTCGCCCACGGCACGCCGCCGCAGCTTCGAGGTCGCCAAGTCCGGCATGGGAATCGTGGTGGGCTGCAGAATGGAAATGGTGACCCGCGGGAAGAGCCGGCGCGGATGCTTGCCGGAAATCCGGCCGAAATAAGAGCGCGAGGGACCGTCGATACGCACCGGCAGCACCGTGGCGCCGGTCTTGGCGGCTACGAAGGCCGGACCGTCGTAGACCTTCATGAGCGATCCGGTATCGGTGATGCGGCCTTCGGGAAAAATTGCCACGGGCCGCCCCGTCTCCAGCAGCTTGAT
>OMSW01000145.1 GCA_900290295.1 Burkholderiales bacterium
AAGGGCGGACAAGCCGACACAATGGCACCGGTTGGTGACGAGGATGACCAGACGCAGGACAAACGCGCCCGCAACGCCGCATCGCGCGCGGAAGCGGAGAAGGCACGCGGCCGCGCGATGACCCATGTGGCGCTCAGCGAGGTGTCCTTCACGGCCATTTCGCTAGCGTTTCTCGACGCCTACGTGCGCGAGGAGCCCCGGGCACGTTCTTGGCTTACCAATTCGGCGGCCAAGTGGTTGCAAGATGGCGATCGCCTCAAGCACCGGTGAGGCGGCGCCGCCGGGCGGCGACGGCAGCACGCTGTGATGGATCCCGGAAGGGCCTGATCTGGAGTGGATGCAAGATGAACTCGGACCCGCAAGACGATCCGCGCGCCGCGGCGGCGCTGGTTGCGCGGCAGGCCGAAATATTCGCGGCGCTCGCGCGCGTATTGCCAGCGCACGCGCTGCTGTATCGGCGGGAAGATACTGTCGCCTACGAATGTGACGCACTGACCGCATATCGCCAGGCGCCGCTGCTCGTTGCGCTGCCCGAGTCGGAAGCGCAGGTGGCTGGCGTTCTCAGGACCTGTCATGGACTGGGCGTTCCCGTGGTAGCGCGCGGGGCCGGCACCGGCTTGTCGGGCGGGGCCCTGCCCCATCGCACCGGCGTGACCCTATCGTTGGCAAAACTGCATCGGATATTGACGATCGACCCCTTGGCGCGCACCGCCGTCGTTCAATGCGGCGTCCGCAACCTGGCGATCAGCGAGGCGGCCGCCCCTTTCGGCCTGTACTACGCCCCAGATCCGAGTAGTCAGATCGCCTGCACCATCGGCGGCAACGTTGCCGAGAACTCCGGCGGGGTGCATTGCCTGAAGTATGGTCTGACCCTGCACAACGTGCTGCGTGTCAAGGGGTACACCGCTGATGGAGCGGCGGTGGACTTCGGCTCCGAGGCATTGGATGCGCCGGGACTGGACCTGCTGCCGCTAATTGTCGGCAGCGAAGGCATGCTGGCGGTTGTGACCCAGGTGACCGTACGCCTTACCCCCAAGCCACAGTGCGCGCGTTGCATCATGGCCAGCTTCGGCAGCATAGAGACCGCCGGAGACGCGGTAGCCAACATCATCGCCGCCGGCATCATTCCGGCCGGCCTCGAGCTGATGGACAAGCCCATGACCGCGGCCGTGGAGAATTTTGTCCATGCCGGCTATGACCTGGATGCAGCGGCGATACTGCTATGCGAGAGCGACGGCACGATCGATGAGGTTGCAGAGGAGATCGACCGCATGTGCGCCGTGCTCGAGTGCAGCGGCGCAACCCGGATGGACGTCAGCCGCGACGAGGCCCAACGCCTTCGATTTTGGAGCGGCCGCAAGAATGCCTTCCCGGCCAGCGGTCGGATCAGCCCCGATTACATGTGCATGGACTCGACCATACCGCGCAAGCGCCTGGCCGAGATGCTGCGTGCGATCGAGACGATGGAAGGCAAGTATGCGCTGCGCTGCGCAAACGTTTTCCATGCCGGCGACGGCAACCTGCACCCGCTCATCTTGTTCGACGCCAATGATGCCGACCAACTGCAGCGCTGCGAGCGCTTCGGCGCCGATATTCTCGAGACCAGCGTTCGCATGGGCGGAACGGTGACGGGCGAACACGGGGTGGGGGTGGAAAAGCTCAACTCGATGTGCGTACAGTTCTCGGCAGCCGAACGCGAGCAGATGCTCGACATCAAACGCGCCTTTGATCCGGACCAACTGCTCAATCCGGGAAAGGCAATTCCTACCCTGCAACGCTGCGCCGAGTACGGGAAGATGCATGTGCACCGAGGCATGCTGGCGTTCCCGGAGCTGCCGCGCTTCTAGCGTCTACAGACACCTGCTCCCATCGCGGCAATGAATCCAGCGACCAACCTGGCAGGCGACCCGGTCTTGACACGTCTTATTGACCGGGTACGTGCCGCGCATGGCGATGGTGCGCCGCTTGAGATCCGCGGCGGCGGCACCAAGAGCTTTTATGGCGGAGCCCCTGCAGGTGCACCGCTGGACCTGCGCGAACTGCGCGGCATCTGCAGTTACGAGCCCACGGAGATGGTGATCACCGCCCGCGCGGGCACCGCCTTGGCGGAAATCGAATCGGTCCTGGCCAGCAATGGGCAGAGCCTTGCTTTTGAGCCGCCGCGCTTTGGTGTGGAGAGCACCTTGGGCGGCATGGTGGCCGCCGGCCTTGCCGGACCGGCGCGCGCCAGCGTGGGCGGGGTGCGCGATTTCGTGCTGGGCCTCACGATGCTCAACGGGCGCGGGGAACTGCTTCAGTTCGGCGGGCAGGTGATGAAAAACGTTGCCGGTTACGACGTCTCGCGCCTTCTCGTGGGATCTATGGGAATACTCGGTGTGATTTGCGAGGTATCGCTCAAGGTGCCGCCGATTGCTGCTGCGAGCGTCAGCTTGGAATTTTCCTGCGATCAGACCGAGGCGCTGCAGCAGCTCCAGCAATGGGCCTGCGCCCCGTTACCGATCAGCGCGAGCGCCTGGCACGGCGGTGTCTTGCGCGTACGCCTTGCGGGCGCCGGTGCCGCCGTGCGGGCGGGCGCGGCCAGGCTCACCGGCGAGCACGGCGGCAAGGCCCTGGAGCAAGCCGCGGCGCATCGGTACTGGGATGCGCTGCGCGACCAAAAGGAAGCCTTCTTTGTCGCCAGTGACGCCGGGACGGGTGCAGGTAAAAGCAGCACGCTGTGGCGTCTGTCGGTGCCGGCTACACACCCGCCCCTGGAGCTACCCGGCAGCGACACCTTGATCGAATGGGGAGGCGCACAGCGCTGGCTGTACAGCGATGCGCCGCCCGCGCAGATCCGCGAGCTCGCCGCGCGTGCCGGAGGTCATGCCAGCGTATTTCGCAGCGCGCGGCGCGGCTCCGACGCTGCCGACTTTCTTGCACCCTTGCCTGCCGCGCTGGAGCGCATCCATCGCGCCTTGAAGAAATCCTTCGACCCCGCGGGTATCTTCAACCCCGGGCGCCTATATCCTTGGCTCTAGATTGGCTATCGCGGCATGCAAACGAACTTAAGCGCGGAATTTCGGGGCACGCGTGAAGGCGCACAGGCCGAGGAGATTCTTCGCAAATGCGTGCACTGCGGTTTTTGCCTGGCAACCTGCCCCACGTACCAACTGCTGGGCGACGAGCTCGATAGCCCGCGCGGACGCATTTACCTGGTCAAGCAAGTGCTGGAAGGGCATGCGCCGACTCGCAAGACGCAGCAGCACCTCGATCGATGTCTGACTTGCCGAAACTGTGAAACCACCTGCCCTTCCGGTGTCGACTATGGCAGTCTGATCGACATCGGCCGCCGCATCGTCGAGCAGCGCGTTGCGCGTCCGCCAGCGCAGCGCGCCGTGCGCTGGCTTTTGAAAGAAGGGCTTACCTCGCCCGTATTCGGCCCAGCGGTGCGGTTCGCGGGCTCCTGTCGTCCCGTTTTGCCGCAAACCATACAAGCAAAAATTCCGCGACCGCACACAGCGTCGCCGGCTGCTGGCGCACGCCCGTGGCCCACTCGGGTACTCGATCGCAAGATGCTGCTGCTGGCCGGCTGTGTGCAGCCGAGCTTGCAGCCAAATATCAATCGGGCCACCGCTAGGGTTCTTGATGCCGCCGGAATCCAGACGATCATCGCCCCGTCGGCGGGCTGCTGCGGTGCCATTCGGTCGCACTTGGCCGACCACGAGGGCGGCCTTTCGGACATGCGACGCAACATCGACGCTTGGTGGCCGTACGTCGAGCCATCAAGAGGTAATGCATCGGTACTGGCGATCGTGATGAACGCCTCGGGTTGCGGCGTGACGGTGAAGGAATACGCGAACCATTTGGCGCACGACCCACGTTACGCGCAAAAAGCACGGCGCATCAGCGAGCTGACGCGGGACGTTTGCGAGGTCATCGCCGAGTCCGTATCGCTGCTGCGCCCCCGCCTGCCACCGAGCGCGACGCGTGTCGCGCTGCATTTGCCCTGCACCCTGCAGCATGGGCAGCGGATGCCGGAGACACTCGAACAGGTTCTTCGCGAGCTCGGCTTTGATGTATCGGTC
>OMSW01000271.1:0-1144 GCA_900290295.1 Burkholderiales bacterium
TCGTCCAGTTTATCGAGCCCGAACAAGCCGATGCGGAAGGTCTTGAAGTCCGCCGGTTCGTCGCACCGCAGCGGCACACCGGCCGCGGTCTGCAGGCCCACGCCGAGGAAGGCTTTGCCGGTATGCAAGCGCTCGTCGTCGGTGTAGCAGACGATCACCCCGGGCGCCTGGAAGCCCTCCGCGGCGACGCTGCGCAGGCCCTTTTTCGTGAGCAGCGCGCACACCCTTTGGCCCAGATCGAGTTGCTCGGCGCGCAGCTTCTCGAGGCCGCAGGCGCGGGTCTCGAGCATCACGTCGCGCGTGTGCGCAAGGGCATCCGTTGGCAGCGTCGCGTGGTATGCATGGCCACCGTTTTCGTAGGCCTCCATGATCTGGGCCCATTTCTTCAGGTCGGCCGCGAAGCTGCTGCTGGTCGTGCCATCCATCCGGTCGCGCGCGCGCTCGCTCAACATCACAAATGCGCTGCACGGCGAGCCGCTCCAGCCCTTCTGCGGCGCGCTCACCAGCACATCTACGCCGGTGGCCTGCATGTCGATCCAGATCGCGCCGGATGCGACGCAGTCCAGAACGAACAGGCCGCCAACGTCGTGCACCGCTTCGGCCACGGCACGCAGGTAATCCTCGGGCAGCATGATGCCGGAGGCTGTCTCGACGTGCGGCGCAAAGACCAGATCGGGCCGCTGTACGCGGATCGCGGCAACGACCTCATCGACCGGAGGCGGCGCGAACGGCGCCTGGCGGCCGGCTCCGACAGGGCGTGCCTTCAGCACGCTTTGCTCGGACGGGATGCGACCCATCTCGAAGATCTGCGTCCACCGATAGCTGTTCCGCCGCCGGGGACGATGATGGCCGAACGCGCGCGGTAGACCTCCTTGAGGACGCCCGAGATGTCGCGCATCACCCGCTGGAATTTCTGCGACATGTGGTTCAGCGAGCGGTCAGTGAAGACAACCGAGTACTCGAGTAGGCCGTCGGGATCGATCTCGGGCCGCAAGCTGGGCATGGGGCTTCCCTTCCAGGAAATGAAGACGCGGGTCTCGGAGCGAAACTGTATTGCGAGCGGGGCCTTTCGGCGCAAACCGCGCGCCGCCATGGCGCCGGTGGGCGATGCAGTCTATCGCAGCTGCGCACACGCCGCGGGCGT
>OMSW01000271.1:1154-10341 GCA_900290295.1 Burkholderiales bacterium
CAAGCAAAATGCGATTGCCCAATGCTGCCGCCGCAATTTCATGGATCCATCCCCTGGCGCTCGCGCCAGAGCTGCCACGCAAGAAAGCCGATCACCAGCAGATTGATCAGCAGCACGGCGGCACTGGCGACCGAGGGCCGGTGCATCAGGTGGCGTAGCTCGAAGGGAACGTAGAGCGCGCCGGACAGCGCGCCCAGCCATTGGCCCCAAGTGCGCTCGTACCACAGCCCGTAGGCCTCGCAAAAGCGCAGCAGAACGTAGCCCGCGGCGAGCAGCACCAGCGAGCGGAGGTTGGCATCCGCAAGCACGTCGGCATAGTGCAGGATGATGGAAGGGTAGTGGTCGCCGGGGTCCAGACCGAAGTGTCCGATCAGCGCCTCGGCAAGGCGATGCAGGTCGTGATGAAGCAGGCTGAGCAGACCCAGGCTGGCGGCGAACGCGGTAAGGCCCTTGATCGCCTCGAACAGGGCTATCGTCCGCAGCGCCCGCCGTTTGGCAACAGGATGTGATCGGTGCGCAACGCGAGCGTCGTCGGTGTCAGGCATCGGCAAGGGGTACTTCGGTAGCGCGCTACTGGAGCGCGGCGCATCAGGTCCGGCTTTCCGACTTTCATTATGCGGGAGCACGGGCTGGCCCCATGGTTGCCACGCCAATGGGCCTGTACGCCGTAGCGTTTCTGGACCCGACCTCCGGACGCGACGGGGCTGCCCGAGTTGCAGTGCCGGTGCCGGCTACGAACTGCCGGCGCGATTGGGTACACGCAAGGCGAGCGATTTGTTCGGGCGGTTGGCGGCGTAATGACAAGGCGGCAAAATCCGGATTCATACGAAGTTCGGGGCGTCCCGGTCCACGGCGCGCCCTTTTGACATGGATGCAGCGCGATGAGCCGGTACGTTGCCTTTCTCCGCGGAATCAATGTCGGTGGGCCGCGCGATTGTGAAGATGGAAACTTCGCTCATGCGCAAGCTCGAGCGGCAACGTCCTCTGTCGGATCAACTCCTCGAGTTGCGATGCCGTCCATTTCAGAGTACAGCGAATGGAAGCGCTGAAAGCCCTTCAGATGAGAGGGCTCGATAAGCGGGAAAAGGCCGAGCGGCTGGTATGGATTCCCGAATAAGTTCGTCGAAAAGGAGCTTGGCATTTGCGCGACGACCAGAAACTGGTCGACGGTGATGAAAATCGCGCGCGAATACGAAACGTGAACTGTCGGCCGTTCGTGTTAGCTGGCATGCGTGATGCATTTGCGCGTTGATGCGTGTCGAATATGGATCCCGTTGTGAAGCAGGAGGATCCGTATGAGTGCACCGCCCAATCCATCCAGCGCGCTGGGCGCCGGATCCGCTGCGGAACGTCTGCGCAGGATGTATCCCCTGGCGATCGCCATCGGCGCGGTTTGCCTGATCGCTGCGGTTCCATTCGTCGTCACGCACAGCGGGCGACCCGGCGCCAGCGCCAACGCGGATGCGCCGGCACCGGGCGGGCCGTTGACATCGGCGGCTCCCGCGCCAGCACTGGCACCGACACCGGTCTGCAGAGAGTGCGGCGAGGTCGTCAACATCCGCACGAGCCGCAAGGAGGGCGAGGGCAGCGGCGTGGGTGCCGTGGCCGGCGGCGTGGTCGGAGGCGTGCTCGGCCACCAAGTCGGCGCGGGCCGAGGCAAGGAGGCAATGACGGTGCTCGGCGCGATCGGTGGCGCTTTTGGCGGCAATCAGGTCGAAAAGCAGGTCAAGGCGAAGACGCTGTACCTGGTCGACATCCGGATGGCAGACGGCTCGGCGCGCACGATCACCGAGAACGCACCACCGAATCTGTCGGTCGGTGCACAAGTGCGGGTCACGGGCAACACGATCGCCCCTCGCTGATCTGCCCGCAGAACAAGGCCTCAGGAAAATGCGATCGGTTCGGCCGGTGTGCCTAGCGGTTGCAGGCTTTTCTGCCACCAGCCCACATCGCGCCACGCCTCGCGCTTGAAGCCCACGTTGCGGAAGACGCCGATCAGGGTAAAGCCCACTGACTCGTGCAGCGCGATACTCGCGTCGTTCGGGAGCGTAATTCCGGCAAATGCCTGGTAGTAGCCTAGCCCCACGAGTTCGGCGAACAAGGCTCGATACAGCCGCGCGCCGATTCCCGTGCGGCACGAATCGGTCCGGACATAAGCCGCGGTGTCGACCGACCACCGGTACGCGGCGCGCTCCCTGTGCTTGCAGGCGTACACATATCCGTTGACCGCGCCCTGCGCATTGAGGCTCACCAGCCACGGGAAATGCCGCAGCGTGTCGATGATGCGCTCGCGCATCTGCGCCACCGTGGGCGGCTCGATCTCGAAGGAGATCGCGGTCTCTGCGACGATCGGGGCGTAGATGGCCTGGATTGCCTCCGCGTCCTGCGCCTCGGCGATGCGTATCGTCATGGTGCCCTGCCCGGAACGATCCACGCATCACGCATTGCCAAGGCGCTGGGTTCTGCGCTGATAGTGAAGACACGGGTGCGCGGATACGCGCCCCGGCATGCCAACAAATGCATGGCTGCTCGTACTAGCATTCGACGATGTTGACCGCCAGCCCGCCGCGCGCCGTTTCCTTGTATTTGGTCATCATGTCGGCGCCGGTCTCGCGCATCGTCTTGATGACCTTGTCCAGGCTGACGTAGTGCGTGCCGTCGCCATGCAGCGCCATGCGCGCCGCATTGATGGCCTTGACCGAGGCAATTGCATTGCGCTCGATGCAGGGAATCTGCACCAGTCCGCCCACCGGGTCGCAGGTCAAGCCCAAATGGTGCTCCATTCCGATTTCGGCTGCGTTTTCCACCTGTTCTGGCGTTCCACCCAGCACCGCGCAAAGCGCGCCGGCTGCCATAGAGCAGGCAACGCCGACCTCGCCCTGGCAGCCGACTTCGGCCCCGCTGATGGACGCGTTCTCTTTGTACAGGATGCCGATTGCGGCCGCAGTCAGCAGGAAATCGACGACGCCCTCGTCGTTGGCGCCGGGAACAAAACGAACGTAGTAGTGCAGAACCGCCGGCACGATTCCGGCGGCCCCGTTGGTCGGCGCCGTGACCACTCGACCTCCAGCAGCATTTTCTTCGTTGACTGCCAAGGCGTACAGGTTGACCCAGTCGAGCACCAGCAAAGGATCCTGTGCCTGCGCTGCAGAAGCGTTGCGCAGCGCCTGCAGTAGCCCGGGCGCCCGGCGCCGTACGTGGAAGCCGCCCGGCAGCGTGCCTTCGGTGCGACAGCCGCGCGCAATGCACTCGCCCATCACCTGCCAGATACGCAGCAGGCGCGCCCGCGTCTCCTCGTCGCTGCGCCAATACCGCTCGTTGCGCCGCATGATCTGCGCGATGCTGCAGCCGTGTTGCTTGGCCAGGCCCAGCAGATCGGCGGCACTGTGAAAGGGAAGCGGCAGCACGGTGGCGTCCGGCGCAATCACTTTTTGCCGGGAGCCATCGTTGGCCACTTCTTCGCTGACGACAAATCCTCCGCCAACCGAGTAGTAGGTGCGCGCCAGAAGCACCGTGGCGTCGGAACCGAATGCGGTAAATCGCATGCCGTTGGCGTGAAACGGCAGGCTTGCGCTCGCGTAAAAGAGCAGGTCGGCCTTTTCGTCGAAGTCGATGGCGTGCTCTCCAAGGAGGACGACGCGGCCCTCGGTGCGAATCTCGTTGAGCATGTGCGCGATGCGGTCCACGTCCACGGTGTCGGGCTCGTGACCACCGAGGCCCAGCAGCACGGCCTTGTCGCTGCCGTGGCCTTTGCCGGTGGCGCCCAAAGAGCCATAGAGCTCGGCCTGTACCCGCGCCGTCGCGGCGAGTGACTCGGTCTGCAGCAGCCCAAGCGCAAACATCCGCGCCGCCCGCATCGGTCCGACCGTGTGCGAACTCGAGGGGCCAATGCCGATCCGGAAGAGATCGAAAACACTTACGGCCACACGGCTCTCCTGTATCGTCCCTGCGCGGATCGGCAAAAAAACGGGCACCAAGAACGCTCGCCCGGCCATGGCGATTGCTGCGGTTCGCCTCCTGCCGATACTGCCAATGCGCGCGCTTCCCCGCCGCCGGCAGACCCATGGCTGGTCGGCCTGCAAGCATAGCGCCAAGACAAGCCGCCCCCCGTCAACGCCAGCGCGCGGTTTTTGGGCCCTCGATCACGCCGAGGATCGCCGCCGGCGCGTGGTATCGCACCGAGGATTCCTGGGCGATCGCCCTGGGAGTCGGTTTGGTGGCGGCCGCGGTCCTGGCGCTCGTGAACGGCTCGAGCATCAAATGGCTTGCCGTCACGCCGCAGAAATGGAGCTCGCCGGACCAACTTGGCCAGCAGTTCAGCGTTAATGCGGGCCGCTATCTGGCGCTGTTTGTCCTGTGGATCAGCTTGTTCGGGCTCAGCACTCGGGCGCTGGGCATCCGCGCATTGCAGTTCCCTGCGCTGCGCGCATCGCTGCCGGCGCGTAGCGCAGCGCCCCAGGCCGCACGGTGCGGCGCGTGCCGTGCGTTTTGCAATGATCCCTTGTACATCGAGCGCCAGACCCCGGGCCTACACGTCATGAGCTCCGGGTTTGCCGCGGTAAGAGCCGACGACGGGATCTGCAGCGTGCATTCGCGCTATCTGCCGACGCAGGCAGTGTGCGAGCGCTTCCAGGCCCGGATCGCGCTGGTCCACCGGCGCGTGCGCTAGCACGAGAGCCCGAACGTCTGCGCGCCGCAGCGGCTAGCGTATTTGCGCAGGTCGCGCCGCCGGCCTGCCCAGGCCAGTGCGCAGTTTGCGTCCGAATGCGTTAGATTTCGGGCCGGGCGCCGGTGCAAAGATGGGCCGCTGCCATACGGGGGCGTTTGGCAGCTCGGAGGCAATCGATGCGATCTTCGGCGGATACTACTGGTACACGCACCGATCGGAAGCCATTGTCAGCACGGCGGGGGCACCGGCCGCTTCCACGTCGGCCGCCCCCGGCCCAGCGGTGACGGCACCGGCGGCCAGCACCGAGTCGGCGGTGATGCACCCGATCGACGAGCGCGAATCCGATCACAGCACGACGCTGGAGCAAAGCGATGCAAAATTTCTCGATGCCCTCTCCCAAGTGGGAGGCTGGCGCGCCGGCGCGCTGCGCTTGTTGGTGCCGACGGATTTGATCCGGCATATCGTCGCGACCGTCGATGCACTGCCGCGCGAGAAGCTGGCGCTGCAGACAATTCCCACGAAGCCGGTTGCCGGGGTCTTTCGTGTTACAAGGTCCGACCGCGGTGACACGATCGCAGCCTCCAATGAACGGCGTTACGAACCCTACGTCGCGGCCTTGACATCGCTGGACACGGCCCAGGCGGCAGCGCTCTACCGGTACTTTTATCCCCTGTTCCAGCAAGCGTACCGGGACTTGGGCTACCCCAAGGGATACTTCAACGACCGCCTCGTGGAGGTCATCGACGAGTTGCTGGAGGCCCCCGATCCCAAGCCGCCGATCGAGGTCGTCGCACCTCGCGCGATGTTCCATTACGTCGATCCGGACCTCGAGGCGCTTTCCCCGGGGCAAAAGATCCTCGTGCGCGTTGGTCCGTCCAACGAGAGCGCGATCAAGGCCAAGTTGCGCGAATTCCGGCAGGCGGTCACCACTCCCTGACCTGGTCCGGCGCCCGCGCGCGCGGCCCCGGTTTTTGCAGGTACGAGCGCTCATCCGCGCGGGGGGCTCCCGGACCCTGGCTGGGTGGCGCACTCCTGGCCGGCGGCTGGCTGGCCGCGCCCCTGATCGTCTGCGGCGCTTACACCAGGTCCCGCGTGAAATCCACCCGGTGCCGGCGAAACGAAAAACCCGAGCGCTGAGCGCCGCAGCCGGCTCCGGCGCAAGGCGCCCGGCACCTAGTCGCGCACGCAGTCCAGGAAGTATTCCGTCTGCCCGTCGCGCTCGAGCTTGACCAGGCCGTGAATGTCGGTCTCGAAGCCGGGAAAGCGGGCATTGAACTCGCGCACAAACTTCAGGTAATTGACGATCTCCGCGTTTACCCGCTCGCCTGGGATCAGCAGCGGAATCCCCGGTGGGTACGGGGTCAGTAAAACACCACAGACGCGCCGTTCGATTTCGTCCACCGGTACGCGATCGATATCGTTGTGCGCCATGCGCGCATACGCCTTGGCCGGGATCATTACCGGCTCCATTTCCGAGGTATACATGTCGGTCGTCAGCCGCGCGATGTCGCTGGCACGGTAGATCTCGTGGATCGCCTGGCACAGGTCGCGCAAGCCCATCGCCTCGTAGCGGGGCTGCGAGCGCAGGAACTCCGGCATTACCCGCCAAAGCGGCTGGTTGCTGTCGTAGTCGTCCTTGAATTGCTGCAGTTCCGTAACCAGCGTGTTCCAGCGACCTTTCGTGATTCCGATCGTGAACATGATGAAAAAGGAATACAGGCCGGTTTTTTCAACGACGATGCCGTGCTCGGTCAGATACTTGGTCAGGACCGAGGCCGGTATCCCGGTTGCGTCAAACGAGCCATCGACGTCCAGGCCCGGCGTGATGATGGTGGCCTTGATCGGGTCCAGCAGATTGAAATCGGGCGCCAGGTCGCCAAAGCCGTGCCAGCGTTCGCCGGCTCGGAGCATCCAGTAATCGCGCTGGGGCGGCCCCTCCGGCAGCGGCGCCTCCGGCCCCCATACCTGGAACCACCAGGAGTCGCCGTATTCGGCGTCGATCTTGCGCATGGCGCGGCGAAAATCCAGTGCCTCGGTCAGCGACTCCTCCACCAAGGCCGGACCGCCGGGCGATTCCATCATCGCCGCGGCCACGTCGCACGACGCGATGATCGCGTACTGCGGCGAAGTCGACGTGTGCATCATGTACGCCTCATTGAACATCCAGCGATCGAGGCTCTCGGTTTGCGAATTCTGAATCAGGATCTGCGAGGCCTGCGACAGGCCCGCCAGCAGTTTGTGCGTCGACTGGGTCGCAAATACCATGGTGTTGCGAGCACGCGCGCGTTGCGCGGCGACCCCGCCGATGGCGTGCATGTTGCGGTAGAAGCCGTTGAACGCAGCGTGCGGCAGCCACGCCTCGTCAAACAGCAGCGAGTCGACCTTGCCATCGAGCAGTGCCTTGATCGTCTCGACGTTGTAGACAATACCGTCGTAGGTGCTTTGGGTCAGCGTCAGCACGCGCGGTTTGCCCTCGTTGCCCTGCACCAGCGGGTGTTCCCCGATTCGCGCCTGGATCGTTTCCCAGCGGAATTCGTCGACCGGTATTGGCCCGATGATGCCGTAGTGGTTGCGCGTGGGCTTGAGGAATACCGGTATCGCGCCGGTCATGGTGATCGCATGCAGCACCGACTTGTGGCAATTGCGATCGACCACCACGACGTCGCCGGGCGCAACGATGTAATGCCAGACGATCTTGTTCGAGGTCGAGGTGCCGTTCGTGACGAAAAACAGGTGGTCCGCGCCGAAGATGCGGGCGGCATTGTGCTCGGCCGCGGCCACCGGTCCGGTGTGGTCGAGCAGCTGCCCCAGCTCGTCGACGGCGTTGCATACGTCCGCGCGCAGCAGGTTCTCGCCGAAGAACTGGTGAAACATGCGCCCCACCGGGCTCTTCAGAAATGCCACGCCGCCGGAGTGTCCGGGGCAGTGCCAGGAATAGGAACTGTCCTGGGCGTATTGCGTGAGCGCGCGGAAAAACGGCGGGGCCAGGCCGTCGAGGTAGGAACGCGCCTCGCGCGCGATATAGCGCGCTACGAACTCCGGCGTGTCCTCGTGCATGTGGATGAAGCCGTGCAACTCGCGCAGGATGTCGTTGGGCAGATGCCGTGAGGTGCGCGTCTCGCCGTACAGGAAAATCGGGATATCGGCATTGCGAAACCGGATCTCTTCGAGGAAGGCGCGCAGATCGGCAACGATCGGGCTGCCTTCGGTTGCGGGCAGTTCCTCATCGTCGACCGACAGGATGAACGCCGAGGCGCGGCTGTGCTGTTGCGCGAAGCCGCGCACATCACTGAAGCTGGTCGCACCGATGATCTCCACGCCCTCCTCCTCGAGGGCCCGCGTCAAGGCACGAATGCCGACACCACTGGCATTTTCCGACCGGAAGTCCTCGTCGATGACGACGATGGGAAAGTGAAAGCGCATGGTCATGGCAAATCTTGGTGGCTAGTGACAGGGACGGCACGCAGCTGCCGGGATGGGACGATCAAGGTGGCGCACTGTAAACGATAGCGAGCGCTCGCGCTCGGTCGATGCGGACCGGTCCAAATCCGCCGCTGGCACGCGCCCTCAAGCCGCCGAGAGCCCCGGCGCCGGGCTGCGCACCGCGCCCGGCTCCACGGAAGGCAGGCCTTCATAGCCGTCCGGGTTGGCACTTTGCCAGCGCCACGCGTCCTCGCACATCTGATCGATCGTACGCTGGGCACGCCACCCAAGCTCGCGGGCGGCACGAGACGGATCGGCCCAGCAGCTCGCCACGTCGCCCGCGCGCCGCGGCGCTACCACGTATGGCACGCGCCGGCCCGACGCCCGCTCGAAGGCATGCACGCGGCCACGTGTCCGTCCGCCAGGTCGAGAATATGGATGTAGTCGCGAACGCCCGTGCCGTCGGGGGTCGGGTAGTCGTCGCCGAATACGGTAAGGCGCTCCCGGCGGCCGACGGCCACCTGTGCGACGTACGGCATCAGATTGTTCGGGATTCCCTGCGGATCCTCCCCCAGCAGGCCCGATGGATGGCCGCCGACCGGATTGAAGTAGCGCAACAGCGTAACGGACCAACCGGGTTCGGCCGCGGCCAGGTCGCGGAGCATCTCCTCCACCATCAGCTTGGTGCGGCCGTATGGATTGGTTGCCTGGGTTGGCGCCTCCTCGGAGATCGGCATGGTCTGCGCGTCGCCATAGACGGTGGCGGAAGAGCTGAACACGATCGTGCGCACACCGGCGTCGTGCAGGGCACTAAAGAGCACCCGTGATCCGTGCACGTTGTTGTCGTAGTACCGCAGGGGTTGCTGTACGGACTCGCCTACCGCCTTGAGACCGGCAAAATGGATCGTGGCTTCGATGCGATGGCGGGTCAGCAACTCGTCGAGTCGCGCCCGGTCCCGGATGTCCCCCTCCACGAAGATCGGGCGCACGCCGGTCACGGCGGCGATCCGATCCAGGACTGCCGGCTTGCTGTTGACCAGGTTGTCGAGAATTACCAGGCGCTCACCGGCTTCGATAAGGCGAACGCAGGTCAGA
>OMSW01000112.1:0-19952 GCA_900290295.1 Burkholderiales bacterium
CGGGCAAAGCGTCGAGCAGCGGGACGACTTCATGAACGTAGTCGAATCGGAACTGGTCGCAAAGGAGACCCGCGATGCGCTCCTGCCCCATGGCACGCCGGTGAGCGAGGGATTTGTCGGCTCCGGCTATGGCATGCGTACCGATCCGTTTACCGGCGAAATGTCGATGCATACGGGGGTGGATTTCGCCGCGCCCGTGGGCACACCGATCCTTGCCGCCGCCGGTGGAGTGGTCGTAAGCGCTGAGACGCGCCCCGATTTCGGCAACATGGTGGAGATCGACCACGGCAAGGGAGTTTCCACGATGTATGCCCATACGAGCCGCATGCTCGTCAAAAGTGGCGATATCGTGCGCAAGGGCCAGAAGATCGCCGAAGTCGGCACGACCGGTCGCTCGACCGGGCCACATCTGCACTTCGAGGTCCATGTAAATGGCGTACCGCAGAACCCGTCCAAATACCTGGCGTCCTTGCGCTCGGGAGAGGTCGGATACATGCTGAGCGCCGCCGCCCCTGCGGCAAGTTCCACCAAGTAGCAAGTAAACAGCTAAAGGCACGCGCGGGCCGGTCCCGCAGCAAGCGTGCAGGACGCGCAGGGCGCGTCGCCAAAACGCATCTATAATTTCCCGCTTAGGCCGCCTCGGCGGCGCGCAGGTTTGCCCGCGCGGGTGTCGGCTCCATACGGTGCGCGCCCTGGCGCGCCTCACGACCGTTCCGGCCACGATAAATCCCCGCCCCCGATGTTTCCGGCTCTGCTTACCCGAATATTTGGAAGTCGCAACCAACGGCTGCTCAAGCAATACGAGCAGGCCATCGAGCGCATCAATTCCCTGGAACCGTCGGTAACGGCGCTTTCGGACGACGGACTCGCCGGCAAGACGGCCGTATTTCGCGCACGTCACGATGCGGGCGAAACACTCGATCAACTACTGCCGGAGGCGTTCGCAGTCGTGCGCGAGGCGGCCCGCCGCACCTTGGGAATGCGTCACTTCGACGTGCAGCTGGTCGGTGGCATGGTTTTGCACGACGGCAAGATTGCCGAAATGCGTACCGGCGAGGGCAAGACGCTGACCGCAACCTTGGCCGTCTACCTCAACGCGCTGACCCGCAAAGGTGTACACCTAGTGACGGTGAACGACTACCTGGCGAGCCGCGACGCGGAGTGGATGGGGCGGGTATATCGCTTCCTGGGTTTGAGCGTCGGCGTGATCCTGACGCAACAGTCGAACGCCGACAAGCACAGCGCCTACGCCGCCGACATCACCTACGGCACGAACAACGAATTCGGATTCGACTACCTGCGCGACAACATGGAGTACCGGGTCGAGGACCGGCGTCAGCGCGGATTGCATTTTGCGATCGTCGACGAGGTCGATTCCATCTTGATCGACGAAGCACGCNNCACGTTTCGGAGCTTGGGCACGAGAAGATCGAGGAGATCCTCGCGCGTCGCGGACTGCTTGCCGAAGGCGAGAGCCTGTACGCACCGCACAACATCGTTCTCATGCACCATCTCAACGCAGCTCTTCGCGCACATCACCTGTTCCACCGCGACCAGCAGTACGTGGTCCAGAACGGCCAGGTCGTGATCGTCGATGAGTTCACCGGTCGGCTGATGCCGGGACGGCGCTGGTCGGAGGGATTACACCAGGCGGTGGAGGCAAAGGAGGGGGTCGCAATACAGCAGGAGAACCAGACCCTGGCCTCGATCACCTTCCAGAACTACTTCCGCATGTACGGCAAGCTCGCGGGCATGACCGGAACGGCCGATACCGAGGCCTACGAGTTCCAGGAGATCTACCGCCTGGAAACGGTCGTGATTCCCACCCATCGGCCGATGATTCGAATCGATCACCAGGACAAGATCTACCGGACCGTGCGCGAAAAGTACAACGCGATCCTGGCGGACATCCGCGACTGTCACAAGCGCGGTCAACCAGTCCTCGTCGGCACCACGTCGATCGAGAATTCGGAAATCATCTCGAACCTGTTGCGCAGCGAGAACCTGGCGCACCAGGTCCTGAATGCCAAGCAGCACGCCAAGGAGGCGGAAATCGTTGCCCAGGCGGGCCGTCCCGGTGTCATCACGATCGCAACCAACATGGCCGGTCGCGGAACGGACATCGTCCTGGGCGGCAACGTCGAGAAGCAAATCGAATTGCTGCGCGTGCTCGATACTGACGGGAATACCGCCAATCCTGCGGTGGAAGCGCAGCGTGTCGCCCAGTTGCGCGGGGAATGGCAGCAACTGCACGACCAGGTTGTCGCCGCAGGGGGCCTGAAGATCGTCGGATCGGAGCGCCACGAGTCGCGCCGCATCGACAATCAGCTGCGAGGCAGGTCCGGTCGACAAGGCGACCCGGGCGAATCGCGCTTTTATCTGTCGATGGAGGATCCTCTGTTGCGCATCTTCGCGGGCGACCGCATGCGCATGATCATGGACAAGCTCAACATGCCGGAAGGAGAAGCCATTGAGGCGGGCATGGTGACGCGTTCGATCGAAACCGCGCAGCGCAAGGTCGAGGCACGCAACTTCGACATCCGCAAGCAGCTGCTGGACTATGACGATGTCTCCAACGACCAGCGCAAAGAGATCTACCGCCTGCGCAATGAAATACTGGAGGCGACAGACGTGAGCGACATGGTGGCAAACCTGCGCCATGGCTTCTTCACCGACCTAGTGCGCAGCTTCATCCCGCCGGACGCGATGGAAGAATCCTGGAACGTTGCGGGACTCGAGCGGGCTCTGGCAGATGACTGGCAGGTCTTGCTGGCGCTGGCACAAATGCTGGAGCAGGAGTCGCAACTCAACGACACTGATGTGGTCAATCGTGTCCTGGCCGCGGCCGACGCTGCCTACGACGCCAAGCTCGCTGCGGTCGATCGTAGCGCTTTCACGGGGTTCGAGCGCTCCATCATGCTCAATACGCTCGATCAACAGTGGCGTGAGCATCTGGCCGCGCTCGACCACCTGCGCCAGGGAATTCATCTACGCGGCTACGCGCAGAAGCAGCCCAAGCAGGAATACAAACGCGAGGCCTTCGAGCTTTTCGGCGCCCTGATCGACCGGGTGCGCTCCGAAGTCGTACGCATACTGATGAACGTGCGCATTCAGTCTCCCGAGGAGATCGAGCACACCGAGGAGCGAATCGAGCGCGAAGCAGAGCGCCGTGTCGAACGTGCGCAGGCGCAGCACGCCGAATTTGCCCCGGTGGCGGTGCTTGCGGAGGCCGAAGCCGGAACGGATCCGCCGCAACCGCCCGCCGCCGTGCCGCAGGCCGCTACCCCCCCGCCGCAACCGTTTCGCCGCTTCACGGAAAAGGTGGGACGAAACGATCCCTGCCCATGCGGCAGCGGCAAGAAATACAAGCAATGCCACGGCAAGATTGCGTGAGGCGAATGCAATGAGAGGCACTGTCTGCCTGGCCTGCCGTGGGAAGGCTCCCGATGGCCGTTAAGCTTGCCACTCCGGACGCACGGTACCTGTACCCCGTCGCAGGAGTCGAGCTTGGCTGGACGCAGGCGGGAATCCGCAAACCCGGCCGCAAGGATCTGCTGTTGGTCCGCATCGGCGCCGGAGGGCAGGTCGCGGCAGTTTTTACCCGCAACCGGTTTTGCGCCGCGCCGGTGGTGGTGGCGCGCGAGCATCTTGCGCAGATCGCCGCGCATGGCGGCGGGATCCGGCTGTTGGTGATCAATACCGGTTGCGCCAACGCCGGCACGGGTCAGGACGGCATCGAGGACGCCAGAGGCAGCTGCGCCGCCGCGGCTGCCTTGATCGGCTGCCGGGCTGAGGAAGTGCTGCCATTCTCGACCGGTGTAATCATGGAGCCGCTGCCGCTGCAGCGCCTGGTCGCGGGCTTGCCGGCGGCGGTTGCGCGGTTCGCGCCGGACCAATGGCTGGAGGCTGCCGAAGCGATCATGACCACCGACACGGTGCCCAAGGCCTGCTCGCACCGATTGTCGATCGGTGGCTATGCGCTGACCATCACCGGAATCGCCAAGGGCGCGGGAATGATCAACCCGAACATGGCAACCATGCTCGGCTACGTCGCGACCGACGCCACGGTGGCGCCGGCGCCGTTGCAGGTGATGGTTCGCCGTGTTGCCGAGCGTTCGTTTAATCGCATCTGCGTCGACGGAGATACCTCGACCAACGACGCATTCGTGCTTATCGCCAGCGGACAATCGGACATGCCGATCGTCGCGTCGGTGGAAGATCCGCGTTTTGCGGCGCTCGAGCGCGCGATCACCGATGTTGCCCGGCAGCTCGCCCAGGCCATCGTTCGGGACGGCGAGGGAGCAACCAAGTTCATTGAAATCGTCGTCGAAGGTGCGCGCTGCGAGGAGGAGGCCCGCGCGGTGGCCGATGCAATCGCCCGCTCGCCGCTGGTAAAGACGGCATTTTTTGCATCCGACCCGAATCTCGGACGTATTCTTGCAGCGATCGGCAACGCTGGGGTCGCCGATCTCGATTGCAGCCGAGTTCAGCTGTTCCTGAACGAGGTGCCGGTGGCGCGCGATGGCGGGCGCCACCCGAGCTACCGGGAGGAAGACGGACGGCGCGTCATGCAGGGGGTCGAGATCCTGGTGCGGGTCGATCTTGGGCGCGGCTCCTGCGCTACGTCCATCTGGACCTGCGATCTTTCGCAGGAATATGTTTCGATCAATGCAGACTACCGTAGCTGAATGACGGGTCCCGCCGCTGTAAGGGAAAGCGAATGGCGATTTCGCAGCCGGTCGTGATGGAACAGCAACTGCAGCGTCTGGTGCAGTGGCTCGAGCATTGGATGCCTGCCTCCGGCGAGCCGGACTGGAGCGCGCTGGCGTTCCAGTGGCGCAAGCGCAGGGTCCTGGGAACCGACCAGGCGCAACTTGTGGCCGTGCGCCGCATCGCCAACATTGACCCCGAGGATCTGTTGGGAGTGGATGCGCAAAAGGCCGCAATCCTGCGCAATACGGAACAATTCGTGCGCTGCCTGCCGGCGAACAATGTTCTTCTGACGGGCGCGCGCGGCACCGGAAAATCGTCCTTGGTGCGCGCCTGTCTGGCCCGGTTCGGCGATCGCGGCCTGCGCCTGATCGAAGTCGACAAGGCGGACCTGGTCGATCTGCCCGTGATTGCGGACCGGATCGCCGAACGACCGGAGCGCTTTGTCGTCTTCTGCGACGATCTGTCCTTTGAGCCGAGCGATGCCTCGTACAAGGCCCTGAAGGCGGCTCTCGACGGCTCGATTGCGGCGGGGGCGTCGAACCTGCTGATCTATGCCACCTCGAACCGGCGCCACCTGATGCCGGAATCGATGGGCGAGAACCTGGCGGCCCAGTACGATGCGGAAGGTGACCTGCACCCGGCCGAAACCGCCGAGGAGAAGGTCTCGCTCTCGGAGCGCTTCGGATTGTGGCTGTCGTTTCGCTCTTTTCGGCAAGCGGACTACCTGGAAATCGTCGCGCACTGGTTGGCGCGATTCGATCTGGACGGCGAGGCTATTGCCGCGGCCCGCGCAGAAGCGCTGCAATTTGCCTTGCAGCGCGGCTCGCGCTCCGGCCGAGTTGCGACCCAGTTCGCCCGTGACTACGCGGGCCGCCGGGGACTGACCGGGTCTTGAGCGACGACCGCGAGGCCGGTGCCCGGACCGCGACACGGGTCGCTGTCGGTGTCCTGGTACGTGCGGACGGTGCCGTCCTGCTGGCGGACCGTCCGGCGGGCAAACCCTATTCCGGCTACTGGGAATTTCCCGGCGGCAAGATCGAGCGCGGCGAGACGGTTATGCAAGCATTGGAGCGTGAGCTTGCCGAGGAGCTTGGCGTGCGCGTGCGCGCGGCAGACCCGTGGACCGTCATGGAGTACGACTATCCGCATGCCTACGTGCGCCTGTACTTTCGCCGGATTTTCGACTGGTTTGGGACCCCCCATCCGGTGGAGGGGCAGCAGCTGACGTTTCTTCATCCCGGTGAAGCCGCGCCAGCGCCGTTGCTGCCCGCCGCGGTGCCCGCGCTGCGGTGGATTCAGCTGCCGAGTATCACGGGGTTTTCCGCGCAGACCGCCGATGACGCGGCGCAGGCCCAGGACTGGATCGACCGTGCCCTGATGCGCGGCCTGCGGCAGATCTTGTGGCATGAACCGAGGCTGAGTGGCAGTGCGCTCGATGCGGCATTGCGGCAGTGCAGTGCGCGCGCGCGCGCGCACGGCGCCCGCCTGCTCATTGACGCCCGTACCTGCAGCCGGACCGAAGCCCGGCTCTCGTCCGTTTCCCCCGATCTCGGGGACGGCCTGTACCTGAGCGCCGCGGTCTTGCGGTCAACGCGCGTTCGCCCGAACGCCGGATGGCTCGCAGCTGGCGTGCGCAATCGGCACGATCTCGAGCATGCCGCCGCCATTGCCTGTGACTTCGCCGTCATCGAGCGCGACGCGCGCGCCCACATCGGCGCGCCGGAAGAGGCGCTCGCGTATTGGGAGGCCATTGCCGGGTTTTGCCACGATAGTCCGCTGCCCTTGTACGTCTGCCTAGAGCCGGGCATCGACAACCTGCGGCAGGCGCGCCGCCTCGGCGCTCACGGTTTGGCAGTCTGGCCGCCGCTTTGATGCCGCCGGTGCGGCAGGCGCCGGAGCCTTGCGGCTGGGCACCTAAAGCGAGCACAAAGCCAGCTCGAAGTCCACGTCACGCTCGAGCGGCCGCGGCTTGAGGTCCCGATCGTTTCGTGTGAACCGGATCCAGAGCATATATTTGTTTGCGCTGATCTCCGGGATCGCCTCCAGTTCCTGGGCGACGCGCACCTGCAGCAACGCGTGCGATTTTCCCTGCAGCATCTGCTGGAAGCTGCCCATGGCGGCGGTATGCCGTGAGTGGTGGGCCCCCTCGCGCAGCAGGTGCAGAACAATTGCCAAGGCCGAGTGGAAGGGTACCAGCGGTTGCACCCAGACACGCAGGTCTTCGGCGCGCGCTTCCGTGCCGCGCGTCAACCAGGCATGGTAGGAGGGCAGATCGAACTCGCAGGTGCCGCCGGGGATTATGGAGCGGCTGCGCACACTCATCAGCCATTCGTTGTCGCGCAGGTGCTGCCCGGCCTTGCCGGGGCTGGCGTTGAGCGCGCCCTGGGCCGCATCGATTTCCCCCAGGACCTGCTGCAGCGCGTCCTGCGCCACCTGCGGATTGTTGCGCAGGCCCACGAGCGACTGCTTGTGACGCTCCAGCTCCTGCAGCAACTCTCCCTTGAGGTCCGAGCGCGAAGTAACTTCGACGATTTCGAAAATCGTCAACAACGCCGTGTGGTGGCAGTACGGATGCGACTGCGCACAGAAGAACTGCAACTTGTCGAAAAGATCTTCAAGCCGCAGGAGGGTGCGCACCCGTTCATTGAACGGGTACTCGTACAGGATCAATTCTTGCTCAGACTCGGTCATCGCCTTGCGCAAGATATCACACGGCCTCGCCGGGAAGGTAATGGGACCACAATTGGTCAACGCGCACACGCAACGCGTCGAGCGATCCGGCATTGACCACGACGTCGTCGGCAATGTCCAGACGCTGCCAGCGCCGTGCCTGGGTTGCGATGACGGCGCGGATCTGCTCTTCCGGCATCGTGCCGCGGGACCGGGCATGCGCGAGTTGCAGTGCCGGCGGACAGTCGACCACCAGGACGCGGTCAAGGCCCAGCGCCTGACGAACTTGCACGGCCTCGACCAGCAGCGGAACATCGAATATCAGCAGGGGCGCCGTTGCCTCGCGCTGCCGCGCCAGTTCCAGGCAACGATCGCGTATGCGCGGGTGCAAAATCGCCTCGAGGCGCGCCCGCTCGACTGGGTCGGAAAAAACCAGCGAGCGCATGCGCGCGCGGTCGAGGGCGCCATGCTCATCGAGCACTTGCGCCCCGAACGCGGCGCGGATCGCGCCGATCGCCGAGCCGTTGGCCGCGGTCAGTTCGCGCGCGATCGCGTCGCTATCGATGACCGCCGCGCCACGGCAGGCGAACATCTCGACCACGGTCGATTTGCCGCTGCCGATTCCGCCGGTTACTCCGATTCGCGGCGGCCGTTGCACGAATCATCCCAGTCCGAGGCGCTCGGCGATCGGCTGGCCGTACAGCAGGGTGAAAAACCCGGCCACGGCAAGATAAGGGCCAAACGGGATCGGTACATTGCGGCCGTGCCGAGCCAGAATGATCAAGGCGATCCCCAGGATCGCCCCGGTCAAAGAGGAAAGGAGCACGATGGGAAGCAGCATCTTCCAGCCCAGCCAGGCTCCCAACGCCGCCAGCAATTTGAAATCGCCGTAGCCCATGCCCTCGCGACCGGTCGCCAGCTTGAATGCCCAGTACACCAGCCACAGGCCCAGGTAGCCGGCACACGCGCCGATCACCGCATCGCGCAATGGCGCGAAGCCGGCGTTGAGGTTCAGCAGCAATCCGAGCCACAGCAGCGGCAGGGTGATGCAATCTGGCAGCAGGCTCGTGTCGGCGTCGATGAAACTCAATGCGACCAGGAACCAGACCAGGACCAGTGCGCCGGCCGCTTCCAGGCCCCAACCGAAGTGCACCGCGACCCAAAGCGAGAGCACCCCGGTCAGGGCCTCGACCACCGGATAGCGCGGGCTGATGCGGCTTGCGCAATGGGCGCATTTGCCTCGCAACACGAGGTAGGAAACGACCGGTATGTTTTGCAGCATCCCGATGGGCGCGGCGCAAACGGGGCATTGCGACGCTGGCACCCAAAGGTTGTACGGCGCCTGCGCAGCAAGAGTGCGTCCATCGAAATCGGCGGCCTGCGCTGCCCATTGGGCATGCATCATTTTCGGCAGCCGGTGGATCACCACGTTCAGGAAGGACCCGACGATCAGGCCCAGCAACCCCGCCGCCAGCGCAAAGGCGGTGTCCGGCGAAACCAGCATTACGGTGATCGGCTATTGCCGGCCACTAGACCACCTGGCCCAGTTTGAAGATCGGCAGGTAGATCGCGACGACGATGCTGCCGATGATCCCGCCCAGGATGACCATGATCAGCGGCTCCAGCATGCTCGAAAGCGCGTCCACCGTCTCGTCGACCTCGCGCTCGAAGTAATCGGCAACCTTGTTGAGCATCGAATCGAGCGCGCCCGCCTCTTCTCCGATGGACGTCATCTGCACCGCCATGTTGGGGAAGACGCCGGAATTTTGCATTGCCTGCGCGAGGGTCGTGCCGACGTTGACTTCCGACTGGATTTGGCGGGTCGCTTCCTTGTACACGGCATTGCCGGCCGCCGGACCCACCGAATCCAGGGCTTCGACCAGGGGCACGCCGGCGGCAAAGGTCGTCGACAGCGTTCGCGTCCAGCGGGCGATGGCGGCCTTTTGCAGCAAAGGGCCGATGACCGGCGGCTTGAGCATGATGCGATCGACCGCGATCTGCACCTTGGGCGAGCGCCGCCATGCCTGGTACGCGAAATAGCCCGCTCCCAAGGAGCCGAACAGCATCAGATACCAGTATTTCACGAAGACATCGGAAATCGCGATGACAATGAGCGTAGGCGTGGGAAGATCGGCCCCGAAGCTCGAGAAGACCTGCTTGAAGGCGGGAATCACGAAGACCATGATGATCGCGGTCACGAGCACCGCCACGAGAACGATCATGATCGGATAGAAAAGGGCCTTCTTGATCTTTCCCTTGATGGCGATGGTTTTTTCCTGGTACGTCGCAAGACGGTCCAGCAGCGTTTCCAGAATGCCCGCCTGCTCGCCGGCGGCAACGAGGTTGCAAAAAAGCGCATCGAAATACACCGGGTATTTGCGGAAGGCCTGATTCAGACTGGTGCCGGTCTCGACGTCGGCGCGGATGTCGCCGAGCAGGCGGCCGAGCGCCGGATTCGAATGGCCACGACTGACGATGTCGAAGCACTGCAGCAGCGGCACGCCGGCGCGCAGCATGGTCGAGAGTTGGCGTGTGAATAGGGCGAGGTCCTTGCCGCTGATGCGTCTTCCGCGCGGCATCGACTGCTTCTTGATCTTGGTGGCAAGGATGCCGCGGCGCCGCAGCGATGCCGCGACCACGGACTCGCCGCCTGCGCGCATTTCCCCTTTGACGGTTCGCCCGCCCTTGTCGCGCCCTTCCCACTGGAACATCGATTCGCGTACCGCGTCGCGCGGCCGCGCGATTGCGCCCGTTGCCATCGCTATCCTCTTCCCGTCGAATTCCGACTGATCATTCGTTGGTGCATCCGAGCACTTCGTCCACCGTCGTCATGCCTTGCTTGACCTTGAGCAGCCCCGAGCGTCGCAAATCGCGCACGCCTTCGCGCTGCGCTTGCTGGCCGATTTCGATCGAACTGGCGTTCTTCAGTATCAGGTGCTGCACCGATTCGGTTATCGGCATCACTTCATAGATCCCGGTGCGTCCCTTGTAGCCGCTGCCCTTGCAACGATCGCAGCCAACCGGGCGGTAGGCGGTCCAGGTACCATCGAGATCGGACTCCTTGAACCCTGCCGCGAGCAGGACGTCGGCGTCCATCGTCGCGGGCTGCTTGCAGCTGCAAAGCCGGCGCGCAAGGCGCTGGGCCGTGATCAGTATGATCGAGGAGGCGATGTTGAACCCGGGCACGCCCATATTGGCGAGTCGCGTCAGGGTAGAAGGCGCGTCGTTCGTATGCAGGGTCGACATCACCATGTGCCCGGTTTGCGCCGCCTTGATGGCGATGTCGGCGGTTTCGAGGTCGCGAATCTCACCCACCATGATGATGTCCGGATCCTGACGCAGGAACGCGCGCATCGCGTTGGCAAAGGTGAGGCCGGCCTTTTCGTTGACGTTGACCTGGTTGATACCGGCAAGCTGGATTTCGGCCGGATCCTCGGCGGTGGAAATGTTCACCCCCGGCTGGTTCAGAATGTTCAGGCAGGTATACAGGGACACCGTCTTGCCGCTACCGGTCGGCCCGGTCACCAGGACCATTCCATATGGCCGCTGAATTGCATTGAGCAGCAATTCCTTCTGGTCCGGGTCGTACCCCAGCGAATCGACCCCGAGCTTGGCCTGGGATGCGTCGAGGATCCGCATGACGATCTTTTCCCCGTACAAGGTGGGCAGGGTGCTCACCCGGAAGTCGATCGCGCGCTGACCGGAAAGGGCCAGTTTCATGCGCCCGTCCTGCGGCACGCGCCGTTCGGAAATGTCGAGGCGCGACACCACCTTGATGCGCGAAATGAGGCGCTCGCGGATCGCCAAAGGAGGTTGGGCGACCTCGCGCAATATGCCGTCGACCCGGAAGCGGACACGATAAAACTTCTCATACGGCTCGAAATGCAAATCCGACGCGCCCTCGCCGATCGCATCGAGCAGGAGCTTCTGGAGAAAGCGCACTACCGGCGCGTCGTCCACCTCGACCGATGCCGTGTCCTCGCCTTCCTGCTCGGGATTCTCGGCCATCAGGTCTTCGAAGCTGACGTCGTCGTCGATCAGCTTCTCCAGCGCCTTGGATGCCGACTGCGAGGTCGATTCGATGATCGCCATCAGCTTGTCGTGCTCGACGACAATGACGTCGAGCACCAGCTGGGTTTGGAACTTTACCTGGTCGAGCGCCTGGGCATTGGTTGGATCCGATACGGCGACGGCGAGGCGGTTGCCACGCTTGCGAAGCGCCAACACCCGCAACGAGGCGACGAGCTTGCGATCGATCGTATCCTTGGCGAGCTGGTCGATATCGATCGCCGAGAGGTCGAGCATGGGATGGCCAAAAGTCTCCGCGGCAAACCGCGCGATGGACGAGGCCGTAAGCCCTATGGCTTCGCCGATGGCCACAAGTTCGTCGATGAACGTCGAATTGCTCTGGACCGCCTTGCGCGCAAGCGTTTCGGCCCGGTCCGGGCGCAATTTCCCCTGCTGTACCAGCGCGCGTGCCAGACCGGTGAGTGCACCGGAAGCGGCGGTGGTGGTTTGGGTCGCAGCAGACATGATTACCCTGGATGGCTCGAATGCGATTTATAGCGTCGAACGCCCGGAGAAAAGCCTGGAGATGCGACGTATAAGCCTTGGATTTGCAAAGTTATTATCCCCTATTTTGGGCTCCGGGCGAGGCAAGCGGGCGTTCGTGGCTGGCCGGCCGCAGGCCGGAGGCTTCGACCTGGAGCGGGGTTTCGCAAATCCGGGTCGGGAATGTGTGCCAAAACTTAGCGCGCTTCCCTATTGGCCCGGGATCGCAGGAACGCGGATCAGCCGAACGCTGCGAACCGCCTGGTCGAGAATCTGGACGACCTCGATATTGCATCCGGGCAGTTGCAGGCAGCACGGGCCGTCCGGGATTTGCTCCAGGCGCTCGAGCAGGAGACCGTTCAGCGTCTTCGGCCCGTCCAGGGGCAGGGCGAGGGCCAGGCGCCGGTTGAGCAAGCGCAGACTTACCGTCCCGTCGACGATGACCTGGCCGTTGGTGCCCCAGCGCAGCGAACTGGCGCTGGTGCCGGGGGCTTGGGTCGTGAATTCACCTACGATCTCTTCTACGATGTCGTCGACCGTAACCAGTCCGAGCAGATCTCCGTATTCGTCAACCACCAGCCCCAGGCGCTGCCGATTGTCCTGAAACATCTGCAGCTGCTGCAGCAGGGATGTTCCGGTCGGGATCCAGTACGGATCGACCAGCAGCTGACGCATAGCCTCGACCTCGGGTTTGCCCTCGGCCAGCACCGGCAGCAGCTTTCGCACGTGCAAGATGCCGACCACTCGGCTGATGTCGCCCTCGAAAACCGGCAGCTTGTTGTGGTAGCACGTCGTAAGCTGGTCGAGAACCGCCTCGAACGGCTGATCCAGATCGATTCCCTCGATGCTGGGACGAGGGGTCATCACGTCATCGACACTCAGCGCCTCGAGATCAAAGACGTTGAGCAGCATGCTGCGGTGCTTGCCCGGAATGAAGTTCGAACCTTCCAGAACCAGCGTACGCAATTCCTCCGGCGTGACCGGGTGAGTCTCCAGCATGTTCTGTGTGCGTGCTAGCCGCAACACGCGCAGGATCAGGTGGACGAACAAGTTGACGAACCATACCGCGGGGGTCGCGATCCACAGGATCGGACGCAGCACAAAACTCGCGGCCAGCGCGATCGGTTCCGGGTAGGTGGCGCCGATGATCTTGGGCGTGATTTCCGAAAACACCAGGATCAGGAAGGCGATGAGTACGGTTGCTGCGGCCAGCCCCCACTGCTGGTCACCGAGGTCGTAGATGGACAGTGCGGCCACCAGCGCGGTCGCAGCCGTATTGGCCAGATTGTTGCCGATCAGGAGCACGCTCAGCAGGCGGTCGGTGCGATCGAGAAGCGTCTGTGTGCGGCGTGCGGCCGCGTTGCCCTGGCGGACCAGGTGGCGCAAGCGAAGACGATTGATCGCCATCATCGCCGTCTCGGTGATGGAGAAGAAAGCGGAGAGCAGCAGCAGGACGGCGAGCGCGACGAGGTGCACCCACAAAGGAACCCTAGGCATTCGCCGGATCGTAGCGATTACGCGTCATCGACGCCAGTACGACAGCTCAACCGTTTGCTTGGCTGCCCCGTCGGCGCGTTGCCAGCAGGACAGACGGTGCGAACCGCGAACAATAGGCTTGGTCGGGGTGAGAGGATTCGAACCTCCGACTCCTGCGTCCCGAACGCAGTACTCTACCAAGCTGAGCTACACCCCGGGGATCCGTGTCGCAGCGCATTTGCCAACCCGGGCCCGCTCTTGCTTACCGGCTGGCTCAGCGATCACGGCGCATTGCGAAGAGCGTTAATTCTAACAGACGATCGCGAAATTCCGACGGCGGCAACGAGGCGGCCGCGTCGGCGGCCACGTCGGACTGCATGCGCGCGCACCGTCGTGCGTAGTCGATGGATCCGTGTTGGTGCACGATCTGCGCGATCTGCGTGAAGTCGCCGCGCCCGTCGCGTATCGCGTTCTCGACCTGGATCCGTTGGCCAGGTGAGGCCGCACGCAGGGCGTGTATCACCGGCAAGGTGGGTTTGCCTTCGCGCAGATCATCGCCGACTCGCTTGCCGATGCTTTGTGCACTTCCGTCATAGTCGAGCACGTCGTCGATGATCTGGAAGGCAATACCGATGGAGGCGCCGTAGCGGGCACATGCGTCCTCCGTCGCAGGATCGGCGTCTGCGAGGATCGCGCCGATTCGCGCCGCAGCCTCGAACAGCGTCGCGGTCTTGCGCTCGACCACGCCCAGGTATCGTGCTTCGTCGACGGTGGGATCGTGGACGTTGAGCAGTTGTAGAACCTCCCCTTCGGCGATTCGATTGGTGGCGTCGGCCAGTATCCGCATGACCCGCATGCTGCCGGCCTCCACCATCATCTGAAACGCGCGCGAATACAGAAAATCACCCACCAGCACGCTGGCGGCGTTGCCGAAAGCGGCGTTGCTCGTAGGGCGCCCGCGCCGCAGATCGGATTCGTCGACGACGTCGTCATGCAACAAAGTGGCGGTGTGGATGAATTCGATCACTGTGGCAAGCAGCACATGGGAATTGCCCCGGTAGCCCATCGCGCCGGCGATCAGCAGCAAGATCGCGGGTCGCAGCCGCTTGCCGCCGGCGCCGATGATGTAGTCGCCGATTGCGCCGATCAGGGCAACGTCGGACGCCAGCCGTTGTCGGATCGTGGCATCGACCGCGCGCATCTCGTCGGCGACGGGCACGAGCAGTTCAGCCAGGCTAGTAGCGCGCGGCAGCGGGGGCGGCAGAGGGGGGGCGGTTTGCACGGCAGGTGGTCTTACGTGGTCGGTGATTATAGGAGGGCAGCGCTGTCCGCGCCGTCGTCACCGCGGGATGGGCGGCCGAAATACCACCCGATTGACGCGAGCTTGTGGAAACTGCGATAATTCAAAGCTTTCTGTGGGGCTACGGTGGCCCCGATTCGTGAGGATGTGGCGATGTTCGCGGTGATCAAGACGGGCGGCAAGCAGTATCGGGTGAACGCGGGCGATCGTGTCAAAGTGGAATCGCTGCCGAACGAGGTTGGACAGCAGGTTACCCTGTCGGAAGTCCTGGCCGTCGGCGAGGGCGCCGAGCTGCGCATTGGCGCGCCTTTGGTCAGTGGAGCAGCGGTCGTAGCCACCGTCCTGGCGCACGGGCGTCACGAGAAAGTCAAGATATTCAAGATGCAGCGGCGCAAGCATTTTCAGAAGCACGCCGGGCATCGTCAGAACTTCACCGAGATCCGAATCGATTCGATCGCGTAGTTGCATCGGATCGGCGCGTTGCGAGGGTCTGCGGGACTTCAATTGAGGGAAAAATATGGCGCATAAGAAGGCGGGTGGATCGTCACGCAACGGGCGCGATTCGCAGGCAAAGCGACTTGGCGTCAAGGCCTACGGCGGAGAAACGATCCACGCCGGCAGCATCATCGTGCGCCAGCGCGGCACCCAATTTCACGCCGGGGAAAATGTCGGCACGGGGCGCGATTTCACGCTGTTCGCCCTGGTCAGCGGAACCGTCCATTTTGCGGTTGGCGGCCCCAAGAATCGTCGGTCTGTCCGTATCCAGCCGCTCAGCGGCGTCTGAGTCCGCTGTACGCACGTCCTGCGTGAGCGGCGGCGCCGGGGGTCGACGCCGTTGCAAGCGGTCGTCCCGGCTGCCGATCGCCAGTGGGCTGTTACAGGCCCGAACCGGTTGAGCCGATGAATTTCGTCGATGAAGCACGCATAGAGGTTTGCGGCGGCCGTGGAGGTAACGGCTGTGCGTCCTTTCGCCGGGAGAAATTCATTCCCAAGGGCGGACCGGACGGTGGCGATGGCGGGCGTGGCGGTAGCGTCTGGGGCATCGCCGACCGGAATCTCAATACGCTTATCGAATACCGGTACCAGCGCAAGCATTGCGCCGGCAACGGCGAACACGGTCGCGGTTCCGACTGCTTCGGAGCCGGCGGCGCTGACGTGGTACTGGCGATGCCCGTTGGCACGGTCGTCTATGACGATGAAACCGGCGAAGTCGTTGCGGATCTGGCCCGTCATGGCCAGCGCGCACTCTTGGCCGGGGGTGGCTCCGGCGGCCTGGGAAACCTCCATTTCAAGTCGAGTACCAATCGAGCACCGCGGCAACATACGGCGGGACAGCCGGGCCAAGCACGCCGCCTGCGCCTGGAACTGAAGGTCCTGGCGGACGTGGGCTTGCTCGGTGCGCCCAATGCCGGCAAATCCACCCTGCTCGCGTCGGTGTCCAACGCGCGGCCGAAAATCGCCGACTACCCATTTACCACGATGTACCCCCATCTTGGCGTCGTACGCCAGGAGGCGGGCAGGGGTTTCGTCGTCGCGGATCTGCCGGGATTGATAGAAGGTGCCGCCGAGGGGGCGGGCCTCGGGCACCGGTTTCTTCGCCACATCAGCCGCACACGGCTTTTGCTTCATGTCCTGGACATCGCTCCATTCGACGCGGGTGTCGATCCGGTGGCGCAGGCGCGCGCCATTGCGGTGGAATTGCGCAAATACGACCCCGCGCTAATGCGCAGACCGCGCTGGTACGTCCTCAACAAGATCGACTTAGTTCCGGTGGAGGCGCGCGCCGGTCTGCTCGCGCGCCTGCGCCGACGCCTTCGTACCAAGGCACCGATGTTCGCTGTATCCGCCGCGACCGGCGAGGGGTGTCGCGACCTGATGTGGTCCGTGCAACGCTTCCTCGAAGAGCATGTTGTGTCGGGACCGGACGTTGCCGCGACCGACGATCGGGGTACACCGGTCGATCGGGGATCCGCGTCGCTCGCCATCCCGGCGGCCCGGAGCACGGTGTGAGCGCCGCGCCGATCGAGGCGCGTGCTACGCGCACGGTGGTCAAGGTCGGAAGCAGCCTGGTCACCAACGACGGACGCGGATTGGATCTGGCGGCGATTTCCCGTTGGGCCGGCCAAGTGGCGGCGCTGCGTGCCTTGGGCAAGCAGGTGCTGCTGGTCTCCAGCGGGGCGATCGCAGAAGGCATGCAGCGCCTGGGATGGACGCGCCGACCGCAGCAAGTGCACGAGCTGCAGGCGGCCGCCGCCGTTGGCCAGATGGGCCTGGCGCAGGCCTATGAGACATGCTTCGGCGCGCTTGGCTTGCGCACGGCGCAGGTTCTTCTTACCCACGCCGATCTGGTCGATCGCGCGCGCTATCTCAACGCCCGCTCAACGCTGCTTACCTTGCTCGATCTTGGGGTGGTGCCTGTCATCAACGAGAACGACACGGTGGTGACTGATGAGATCAAATTCGGCGACAACGACACCCTGGGAGCCCTGGTCACGAACCTGGTCGAGGCGGACCTACTGGTCATTCTCACAGACCAGGCCGGCCTTCACGACGCGGATCCGCGGCTAGTGCCGGGTGCGCGCCTGATCGAGCGCGCCGCCGCTGGGGATCCGCGCCTTGAGCAGTATGCCGGCGGCGCCGGCAGCGCAATCGGTCGTGGTGGCATGCTCAGCAAGGTTCTGGCGGCAAAGCGGGCAGCCCGCAGCGGTGCCTCGACGGTCATAGCGTGCGGGCGCGAGCCCGATGTGCTGGTCCGATTGGCCGGGGGAGAATCCATCGGGACGCTGCTGACGGCATCGGTCCCGAAGCGCACGGCCCGCAAGCAATGGCTTGCCGACCACCTGCAGACAAAGGGACGCGTGGTGATCGACGCGGGTGCCGTTTCCGCCCTGTGCCACCAAGGCAAGAGCTTGCTGCCGATCGGAGTTGTCGAGGTAAACGGGGCCTTCGCGCGTGGCGATGTGGTCGCCTGTGTCGACGCCGACGGGCGCGAGGTCGCCCGCGGCTTGGTGAACTATTCCAGCGCCGAGGCGCGCCTGATTGCGCGCCGGCCCAGCGCCGATATTGCCCAGGTGCTGGGGTTCATCGAGGAACCCGAGCTTATACACCGCGACAACCTGGTACTCCTCTGAGAGCTGCCAAACGATTGCGCGGGCCGATCTGCGACCTGCGTCGCTCGTGTGGCCCCGCGCCTCGTCGCGACGCGTTCTCCCCCGTTGCGCCTTTCAAGGACCGCGCCGAGGCATGTCCAGAGCCAGCGGCAATTCGCGCTCAGGGCCCCGGCTTTTGGGCGTCCGGCTTGCGCTGCCTCGGGGGAAACACGAAACGGGATAGCTCCTGCAGCGCCCGCTCATAGACCTCCCGCTTGAATTCGATCACCGCGTCCAGCGGGACCCAGTAATCGTGCCAGCGCCAGGCATCAAATTCCGGCTTTTCGCTGCGCCGCAAGCAGACATCGCAATCCCGACCTACCAGGCGCAGCAGGTACCAGATCTGCTTTTGCCCCCGATAATTTCCGCGCAGTTCGCGCCGGATCCACTGCTCGGGCACTTCATAACGCAGCCATTCCCGCGTACGGGCCAAAATCCTGACATGTTCCGTCTGCAGCCCGACCTCTTCGTACAGCTCTCGGTACATGGCCTGCTCGGGGGATTCGCCGAACTTGATCCCCCCTTGCGGGAACTGCCAGGAATGCTGCTTTACTCTTTTACCCCAGAACACCTCGCTGCGTTCATTGAGCAGGATGATGCCGACGTTCGGGCGGTACCCGTCCTTGTCCAGCATGCCATCACCTGAAGCTATATCATCTGCGACCGATTATATGGCCCGCAGCAGCGGTGTGAAAACAGAATGAATCGGCCATGCGCGCCTCGCAATTTTTGATTTCCACGCAGAAAGAAGCCCCCGCCGACGCCGAAATCGTCAGTCAGCAGCTGATGCTGCGCACGGGGATGATCCGCAAGCTCGCCGCCGGCATCTACAGCTATCTGCCACTGGGCCTGCGGTCAATCCGGCGCATTGAAGCGATCATCCGCGAGGAAATGAACCGGGCCGGCGCGGTGGAACTGCTTATGCCCGTCGTACAGCCGGCAGAACTTTGGGTCGAATCGGGGCGTTGGGAAAAGTACGGTCCCGAGCTGCTGCGCTTGAAAGATCGCCACCAGCGCGATTTCGTACTACAACCGACCTCCGAAGAGGTGATCACCGACATTGCGCGGCAGGAAATCCGCAGTTACCGTCAGTTGCCGGTGAATTTCTACCATATCCAGACGAAATTCCGCGACGAACGCCGCCCGCGCTTCGGCGTCATGCGCGGTCGCGAATTTACAATGAAGGACGCGTATTCCTTCGACCGCGATGTTGCGTCGGCCTATCGCAGCTACGAGAACATGTTCGCGGCCTACGAACGGATATTTTCGCGCATGGGGCTGCGATTCCGCGCCGTTGCCGCCGATACCGGTGCCATCGGCGGTTCGCGGTCGCACGAATTCCAGGTCATTGCCGATAGCGGGGAGGACGCCATCGCGTATTCTCCGCAGGGGTCGTATGCCGCGAACGTTGAGTTGGCCGAGGCCTTGTCGCTACTCGAGCAGCGTGCCCCCGCGCGGCAGGGCTTACACAAGAGCTCCACCCCGGGCTGTGTCCGGTGCAGCGAGGTCGCCGAGTTTCTCGGTGTGGCGCTGCAGCAAACGGTGAAATCGATCGTCGTCGCGGTCGAACAGGCCGGCGCCTCGGTACAGATATTCCTGCTGCTGCTGCGCGGCGACCATGAGCTCAACGAAATCAAGATCGGCAAGCTCCCCGGGTTTGAAAACGGCTGGCGCTTTGCAAACGACGTCGAGATCGTTGAATCCTTCGGTTCGCCCCCAGGCTACCTGGGGCCCATCTTCCCGGTTGGGCCGCGCCAGCCGGTGCGGGTGATTGCCGACCGCACGGTGGCCTTGATGAGCGACTTTGTCTGCGGCGCGAATGAGGAGGGATTCCATTTTACTGGCGCCAATTGGGGACGCGATCTCCCGGAGCCCGCGCTGACGGCCGATCTGCGCAAGGTCGTCGCCGGCGATCCGTCGCCCGATGGCAGCGGAAGACTTGCAATACAGCGTGGCATCGAGGTTGGCCACGTCTTTTACCTCGGCACCACGTACTCGGAAAAGCTCAAAGCCGGCTACCTGGACGAGGACGGCCGCTCGCAACTGTTCGAGATGGGCTGCTATGGAATCGGCGTCACACGCCTGCTGGGGGC
>OMSW01000112.1:19962-30982 GCA_900290295.1 Burkholderiales bacterium
CCGTCATGATTTGTCCCGTGAACTACCGCCAGTCGGAGCTTGTACGGTCCGCGGCCGATGCCCTATACGAAACCCTGCTTGCAGCCGGTGTCGATGTGCTGCTCGATGATCGCGGCGAGCGCCCCGGTGCCATGTTTGCCGACGCCGAATTGATCGGGATTCCGCACCGGATCACGATCGGGGAGCGCGGCCTCAAGACCGGGCAGCTCGAATACGTGCCGCGTGCCACGTTGGAAGTCGCCGCGATAACCAGCGTCGGCGCGGCCGATTTTCTCCTTGAGCGACTCGCCCACTGACACGCCGTGCCTGCGGCGCCGTCGACTCGCCGCGCTCGGCTTGCTGCTGCCCATGTGGCCGCGTCTTTGCTGGGGCGGCGCCCAGCAGTACGAGACCCTTGTCGATTCGGTGCGCGGGGCCCTGGCGGCACAGATCGCCAATTCGACGCCGCCGATCCGACGCTTTGACACCGAGACGGAGCGGGAAGCCTACCAGGGCTGGCTGGTAGAAATGTCGATACGGCTCATCCCGCGGCTACCGGAGAAGCGCAATCGCACCGACTTGCTGCAGTGTCTGGACTACGAATGCACCCGCGCGGGCCTGGATCGGCAGCTGGTGCTCGGGCTGATCCAGGTGGAAAGCAACTTTCGCAAGTACGCGATCTCCGACGTCGGTGCACGGGGCCTCATGCAGGTGATGCCGTTCTGGACATCGCTGATCGGCGACGGCAACGTGCGCCGATTGTTCGAAATGCGCACCAATCTGCGCTATGGCTGCGTCATCCTGCGTCACTACCTCGACAGCGAAAAGGGCGACCTGTACCGCGCGCTGGGTCGCTACAACGGCAGTGTTGGTCAGGCCGGCTATCCGAATGCCGTTCTTGCGGCCTGGCAAGGCGGCTGGGCCTACCCAAGCCCTGCGCCCGCCGGTGGCAGACCGTGATCGCCGCGCACTTTACGGGCTTCGCCTGGCGAGACCGGCCCCGGTTTCCTTGGCATTGATCGCCCGAGGAACGGGCCGACTGTATCTCCGGTTCGGCGGATATCACGGGCGGCGAGCATCACCAGGGGACAAAAGGGGGTTGCCCTTGATGGATATCAACATGACAGCCCCGCTCGCCGCGAGACTCCGGGCCACCATCGGCAGTTCTCGACGGCGAATGAGGAAGGAGCGTTTTCCATGAAGGCACCACGCATGACGCTTGCGGCTGTCGCGCTGACCAGCGTTGCCGCCCTGCCATCGTTGGCCAGCGCGCAGCAAACGCCCTGGTCCGGCCGAATTGCCTTGACCGAGATGCACCCGGCGGACGAGTCCGATCCGTTTGGACCGTATGCCGCCGATGCGATTCACATCAATAACAAGATGTTTCCGGAGATCGATGTCTACTACGGTTTCACCAAGAGCATCGTCGCAGAGCTGGTTCTGACGTATCCGCAACAGCAGGAGGTGACCCTGGCCGGCAGGTATATCGGCACGTTCCGGCAGCTGCCGCCGACGCTCCTGGCGCAGTACCACTTCCTGCCCGGACGAGCGTTTGATCCCTACGTTGGCGCCGGCGTGAATTTCACCTGGATCACCGACGTCGATCTACTCAACCATGCGGTGGATCTGAAGCATTCGAGTTGGGGCGCCGCCGGACAGGTCGGAGTCGACATGAACCTGGACAAGCAGTGGTTCCTTAATCTGGACATCAAGTACATGAACATCAGCACGGATCTGCTGGACACGTCAGGCAACAGGCTGACCACGGTCACCGTCAACCCCCTGCTCTATTCGCTTGGCGTCGGCTACCACTTCTGACCCCAGTGGCCGCGGGCGGACGCTCGCCGGCTCTGGCGAGGGGCCGACTTTGCTGGTTGTCGGCAACCGCGGGGCTATCAGTGCCGGCGCGGGCCACCGCCGGTATTGATGGACCCGGTCATCCCTCCCAGTGCCCGCATCATCTTCGACAGACCGCCCTTGCGCATCTGTTTCATCAGCGTGCTCATCTGATCGAACTGCGCAAGCATCCGGTTCACCTCCTGAACCGGCACGCCGGCGCCGGTGGCGATGCGCCGCTTGCGGGAAGCCTTGACCAGCTCGGGCTTGCTGCGCTCGCCTGGCGTCATGGAGTTGAGGATTCCCTCGATGCGCCGCACCTGACGATCGGCGTCGCGGGCGTCGACCTGACCAGCGGCGCGAGCCAGATGCGCCGGGAGCTTGTCCAGCATGCCGCCCATGCCGCCCATGCGCCGCATTTGGGCGATCTGCTCGCGAAAATCATTCAGGTCAAAGCGAGCTCCCGACTTTATGCGATGCGCGAGCTTTTCGGCTGCACCGACGTCTAGCGAGTTCTTGACCTCCTCGACCAGAGCTACGATGTCGCCCATGCCGAGCACTCGGCCGGCCATGCGTTCGGCATCGAAAGGCTCCAGACCCGCCAGCTTTTCCCCGGTGCCGGCAAACTTTATGGGCTTGCCCGTAATCTGTGTCACGGAAAGCGCAACTCCCCCGCGCGCATCGCCGTCGAGCTTCGTTACGATGATTCCCGTCAAAGGCAGGCGGGCGCCAAATGCAGCGGCCGTGTTCACTGCGTCCTGCCCCTGCATCGCGTCGACGACAAACAGGGTCTCCACGGGTTGCAGGGCGACATGCAGTTGCGCAATCTCGTCCATCATGTACTCGTCAATGGCGGTGCGGCCGGCCGTATCGACCAATACGACCTCCAGCAGGTGACGGCGAGCGTGCTCAAGCGCCGCCAGCGCAATTTCCACCGGACGCGCCTGGGCCGGCGTGGGGAAAAATTCGATACCCGCCTGCTGGCAAACCGATTCCAGCTGCGCAATGGCCGCAGGACGATAGACGTCGGTCGATACCGCCAGCACTTTCTTTCGCCGTTCAGCCGTCAGCCATCGGCCAAGCTTCCCGGTCGTGGTTGTCTTGCCGGCGCCCTGCAGGCCGGCCAGCAGGATCACGGCTGGCGGCTGCGTTGCCAGGTCGAGCTCACGCTCCTTCTGGGGCAGCTCGCTACCCATGAGTCGAGCCAGTTCCCGATGGACAACGCCGACAAGCGCCTGCCCCGGCGTCAGACTTCCGGCGACTTCCTGTCCAAGCGCCTGCTCGCGCACCCGCGAGACGAACTCGCGCACCACGGGCAGCGCCACGTCGGCTTCGAGCAGTGCCAGCCGGACCTCGCGCAGCATCTCCTGCGTATTGGCGTCCGTCAGACGGGCCTGTCCCCGCACCTGCTTGATGATGCGGGCAAATCGGTCGGTGAGTTGATCGAGCATTTCCTTGTTCCCGGTGTGCGCGTGGTATATAGACGCGCTATGCAAACGGGTGCATTTTACGGGTGGGCACATTTGGCGGTTGCGGCGGCCTACATTGCGGTCGCCGCTCATTGCTGGATCGCCGTGCGCCGGGGCGGGGACTTGCTGCTTTCCGGCCTGTTTGGCGTCCTTTTCCCGCTGGCAGTGATCGGCCACGGCGCGCTGTTGGCGCAGGACGTCTTCGGCACCGGGGGACTGCGGTTCGGGTTTGCCCAGGCACTTTCGGCGACGTTTCTGGTTGCCTGTGCCCTGCTGTGGATCGAGGGTTTCTTCGTTGCGCTCGGTGGCCTGTACGCGCTGATTACACCGATGGCCGCCGTCTCCGTCGTGCTGCCCCTGGCATTCCATGGGGTTGCGCTCGCGGCGGAGGGCAGTTCACTTGCTTTGCGCGTGCATCTCGGGGTCTCGGTTCTTGCCTACAGCCTGTTCACGATTGCCGCGCTGCACAGCGTTCTGATGACATCCATTGATCGCTATCTGCATCAGCCCTCGCGCGACGCGTCCGGGTCGATCGGCCCGCTTCTATCGCAGATGCCGTCGCTGCTGGCGCTCGAATCCTTGCTCTTTCGCCAGCTCGCAGCCGGATTCTTGTTGTTGACCGCCTCACTGGCCAGCGGGATTATCTTCTCGGAGGAGCTTTTTGGCCGGCCGCTGCGGTTTGACCACAAGACGCTGTTTGCGATCATTGCCTGGTGCGTGTTCGCCGGCCTCCTGGTCGGGCGCTATGCTTTCGGTTGGCGCGGACGGGTTGCGCAGCGCTGGCTTTTCGTCGGTTTCCTGATGCTCCTTTTGGCATACATTGGGAGCCGCTTCGTCTTTGAGGTCGTGTTGGGAAGAGTCTGGGTATGATGAGACTGCTCTTCTGGGGTCTGGCGGGATGGTTGCTCTATCTTGGCATCCGCAAGCTCGGCCGCGGCGGCGATGCCAGCTTGCGCCAACCCGCAAGCCGGGGCCATGCGGAGGACATGGTCCGGTGTGTTACCTGTGGTCTGAATCTTCCCAAATCCGAGGCCTTGCCGTTCGAAGGTCGATGGGTTTGCTGTGCTGAGCATGCCCGGAACAGCCAGCCGGCCGCGCATCCGTGATTGCAATCGCGGTTCGCCCCGCTGGTCCGCCGCGCGCGCCCCGCTGACATGGGGTGGATCGCGACGCACGGGATCGGAAGGCTTTTTCGTGAAGAGCCCGCAATGAGGCCAAGGAGGTCGAGCCCGCCGCTGCGCGTCGATCCGGCTTGGGGCACGCTGTATGCGCTGGCGCTCGCCCGCGTGCTGGTGCTCATCACCGTGTTTGTCCTGCTATCGGCGATGAGCTTTGCGGCCCCGCTGACAAGTCGAGTCGGTGGCGCGGGCGCATCGGACATCGTCCTCGGACTCACGACCTATTTTGGCCTCGCCGTCGCCATGGCGCTGGCCGCCCTTTTTTACCGGCGCCACTTCCTCGGGCAGCTCACCGCGCAACTGGCCGTCGACCTCATCATGGCAACGGTCCTGGTTGTCCTTACCGGCGGCATGCGCAGCGAGTTCGTCGTCTTCTACCTTGTGCCAATCGCCGGCGCGTCGCTGATGCTGCCGACCAGTGCGGCGTTCTTCACGACGTCCATCGCCGTGCTGATCCTTTTGTGCGACGGGTTCTTGCGCGGGCTGCGAGAAGACCATGCCGAGCCGCAACTGTTCCAGGCCGGGTTGTACGGTGCAGCCCTGTTCGGCATTACCGGTCTTCTGCGACTGCTTTCCGTGCGCCTGAACAAGCAGGAGGAGTTGGCGCATGTACGCGGTTTGGATCTGCAGAACCAGCTGGAAATCAACCGATTGGTGATCTCGCAGATGGAGCAGGGGGTTATCGTGGTTGACGCGTCGACAACGGTGCGCGCCAACAACCTCGCGTCGCGTGTGCTTCTTGGCATGTCGCGCGAGACACAGCTCACCGGGCGCAGGCTCTTGGACATGCCGGAATTGCGTGCGCTGGGCGCCGAGTTCCAGGGCTGGATGCAAGCCGATGCGAGCGAGCCGGGCTGGTCGAACCGGGCGTTCACGGTGGCCACGCACGATTCCTCCGGCAACGCCAGTGCCGCATCCCGGCCCCTGCGCATCCGGTTTGCCCGGCCGCCGTCGCCGCAATCGGGCGAGTTCGTCATTTTCCTGGAGGACCGCAACGCTTTGGAGGAGCGCGCCCAACAACTGAAACTGGCGGCGATGGGCAGGTTGACCGCCTCCATTGCGCATGAGATCCGCAATCCCCTCGCCGCGATCAGCAACGCCGGCCAGCTGCTGGCCGAGGATGCCCGCGATTCGATGCAAATTCGCCTGGCGGGAATCGTGCGCGAAAACACCTCCCGACTGAATCGGCTGGTCGATGACGTCTTGCGTGTGGCTCGCCGCGAGGCGCCCTTGAGTGACGAGTTTGCTTTGCGCAACTTTGTCGAAACCTGGGCTTCGGAGTTTGCGCGTGACCGCGACCTGGTCGCGGGGACCATCGTCATTCGAGGCGATGGCCTGGATGTCGTGAAATTTGAACAAAGCCATCTGCGTCAGGTCTTGTTCAATCTGGTTGATAATGCGCTGCGGTACTGCTCGGGTCGTCCGGGCAGCGTTGAAATCAACCTGGAAAATGCGAAAGAGCACGACGGACGGACGCAGCTATGGGTCATCGATGATGGCGTCGGGGTTGCGCCTGCCGAGCGTGCGGCGGTGTTTGAGCCCTTTTTTACAACGCACGCCAGGGGAACTGGCCTGGGTTTGTACCTGGCGCGCGAATTCTGCATCGCCAATCATGCCGAGTTGGCGTACGACATTTTGCGGCGCGCGGCTTCGGCCGACCGCAACGGGTTCGTGGTGCATTTCGCGCGCGCCGACGGTAGCGATGCGTCCACGAGACCCTTTCTCGATACGATCCCGGTGCAGTCGGAATTTTTCCGCCGCGACCTTGCCTAGATGAGCACCGCTCGAGCTGACACCGAGCCCGGAGCGCGCCCTCGAGTGCCGGCCGTACTTGTGGTCGACGATGAGGCCGACCTGCGCGAGCTGCTCGGCTTGACCATCGCCCGCTTGGGCTTGGAGGTGGATACGGCCGAGTCCCTTGCGCAAGCGCGCCAATTTCTGCAGACGCGCAGCTATCGCCTATGCCTTACGGATATGCGTCTTCCTGATGGCTCGGGTTTGGATCTCGTGCGCGAACTCGGAGCGCGGGGGGAGCCGAAGATCGCGGTGATAACCGCGTATGGAAGCGCGGACAATGCCGTCGCCGCTCTGAAAGCAGGTGCATTCGATTACCTTGCGAAGCCCGTTGACTTAAACCAACTGCGACTGCTCATCCGCTCGGCCATCGGCGACAACGCCGAGCCCAGTGCCGGTGCAGGCTTGGGCGGGAGCGATGACGGTGCAGCGGTGGCGCGCCTGGTGGGAGAGTCGCCGGAAATGACCAAACTGCGCTCGCTGATTGCGCGTTTGGGCCAGAGCATGGCGCCCGTCGCAATCATCGGCGAGTCGGGTAGCGGCAAGGAACTGGTGGCCAGGGCGATCCACGCCGTCTCGGCGCGCCGGGCCATGCCTTTCGTGGCGGTCAATTGCGGAGCGATCCCGGAATCGCTGATGGAGGCGGAGTTCTTCGGTTACCGGCGCGGCGCGTTTACCGGCGCCGAACGTGATCGCGAGGGCTTTTTCCAGGCGGCCGCCGGAGGCACCTTGCTGCTCGATGAGGTCGCGGAACTGCCGCTGGCGATGCAGGTGAAGTTGCTGCGTGCCATCCAGGAACGTCGCATCCACAAGGTCGGTTCGACGGCAGAGGAGTCGGTCGACGTTCGCATACTGAGTGCGACGCACCAGGACCTGGCGCGCATGGTCGAGGCGGGCCGCTTCCGGCAGGATCTTTTTTACCGCCTCAACGTGATCGAATTGCGCGTTCCGAGCCTGCGTGAGCGCAGCGAGGATATCGCCATGATCGCCAAGGCATTGCTGCAGCGCATCGCCGAGCGCGCCGGCGCGTCCCCGGCGTGGCTCACGCCCGAGGCCGAGGCGGTGCTGCGCCAGTGGTCGTTCCCTGGCAACGTGCGCGAGCTAGAAAATGTTCTGGAGCGCGCGGTCGTATTGACCGGCGGTGGCGAATTGACTCCAGATGATCTCGTCCTGGAAGCGGCGCGGGCCTTTTCCGGTACAACCGCGCTGTCGAGTCCGATCCCGGCGTCGGAAAACGCGGCCGAGGCGCCAGTTGCGGACGCTACGGCCACGGCGGCTGCCTTTTCCGTCGTCGACGGCGTGCCAAGCGACCTGGCCGCCTACCTTGACGAGATGGAGGGAACGGCAATTCGCGCAGCGTTGGCACGGACCCGGCACAACCGCACCGCCGCGGCGCAATTGCTGGGCATCACTTTTCGCCAGATGCGCTACCGCATGCAGCGTCTGGGCCTGAAATAGTGACCGCGGGCTCGACACCGCGCCAGAGTGAGGCCGAGCCGGCCGGATATCAAGTAGCCGGCGACGGCTGGGTGCGGAGCGCACGCCGGTTCGAGTCGCCGAATTTCGATGCCCGGCCAGCGGGCTGTGCGATCGAACTCCTGGTGATCCATTGCATCAGCCTGCCGCCCGGACGTTTTGGCGGTGGCGATATCGAGCGCCTGTTTGCCAACCAGCTCGACTGTGATGCGCACGATTTTTACGCGGAGTTGCGCGGTTTGCGTGTCTCGGCGCACTTCCTGATCTCCCGAGGCGGTGCATTGACGCAGTTTGTCTCCTGCATCGATCGGGCCTGGCACGCGGGTTCGTCGCAATGGGACGGTCGCACCGGGTGCAACGACTTTTCCATTGGCATCGAACTCGAAGGCAGCGAGTTTGAACCGTTTACCGCAGCGCAGTATTCGGTGCTGGGCTTGCTGCAACAGGCACTTTTTCTCGCATATCCGATTCGCTGCACGCGTGGGCATAGCGAGATCGCGCCAGGAAGAAAATTCGATCCAGGCCCGCTGTTCGACTGGACGCGCGTGCTGCGCGACGCCTGAGGCCTGCGCGCGACGTTCGGACATCGAGGCGCAATTTTTAGTTGCTGCCCGAACAAAGTTCTCCTACCATGCGNNGCATCCATGGCTGGGGCCCCGGCATCGGGGAGCAAGAATGCAATATCGACATACGGAGAGGCTGGCTGCAAGGGATACCGGCGCTGCGGCGGCCGCAGATTACCCGCTCGGCGTCGGCGGCGAAAACTCGCTGGTCCGGCCGTTGGCATCGTCCCTGGCCGATTACCAGATCATCCGGCGCAATGGCGCAGTCGTGGGATTCGAGCCGACCAAAATCGCCGTCGCGATGACCAAGGCGTTTCTCGCGGTCCGCGGTGGCCAAGGTGCCGCATCGGCGGCCATACGTGAGCAGGTCGAGCGTCTGACGGCGGCGGCGGTCGCAGCGCTGATGCGCCGTCAGCCGGCAGGTGGAACGTTCCATATCGAGGACGTCCAGGATCAGGTGGAATTGTCATTGATGCGTGACGGTGCGCACGACGTGGCCCGCGCCTACGTGCTGTACCGCGAGCGTCGCAGCGAGGAGCGTGCGCGGCTGGCACCGCCCGTGCAGCGAGCGCCCGCGCTGGCCGTCACCGTGGACGGTCGCACCGTTGCGCTTGATGAGCGCCGATTGCGTGCAACGATCGCAGCGGCCTGCGAAGGCCTGACCGAGTACGTTTCGGTCGACACGGTGCTGACGGCTACCGTCAAGAATCTGTACGACGGCGTGGCGATGGAGGAAGTGCATAAATCGGCGATTCTTGCCGCCCGCTCCCTGATCGAAACCGACCCGGCATACAGCGAGGTAAGCGCCCGCTTGCTACTGCACGTCATTCGCCATGAGGTGTTTGGCGCGGAAGTGTCACAGGACGCAATGGCGGGAGGCTACCAAGAATACTTTCCGCGCTGCATACGAATCGGCGTCGAGGCCGGCCGGCTCGACGAACGTCTGCTGCAATACGAGCTGCCCCGGCTGGCTGCCGCGCTGCGGCCCGAGCGCGACCTGCAGTTCTCCTATCTAGGTCTACAGACCTTGTACGACCGGTACTTTCTGCATCACAACGGCCGGCGCTTCGAGCTGCCGCAGACATTCTTCATGCGCGTTGCCATGGGTCTGGCAATCAACGAGATCGACCGCGAGGCCAAGGCTATCGAGTTCTATGGCCTGCTGTCGAGCTTCGACTTCATGAGTTCGACGCCGACGCTATTTAATTCCGGGACCCGCCACGCGCAGCTTTCCTCGTGCTACCTGAGCACCGTACCCGACCAGCTCGACGGTATTTACGAGGCCATCAAGGACAACGCCCTGCTGGCAAAGTTTGCCGGCGGGCTGGGAAATGATTGGACTCCCGTGCGGGCACTCGGGGCGCATATCCGCGGAACCAATGGCAAATCGCAGGGCGTGGTGCCGTTTCTGAAGGTGGTCAACGACACCGCCGTCGCGGTCAACCAGGGGGGCAAGCGCAAAGGCGCGGTTTGTTGCTACCTGGAAACCTGGCATCTGGATATCGAGGAGTTTCTCGAGCTGCGCAAGAACACCGGGGATGACCGTCGTCGGACGCACGACATGAACACCGCCAACTGGATCCCCGACCTTTTCATGAAGCGGGTCATCGCGGATGCGGAGTGGACCTTGTTTTCCCCCAGCGATTGCCCGGACCTGCACGAACTCACGGGCCAGGCGTTCGAACGCGCCTACCTGGCCTACGAGGAAAAGGCGGCTCGCGGCGAGATTGCGTTGTTCAAGAAAATCGCGGCGGCGCAGCTATGGCGCAAGATGCTTTCGATGCTGTTTGAGACCGGGCACCCCTGGATTGCCTTCAAAGACGCATGCAATATCCGCTCGCCCCAGCAGCATCTCGGCGTGGTCCACAGTTCCAACCTGTGCACGGAAATCACGCTCAATACCTCGGGCGAGGAAATCGCGGTCTGCAATCTGGGTTCGGTCAACCTGTTTGCACACCTCCGACCGGATGGCCGCGGCGGCTTCGAGCTCGATCACGACAAGCTTCAGCAAACGATCGGCATTGCCATGCGGATGCTCGACAACGTGATCGACATTAACTACTACGCTGTTTCAAAGGCACGCAACTCGAACCTCCGGCATCGCCCGGTCGGCCTGGGCATCATGGGGTTCCAGGATTGCCTGCACAAGATGCGCATCCCATACGCCTCCCGCGAGGCGGTGGAATTCGCCGACCGCAGCCAGGAGGCGCTCTGTTACTTCGCCTACTGGGCCTCGACCGAGCTGGCGTCCGAGCGGGGGGCATATCGGACATTCCCTGGCTCGCTGTGGGATCGGGGCGTGTTACCGCAGGACACCCTGGAGATGTTGGCGACCGAACGCGGTGGCCACCTGGAGGCGGATCGCAGCGCGCACATGGATTGGGACGCCTTGCGTGCCCCTGGCGCGGGAACTCAAGGCGCTTGGTCTTTGGGACGAAGTCATGGTCGCCGACTTGAAGTACTTCGACGGCAGCCTGTCTCGAATTGACCGCATCCCGGCCGACATCCGCCGCCTGTACGCAACCGCGTTCGAGATCGACCCGGTATGGCTGATCGAGTGTGCGGCGCGCCGCCAGAAGTGGATCGACCAGGCCCAGTCGCTCAACATCTACGTTGCCGGGGTATCGGGCCGCAAGCTCGATGAGACCTACCGGCTGGCTTGGTTGCGCGGCTTGAAGACGACGTATTACCTGCGCACCGTCGGCGCAACCCATGCCGAAAAGGC
>OMSW01000112.1:30992-114112 GCA_900290295.1 Burkholderiales bacterium
CGGCCAAGTCTGCATGCTGCGCCCCGGGGATGCGGGATCCGGCGAGTGCGAGGTCTGCCAGTAACGCAAAGACGGACGTGGAACGGCGGGCGGTCAGGTCCAGAGCGGGCTGACGCACGGGGCCGGATCAGCTAACCAGGAACGAAGGGAGACACCAATGCTGGCAGCGAGCGCGGGGATACGGGAAGCGGCACCGAGTCGCCAGGGCAGTCCTGCGCATGCGACCACTCTTTCCGCCGTTGACGGGCGCGTCCGGGTGGAGGACAAGCGGATCATCAATGGCCGCGCCGACGTCAACCAGCTGGTGCCATTTAAGTACAAATGGGCCTGGGACAAGTATCTCTGCGCCTGTGCCAACCACTGGATGCCGCAGGAGGTAAACATGGCGCGCGACGTCGCCCTGTGGAAGGATCCGAACGGTCTGAGCGAAGACGAGCGTCGCATCGTGAAACGCAATCTGGGATTTTTTGTCACCGCGGATTCGCTGGCGGCCAACAATATCGTCCTGGGTACCTACCGCCAGATCACCGCGCCGGAATGCCGGCAATTTCTTCTGCGGCAGGCATTCGAGGAGGCGATTCATACGCATGCCTACCAGTACATCGTCGAATCCCTGGGCCTGGACCAGGGCGAGATTTTCAACGCCTATCGGGAAATCCCATCGATTCGGGCCAAGGACGAGTTCCTCCTGCCCTTCATCGAAATACTGACCGATCCCGGATTCCAGACCGGCACGCCGGAAACCGATCGCGCCCTGCTGCGCTCCTTGATTGTCTTCGCGTGCCTGATGGAGGGGCTGTTCTTCTACGTCGGGTTCGCCCAGATCCTGTCGCTGGGGCGGCAGAACAAGATGACCGGGGCCGCGGAGCAATACCAATACATCCTGCGCGACGAATCCATGCACTGCAACTTCGGCATCGACGTGATCAACCAGATCAAGCTCGAGAACCCGGGGCTCTGGACTGGGGAATTCCGTGCCGAAATCCGCCAATTGTTTGCCCAGGCTGTCGAGCTTGAGTACCGGTACGCGGAAGACACCATGCCCCGCGGCGTATTGGGCCTGAACGCTGCCATGTTCAAGGGATACCTGCGCTACATCGCGAACCGCCGCGCACAGCAAATCGGCTTGGAGCCGCTCTACGCCGATCAGGAAAACCCGTTTCCGTGGATGAGCGAGATGATCGATCTGAAGAAGGAACGCAATTTCTTCGAGACCAGAGTGATTGAGTACCAGAGCGGCGGCGCGCTTAGTTGGGATTGAGTGTCGCGCACGTTTACCGAAAGAATTGCACGTGTTTGTCACCACCAAATCAAGACATCGATGAACGAAATCCTGCGCAAAAATGCAAATATTTCTTGCAGTTGCTGGCGATTGGGAGTAAAAATGCGCCGTGAATTTTGGTAGTTCGGTCTCGCGATCGATCGCTGATTTGAACACAGATAGTCACAGTCGACCACCAGTCGTCATTCGACGTGGGAACCTAGGCATCGAGACCATCCGGTCTTGTGGCACTGCTCCCTCTCTCGATCGCACCGCCCATCCGTGCGCGTTCCCGGCTCCGCGGGAGTTCCCCATTTCGATTTCGTACGCCGGTAGTTGCTTGGCGTACACCGTGCGCGCAATCGCCCCAGGGGCGAAATTGCGAGCATTTTGTGCCGAATTCATCAGCGTCAACGGCCAGTGCTCTGTCCGTTCCGCGCTTCGCTCGGATATGCGCCAATCAAAACGCATTTCTGGGCATGCCGCGGCGACCGTGCCTCCGCATGCGCCGATGAATAGCCCGGTGCGCCGTTTCGGCGGCCGGGTTTCCTTCTCAACCATCGTGCAGTAGTCGCGCTAATTTAGGAGATTTACATGGCAACGAAGAAATCTGCGAAGAAGTCCGCGAAGAAGTCCGCCAAGAAGCCGGCGAAGAAAGCCGCCAAGAAAACGGCGAAGAAGGCTGCAAAGAAGAAGTCCGCGAAGAAGTCCGCGAAGAAGTCTGCTAAGAAGTCCGCCAAGAAGGCCGCCAAGAAAAAGGCGGCCAAAAAGTCGGGTAAAAAAAAAGTAGGTAAAGCGGCTAAGACGCCGGCGCCTGCGAAGGCGCCGGCGGCCAGGAAGAAATCCGCTGCAAAAAGGAAGTCGGCGCCAAAAAAAGCCGCAGCCAAACCGGCCGCGGCGGCGCCGGCTGCACCAGCAGCTGCGCCGGCCCCGGCACCGTCCGTAGGGGCTCGCACTGCGCTGAATCCGACCACGGCCTGGCCGTTCCCAACGGGCAGCCGACCGTAACAACGCAGCAAAACCGGTCGTTCAGGCGCCCATCACGGGCGCCTTTTTTGCGCTCTTTTGCCCCAGCCATGCGCCGGGGTTCGGTGCAGCTACAATCGGCCCGGACTCCCAAGGCAATAGCCGCTGCGTGCACCGCACGCCGAGGTTTCGCTTAGCGTGCTTGTAGGGGCACCGCCCCGCCCGACAAGAGGGCAATATGCTGTTGCTGGAAATTTTTCATCTGCTACTCAGTACGGTTGCCGGATTGCTCGGCAGTGCGCTGCTGCTGCGCATCTACCTTGGGTGGCTGCGGGTATCGCGCGCCAATCCGCTGGCCATCTTCTGCGTCGCCTTGACCGAATGGCTGGTGGCGCCGCTGCGCCGGGCACTTCCCCTGCGCGGGCGATTCGACGCAGCCGCGCTGGCGGCGGCGCTGGCGGTCGCGCTGGTCTACGTCTTCCTGATGGGAATCATCGGAGTCGAGGGCGCCTGGCACTGGTATCTATTTGTTCCCAGCGTCCTGCTGCTCCTGATCCATTGGGTGCTGTACCTGGTACTGGTGCTGGTACTGGCCAATGTCCTGATCAGTCTGATCAACCCTCACGCGCCGCTGGCCCCGACGTTCGACGTGCTCACCCGTCCCGTGCTGGCCCCCCTGCGGCGGATCATTCCGCTGATCGGAGGGTTCGACTTGTCGCCGTTGGTGCTGATCGTCGTTATCCAGGTGCTGCTGCTGGTTCTGGACCAGGTTGCCATCTGACCGCTGAATCACCGGCCATCGATCGATTTCCCGTTGCCGGTATCCAGGTCCTGCGCTGCCGCATCACCAGGGCCGATATCCGTAGGTGTCCAGAAATCGCTGCTCGATCTCCGAGCGCCCGGTAGTGTGCCGCTGCGCGCCGTTGTGTTCGATCTTGACGGCCCCCATGACCGAGGCAAGGCGCCCCGAGGTTTCCCAACCAAGGCCCTGCGCGATGCCGAACAAGAGTCCGGCCCGGTAGGCGTCGCCGCATCCCGTCGGGTCGACGATGGCGCAGGCCGGTGCTGCGGGAATCACGTATTTCGCGTTCCTGGTGCGGATCTCGGAGCCCTGGGCGCCGCGCGTAACGATCAGTGCCTCGAGCTTTGCGTGCGGGGTCTCGATATCGCGCCCGGTCTTTGCCGCGAACAGCTTTCCTTCGTAATCGTTGACTGCCAGGTAGGTTGCCCGATCGGCAAACCACAGTAACTCCTCGCCGCTAAACAGGGGCAGCGCTTGCCCAGGATCGAACAAAAAAGGGATTTCACGATCCGCCAGCGATTGGGCATGTGCCAGCATGCCCTCGCGGCCGTCCGGCCCGACCAGTGCAAGGCCAATCCGAACGTCATCGGGGACGCGGTTCTGATGGGAATGCGACATCGCACCGGGATGGAACGCCACGATCTGGTTATCGTCCAGATCGGTCGTGATAAAGGCCTGTGCAGTGCGCGTGCCAACGATGTGCATGACGCGACTGCGGTCGATTCCCAGCGTATCGAAACGACGCAGATACTCTGCCGCGTCGTCTCCCACGGTGCCCAGTGGCAGGGGATCGCCCCGCAACAGGGCTAGGTTATATGCGATGTTTCCGGCGACGCCTCCGAATTCCTGGCGCAGACTTGGTACCAGAAACGACACGTTCAGGATGTGGACCTGATCGGGGAGGATGTGGTCCTTGAACCGACCCGGAAACACCATGATCGAGTCATACGCGATGGAGCCGCAGATCAGAGTTTTCATATGCACGTGTCGGGATGGGGTGGCGATTGGCCGCCGGAACTGGGTCGCTGGGCGCTCTGCGATCAGGGGTAAAACGGGTAGGCGACAAACCCCGCGACGCTGATCCCGTGCAGCTCAAACAGCAGCCGGACGGAAAGATCGGCGCCCGCTGCCAGGCTCTGACTCGCGCCCTCGACCGGCTCCGTACGCGCCGCCAGGTAATCGGCGGGAGCGAAAACCTTCCGGGCGACGGGATGATTCAGGCTGTCCGTAAGCGTCAATTCGATTGCCGGCAGGGCCACCGGGAAGTCCGCGCGGTTGCGGATCGTCGTGTCGAGCTCCATGGCTTCGGTCCCCGGTACCGCCTGCAGTTCGCTGCTCACGACGGCAAGCAATTCCGGACGCATGGGCCAGTGCGCCGTGCACGACAGCGGCACGCAAACGGCCGCCAGGACCGGCTGCAACTGCGGCAAATGGACGATCAGACTGGCACGAAACAGCAACGCAAGCTGCACAATCAGCGCCGGCGCCAGGACGGCGCAGCCGACAACCACGGCGATTCGTTCAGTGCGGCTGCTCCAGCGTTTCCCGGTGCGCAGAAATGTCGGTTCGATCTCCGTGCTCGAAGCATCGTGCCGTTCCGGCTTTTCCGCCGCGTTGTCATCCTGCCTCCGACGTGCCGGCGTGCGCTCGGGCGGGGCGAAAAGCCGGTCGAATTCGGAGTCGGGCAACGATTCGCGGGCCGACTCGCTGATCGGACCCATCACGGTAAGGGCTCCGAGGCCCGGATCGGCCGATGGCGAATCCACATCGGATCCGGATTGCGATCGGTCAAACGTGGGAGGCGGGCTTAGCGTCCGCGCACCGGCCCGTGGCCGCGTCGGCGCGGTTTTCGCCGCACTGCTCGCCGTTGGCCTGTGCGCGGGTTTTGCCGGGAGCGCCGCGGCAGGTGGCGCCGGGCGCCGGTCCGCCCTGGGTTCGACCTTGGCGCTGTCGGTCTGCGGTAGGGGAACTTCCGCCTGGCGATGGTTAGGCCGCAGATAATCGAGGCAGCCGATCGCATTGAAGACGTGACGGCAGGCACCGCAACGTACCATTCCGCTGCGCGACTTCAATTGCTCCGCCCCTACGCGGTAGAGCGCACTGCAGTTCGGACAACGGGTCACCAAGGCCATTTGTCAGATTCCTCGAGCGCCGACGATCGCGACCCATCCCTCGTCCTTGCCGAAAACGCTCAACTGCAAGCTTGGATCCGTACGCCGGTATGCGTCCATTACCGCCCCGGCTTGACGTTCCAGGATCCCGGACAGCACGATCGAGCCGCCGGGGCGGACGTGACGAGTGAGCGTCGGAGCGAGCAGCACGATCGGATTGGCAAGGATGTTCGCTAGCACCAGGTCAAATTGACGCGAACGGTCGACGGCAAGGCCCTCGGGGGAAGTGTACTGGGCACGTGCGCCGTTGCGCTCGGCATTCGAACGGGCGGTCGCAAGTGCCTGGGGATCGATGTCGACCCCGAGAACGTCGGCGGCGCCAAGAACCGCCGCGCAGATTGACAAAATTCCGGAGCCACAGCCGTAGTCCAAGACGCTGCTGCCGGGAGCGAGGTGCTCGTCGAGCCACGCAAGGCACAGGCGGGTGGTGGGATGCGTGCCGGTCCCGAACGCGATGCCCGGGTCGATGCGCACATTGCACGCGCTGGGATCGGGCGGTTCATGCCAGCTCGGAACGATCCAAATCCGTCCGATGGAAATGGGCGCAAATTGTGATTGGGTCTGCCGTACCCAATCGCGGTCCTCGACCGGCCTGCGGTGCAGGATCGCCGGGGTCCCGTGCCCAAGCGAGCGGGACACGGACTCCAATAGTCCGCCGATATCTATGGTGTCATCGAGCAACACCGAAACACGGTTGTTTCGCCAGCCGAGCTCTGGTGGTGGCAAGCCTGGTTCGCCGTAGGCAGCGGTCTCGCCCTCGGTGTCGACATCCGCGTCTTCGATGGCAACCGACACGGCCCCGGCGGCGAGCATGGCTTCGCTCCAGAGCTCCAGGTGATCCGCCGCCAACTCCAATTGGATTTCCGTCAATGCCATGGCCGATTGCCCCAGTTGCGCGCGGCGACAGGCACGGACGTCGCTTCCGCCATCAGGGCGGAATCATCCCTGGTTGGCCTTTTTCTCAGCGAGCCGCTTTTCCAGATAATGAATGCTCGTACCGCCTTGCACGAACTTTTCATCCATCATGAGTTCCCGATGCAGCGGGATATTGGTGCTGATCCCTTCCACGACCGCCTCCGACAGGGCGGTGCGCATGCGCGCAATCGCCTGATCCCGGTTTTCGCCGAAGCAAATCAGCTTTCCGATCATGGAATCGTACTGTGACGGGACAAGGTACCCGGTGTACGCGTGCGAGTCAACGCGCACGCCGGGTCCCCCGGGCGAGTGCCAGGCCGTGATCCGGCCAGGGCTGGGCGTAAACGTGTAGGGATGTTCGGCATTGATGCGGCACTCGATCGCGTGCCCGCGAGTCACAATGTCCCGTTGTCGTAGCTGCAGGCGTTCGCCGGCAGCAATGCGGATCTGGTATTGCACGATGTCAATGCCCGTCACCATTTCCGTCACGGGATGCTCGACCTGTACGCGGGTGTTCATTTCGATGAAGAAGAACTCTCCATTTTCATAGAGAAATTCAAAGGTGCCGGCCCCGCGATAGTCAATCTTGCGACAGGCGTCCGCGCAGCGGTCTCCAATACGTTCAATTGCCTTGCGTGGTATGCCGGGAGCGGGAGCCTCCTCCAGGATCTTCTGGTGGCGCCGCTGCATGGAACAGTCACGTTCCCCCAGCCAAACGGCATTGCGGTGCTGGTCGGAAAGGATCTGGATCTCAATATGGCGCGGATTCTCGAGGAACTTTTCCATGTAGACGTTCGGATTGCCGAACGCCGCATGTGCCTCCTGTCGTGTCATGGTAACCGCACTCAGCAGCGCCGCCTCGGTATGGACGACGCGCATGCCGCGTCCACCCCCGCCGCCGGCCGCTTTGATGATTACCGGGTAGCCGACCGCACGAGCGGTTCGAATGACTTCCCGGGGCTCTTCTGGAAGGACGCCGTCGGACCCCGGCACCGTAGGCACACCGGCTTCAACCATTGCGCGCTTCGCCGAAACCTTGTCCCCCATCAGCCGGATGGATTCGGGGCGCGGGCCGATAAAGACAAAGCCGCTGCGTTCAACGCGCTCGGCGAAGTCCGCGTTCTCCGAGAGAAAACCATAGCCGGGGTGGATCGCCTCGGCGTCGGTCACCTCGGCGGCGCTGATAATTGCAGGAATATTCAAGTAGCTGTCTTTCGAGGCCGCCGGACCTATGCACACCGATTCGTCGGCGAGTTTGACGTACTTCGCGTCTGCGTCGACTTCCGAATGCACGACGACGGTCCGAATCCCGACCTCACGGCAGGCGCGCTGGATTCGCAGGGCAATCTCGCCCCGGTTCGCTATGAGTATCTTTCCAAACATGGGCGATGAGCAGCTATTGTGTTGCGGCCGACCCGGCCGCTTGCGCGAAGATTCTGTAGGCGCCGGTCAACCAATCACGAACAGGGCTTGGCCGTATTCGACCGCCTGGCCGTTTTCGACCAGTATTTCCCGGATTACACCCGAAACTTCGGCTTCGATTTCGTTGAGCAGCTTCATGGCCTCGATGATGCAAAGCGTGTCGCCGGGTTTGACCGTCTGACCGACCTCCACGAATGGCTTGGCGTCCGGGCCGGGCGAGCGATAGAACGTCCCAACCATCGGCGATTTGACGATGTGTCCCGCATCCGGCTCCGCCGCCGGTGGCACCGGTATGGCCGCTGGCACCGGAGCAGCGGCGGCAGCTGCGATCCCGCTCGCCGGCGCGACCGCCGCGGCCGGCGCATTCGGGTGTTTAACGATGCGGACCTTGTCTTCGCCTTCGGTGACTTCGATTTCCGCTATTCCGGATTCCGCGACCAGGTCGATCAGGGTCTTTAGTTTGCGCAAATCCATGCTTACCTCACAAAGTCACCTGTCTGCATTTGTGTGCAGCGACAGTGCCCGTCGATCTGGGCCGCATATAGATCATGCTTTTGCGCTCGCGTGGCCCGCGGCGAATTGCAGCGCGAGGCGGTAGCCGTAGGCCCCAAGTCCGATGATCGATCCGATCGCGCAGTCCGCGAGCAGCGAAGCGTGACGGAAGTTTTCGCGGCGATAGATATTGGAGATATGCACTTCGATGAACGGTATCGCGACCCCGATCAGTGCATCACGCAATGCGATGCTGCTATGGGTCAGCGCTCCGGCATTGATGATGATGAAATCGACCCCATCGCCCGGGCAAGCGTGGATCCGGTCAATCAGCGCCCCCTCGTGATTGCTTTGAAAGCAGCTCAGGGCAAGCTTTTTTTCCCGCGCCAAATCGCTCAGTTCTTGCTCAATCTGCGCGAGCGTCTGTGTCCCATATAGGGATGGCTCCCGGGATCCGAGCAGGTTCAGATTGGGACCATTCAACAACAGAATCGACGTTGCCACTTGGGCGCCTTCCTGGACCGCATGAGTTGCGTGCGAAAGGTGCGAATTAACGGAAGAAGGAGGCTATTGTCGACATATTCTCCCATTTTGTCCAGCGGCTTAGGGCGACTCAAGGAATAGTGCTGAGCCATTCGCGAAGCTGCCCCGGCTCCAATGCGCCGGAGTGTGTGCGCAAGAGCCGACCGTCGGGAGAGATGAGTGCAGTATAGGGGAGAACGCCCTCGTTATCGCCGAAAGCGCGGGCCAAGCCCAAAGAATTGAAGCCGCCGGCAAGCAAGGGCATGTGCAGTCCGAGTCGGTCCCGAAACTGGCGGACCCGATCCTGGTCGTCGATGCCGATGCCGACGATCGCGACATTGCGATCGGCGTATTCACGCTGAATTTTCTCCAGGCCCGGCATTTCCGCCACGCACGGGGCGCACCATGTTGCCCAGAAATTGACCACCAGCACCTTTCCCTTCCATTGGGATAGGGGCTGTGCTCGGCCGTCCGCGTCATCAAGAGATATTGCGTACAGATCCTTGGCAGCTCGTGCGCTGGCCGTCTGCGCTGCGCGTGCGCGGTGCCAGGCGCGGTCGGCAATGGCTCCGAGCGTGCCGATCGCCGCAAGAGCGGCCACCGCGATTGCGACATGGGCAAGACCTGGTCTACGCATGGAGCGGCGGGTAGTCGTTTGCGTCGGTGTCGGCGAGCAGCTGGCGCACCATCGGAAGACTGGCGCGGCCGGAGCGCTCGATCGGGTGCAGTCGCGGGTCGGTGGCACGGGCGCTTGTACCCGGAGCAATCCGCAGCGCCTCGGGGTCATAGACCGTCAGGAAGATCGCCGTGGGTAGCGCGCCGGGGCCCCGCCCCGGCGGTTCCGCGAGAAACCCGATGACCTCCTGGGCGCGGCCCTGGTCGCGCCGCGCCGCGTCAACTCGAATGTTGATCCCTCGGTCCAGCAGGGCAATTTCGACGTCCTTGGCGCTCTCCGTGTATAGGCTCAAGCTCAGATGCGAGTACTTTGTTGCGCTGCCGTTTAGAACCGCGCCGACCAGGTGGGGGCGGAAGCGCTCGAGACCCTGCATCCATTCGACGGCCAGGGCGCGCAGATGGCGCAGCAGCGCCCGATGTGCCGCCCCGACGAACGTGCGCAGATGCTCCCGCAGCGCCGCTTCGATTTGCTCATTGTCCGGCAGGACGCCACGCACGCGTACGCAATCCCCGCTAACCGCCATCGCTGCCTTGCGCTTGGCTTGCGCGCAGTCAAAACCGTCCTCTGCCATTAGGCGCGCCGCGAGCGCGGCTATTTCGCGTTGCAACCTCTCCCGGTTCGGCTTTGCCTTCACGGTTTTTCGTTCCCGCTAGGTGCGATCGACTTCTGCCAGTCTACCGAGTCGCCGCCGGCAATTGATACCGCGGCGCAGTGCCTGCTCGGGCACCGGGCCATCTTCTCGCGGGGCCGCTTAGAATCCCCGGCTTTGGCCAAATGGCGGAAAATCCCGTGCACCTGCACATCATTGGAATCTGCGGCACCTTCATGGGTGGCGTGGCGCGCCTTGCGCTTGCCGCCGGTCACCGGGTTACCGGTTGCGACGCTGCGGCTTATCCACCCATGAGCGATCAGCTGCGCGCCGCCGGTGTGCAGCTGATCGAAGGTTACGGTGCCGACCAGATCGCGCTGCGGCCGGATCTTTTTATCGTCGGCAATGTCGTGTCGCGCGGCAATCCGCTCTTTGAGGCGGTACTTGATTCGAGGGCCCGATTCACATCGGGCCCGGCATGGGTAGGCGAGAACCTGCTGCACGGCCGGCACGTCATCGCCATTGCCGGAACGCATGGCAAGACGACGACATCGGCCATGGTGGCGTGGATTCTTCAGCACGCCGGCGTCGATCCCGGTTTTCTCATCGGTGGCGTGCCCGTTGATTTCAACATTTCGGCGCGCCTGGGAAGTGGCGAGTCGTTTGTGATCGAGGCCGACGAGTACGATTCGGCCCTGTTCGACAAGCGCAGCAAGTTCGTCCACTACTTTCCGTCGACGCTGATCCTGAACAATCTGGAATTCGATCACGCCGACATCTTCCCCGATCTTGCGGCCATCGAGACACAGTTTCATCATTTGCTCCGATGCGTTCCGCGGACCGGTCGGGTGATCGCCAACGGGCGTGACGCCGCCTTGGCGCGCGTCTTGGCACGCGGCGTCTGGAGCGAAGTGCAGCATTTTGATACGGACGACGATTGGCATTGGCGCGATTCTCTGGACGGGAGCGACGCCTTTGCGATCTGGCGAGGCGAAAGCTGCCTCGGCACTCTCGTTCAGGCGCCGTCAGGGAACCACAATCGCAGCAACGCGCTGGCGGCGATTGCCGCGGCTACCCACGTCGGTATCGGTGTGCAGCAAAGTCTTGCAGCACTGCGCTGTTTTGCCGGTGTCCAGCGTCGGCTGGAGATTCGTGGCTGCGTCCATGGCGTCACCGTGTATGACGATTTTGCGCATCACCCGACCGCAATCGCGGCGACGCTTGCCGGGTTACGCCGCCGGGTCGGTTCGGCCCGGATCCTGGGGCTGCTCGAGCCGCGGTCCAATACGATGCGGCTAGGCGCCATGCAGGACATGATTGCCGGCAGTCTTCGTGACGCCGATCTCGTTTTTTGCTACGGCCCGCGCAGCGGACCGCACGCCTTGGGCTGGGATCCCCGGGATGCGCTGCAGGCACTGGGTACGCGGGCGCGCGTCTTCGATCAGCTCGATGAGCTGGTCGCGGCGCTGATGTCGAGCGTGCGACCGGGCGATCACGTGGTTGCGATGAGCAACGGCAGCTTCGGCGGCGTGCATGGCAGGATCCTCGCCGCCCTGGCGGCATTGCCAGCGGATTTCGGGAGGCAGGGGTGATTTTGTACCTGCACGGATTTCTCTCGTCGCCGGCATCGGCGAAGGCGAATCGACTGCGCGCGGCGCTTGCCCTGGCAGGGCGGGAGGCGGACTTTGTCTGTCCGCCGCTGCCGGTTTCGCCGCGGGCAGCCGCTGACGTCGCCTTGGCTTCGGCGCAGCTTGAGGATCCCCGGCAGTTGTACCTTGTGGGCAGTTCCCTGGGCGGTTATTACGCGACCTGGCTTGCGGAGCAGCTCGGATGCCGCGCGGTGTTGTTGAATCCGGCCGTCCGCCCCTACGAGCATTTGACCGGGCGCATCGGCTGGCAGACCGATTTCGCGGGCAGCCGGGTGGAAATCCGTCCTGAATTCCTTGACGAACTGCGTGCATTGGAGACAAGTTTCCTGAGGGCGCCGGATCGCTATCTGCTGATCGCGGCGACCGGCGACGAGGTGATCGATTACCGGGCGATGGTCGAGAAGTACCGGAATTGCCCGATGCACATCATCCAGGGGTCCGATCACGCGATGACGGATTTCGACAACTATTTGCCGGAAGTGCTCCGCTTTTGCGGAGTTTCTCTGCCGACACATTGAGCCGGGCCGGGATCATCCTGCCGGTGTGAACGGCGCTGCCCGGACGGCGAGCGAGCAGCGGGCGAGCGGGATTGCCAAGATCGGGTGGAGCAGCTGCGATGGCGGAACGGCGAAGGGGCAACTGTCACGGGCGCTGCGCAGGCCCTCGCCTGTGCGACGGCGCACCAGGCTCTGGACGACCGCGCTTGCCGACCGGTCGGAGCCGGCGTTTGCACGGGCGGTGGCGCTCTGACCACGAAGGCGTTCCGCGGCTATCAACTTATTGGTGCGCTATTGTCCGGCCATGCAAGTCTTGTTCGAGGACGATGGCGACCTTAAGGCGGGCACCGTGCGATCGGCGACGGACGCGTCGCTTCAGGTCGATTCCAGCAGCGGTAAACGCATCAAGGTCAAGGCGGCCGCGGTGCTGCTCCGCTTTGAGCACCCGCGCGCCGATGAGCTGCTTGCCGCGGCACATGCCGAGGCGTCGAAAATGGAAATTGATTTCCTCTGGCAGTGCGCACCTCAGCACGAGTTCGGATTCGAGCAGCTCGCCCTCGAGTACTGCGGACATGAGCCGAGCCCGGTCGAGGCGGCGGCAATCCTCATTTGCTTGCAGTCGGCGCCAGTCTATTTTCAGCGCAAGGGGCGGGGACGGTTCCGGCCGGCAGTGCCGGAGGTGCTTCGTGCCGCCCTGGCTGCGGTCGAACGCCGGCGCCGCCAGGACGAGTTGCGCGCCGTGATGGTCCGGGAGCTGGTTCGCGGTGTCTTGCCACCGGCCATAGCGGCAGTGGGCGCAAACTTGCTGATCAAGCCGGATCGGAATTCCATCGAGTTCAAGGCTGTGGAACAGGCCGCCCACGAACTACAGACCACCCCTTTGCGCCTGATGCTGGCGTGCGGCGCCATCGCATCGCCCTACCAATGGCACCGGGATTCTTTCCTGGCGCGCGCGTATCCGCGTGGGGTCGATTTTGCGGCCGATCTGCCGGAACCCGAACGACTGCAGCGCCGCTTGCCTTCGGCTGGGGTGCAGGCATTCTCGATCGACGACAGCGCAACCACGGAAATCGACGACGCCTTTTCGGTCCAATGGACGAACGCCAGCACGACGGTGGGAATACACATCGCGGCCCCGGCACTGGCGATCACCGCAGGCCATCCCCTGGACACTGTGGCGCGCGCGCGCATGTCGACCGTCTATGCGCCGGGGCTCAAATACACCATGCTGCCGGACTCGTGGATCGATGCCTTTTCCTTGACCGAGGGGCGGACCGTGCCGGCACTGTCCCTTTATTTCGAACTGGATCCCCAAACCGGCACGGTACGCAGCGCTCGCAGCGTGGTCGAAGCCGTGCATGTGGCAGCCAACCTCAGACATGATCAGATCGAGTCCGAAATCAGCGAAGAGCGCCTGCGCACCGGTGACCTGCAGGCACCCTTCGCCAAGGAACTCCTGTTGCTGTGGCGGTTCGCGAATTGCCTGCGATCGGAGCGCGAACAGGTGCGCGGCAAGCCGGAACCCAAGGGACGCGAGGAGGTTTCCATTCTTCTGGACGGAATCGGTGACGAGGCGCATGTGCGCCTGTACACCCGCCGCCGTGATGCCCCGCTGGATCGAATTGTGGCCGAACTCATGATCCGCACCAACAATCACTGGGGAACCTGGCTCGACACGCTTGGCATCGTGGGCATCTACCGCTCACAGGCCCTGGGCCGAGTGCGCATGTCAACCAGCCCGTCGCCGCATGAAGGAATCGGCGTATCCCACTATGCCTGGTGTACGTCTCCGTTGCGACGGTACGTAGACCTGGTCAATCAACGCCAACTGATCGCCGCGGTGCTGGGCGAGGCCGCTCCTCATAGGCGCGGCGATGCCGATCTGTTCGCCGTGGTCTCGGGTTTCGATGCCGCATACATCGCATATGCAGAATTTCAGGAACTCATGGAGCGTTATTGGAGTTTGCGCTGGTTGCAGCAGGAGGGAATCCGTCGCGTCGAGGCCCGCGTGGCCAAGGGCGACATCGTGCGGCTCCTGGGGCTGCCGATGACGACGCGGCTCGCGGGCGCTGCGTCCTATGACCGCGGGCAAAGGCTCGAACTGGAGATTGGCAATATTGACTTGATCGACTTGACGCCCAATGCACGCATCGTGCGCGTGCTCCCACTCGATGAGGATATCGATTCCGAGTCGGCGGAGTCGGTCGCGGCCGGCAACGGCATTGCTGCCGTTGCCGGTGGTCTTGATAGCTTTGGCGGGTAGCACCGTCGCGTGCGATGGTGCGGTTCATGTCCCTGGGCGGCGAGACGAGGTTGGGCGCATGGCTACAATCCATGCCGGCAGGTGATTCTGGCCTGGAGACCATCGAGCTCGGACGGATGGCAATGCGAAGCGTAGTACGTCAATCCATGTGTTTTTCTATGCTCGAGGCACCGTGCGTGGCCGCTTGCAGGCTCGCTTATTCACGGCGACGGCATGGCCATGGCTGCGCTGCGCCTCCTACGGATTGTGTGGGTGTAGGCGCCCGGACGCGCGTACCGGTGATTACGAAATCTTTCGGGTTGTTGTACTAGTGCGATCGACCGACCGTTTGCTCAGCAACCGCATCTTACTGTCAGCGCTTGGCGTGTCGATCGGTTTGCATGTTACCGCCCTGACGATACGATTTGTCGATCCGGAGTTTTTTCACCGGATCGCTTCGGCTCCGCCTCTGGAGGTGATCCTGGTCAACGCCCGCAGCGACAAGCGCCCGGTTGCGCCGCAAGCGCAGGCGCAGGTCAATTTGGAAGGCGGTGGCTCCAATGAACAGGGTCGGCGCAGCTCCCCGCTTCCGAATGCGGCGACCATCACGGAGGGCGATGCGCTCGAGGCCCAGCGGCGTGCCGTCGAGCAGCTCGAACGGGAGCAGCGCGAACTGTTGGCAGCCTTCCAGGCAAACATGTCGGCCGCGAATGCGCAACCGCGTTCGGCACCGACCACGCCAAATCCGGAGAACGCGCAGCGATCCCAGCAGCAGCTATCCCGGATGCAGGCGGAAATCGCCAAGGAGATCTCGGATTATCAGAAGCGCCCGCGGGTGCATCATTTCATGCCGAGCGCCTCGGCCTACCGCTTTGCGCGCTACTTCGAGGATTGGCGTGCCCGCATCGAGAAGATCGGCAACGATCATTACCCGGAAGCGGCACGTGGGAAAATTTATGGGACTTTGCGGATGACCGTCGTAATCGACCGCGACGGGGCCCTGATCGAGTCGATAATCGAACAATCCTCCGGTTCGGCCGTGCTTGACAGCGCGGCCCAGCGTATTGTTAAGCTATCGGCTCCATTTCCCCCCTTTCCACCCGACATGGCTCGCGACACCGATCGACTGGAAATTACCCGCAGCTGGATCTTCACCAATGACCAGTTCGCCACGCGCGCAGATGCCGGAGAGTCGTCCCGTTGACCAATGAAACCACCGGACCGCTACGCCGTTGTCGGCAACCCGATCTCGCACAGCAGGTCACCGGAGATCCATCGTCTTTTTGCGCGCACGACGGGGCAGGGCGTCAGTTACGAAAAGCTCGAGGCGCCGTTGGACGGTTTCGAGGACTTCGCGCTTGGTCTACGGGATAACGGCTACCTTGGCTTGAACGTCACCATCCCGTTTAAGCTCGATGCCGCCAAACTGGCGGACGACCTGACCCCGCGTGCGCGCCTAGCTGGCGCCGTGAATACTCTGAAGTTCGATGGTGATGACATCATTGGCGACAATACCGACGGTATCGGTTTTGTACGCGATCTTCGGGAGCGCCTGGATTTCCGGATCGCCGGTGCCGCGATACTCGTCTTGGGAGCTGGCGGCGGCGTTCGCGGCCTTGTCGCTTCGCTGTTGGAGGAGCGGCCCAAATGGATCGCCGTGGCCAACCGGACCCACGGCCGAGCCCAGGAGCTCGCCGATGAGTTCGGTGTCGAGGCCATTCGATTCGATGAGGTTCCGGCGGAGCATTTTGACCTGATCATCAATGGCACGTCCAGCAGCCTGAATCATGATGCGCCATTGATCGACGTAGAGACCTTTGACGATTGCCTGCTGGCCTACGATCTGGTGTATGCGCCCGGTGCGACTCCATTCATGTGTCTTGCAAAGAGCGGTGGCGCGCGGCGGGTCAGCGATGGCCTCGGCATGCTGATCGAACAGGCGGCCGAGTCGTTCGCTCTTTGGCGCGGCGTGCGTCCGGAGACCGCCGGCGTGTACCGCGAGATGCGTCGACGGCTCGATCACGGAACGGCTCCGGCCTGATGTCGGAACGCGGCAGGGCGCGGGTCTGGGCGCAACGTGCCGCCTTGGCGCTGTTCGCGTCGCTCCTCGCCGTGCAGCTGTGGTTCTTCGCGTGGGTTTTCATCTGGAAGTGGCACAACCCGGCGCAGACCGCGTTCATGCAGCACGATCGCGAGCGCATGGAAAAGCAATTGCCTGCGCAGGCGCCGCGGGCGCCACGCCAACCGCAGCGGATGTGGGTCGACTATGCACATATATCGTCCAACCTGAAGCGCGCCGTAGTGACGTCCGAGGACGCTCGGTTCCTCAGCCATGAAGGCGTCGACTGGGAGGCAATGGAGAAGGCGTATACGGATAACCTTCGTCGTGGCCGCATGGCGCGCGGGGGATCGACGATATCGCAGCAATTGGCGAAGAACCTCTTTCTGTCCGCGAACCGCAGCTACGTTCGAAAAGTACAGGAACTGCTGATTGCCCTCATGATCGAGGCGGTTTGGGACAAGCGCCGGATCCTGGAGGTGTATCTGAATGTCGTTGAATGGGGCGACGGGATATTTGGCGCCGAGGCCGGGGCGCGTCACTATTTCGGCATTTCGGCGCAGTCCCTGGATCCGAACCAGGCCGCCCGCATGGCAGCCATGCTCCCCAGCCCGAAATTCTTCGACCACCACCGCGATGCTGCCTATCTATCGCAGCGCGCCGAGACCATAGAGAAATACCTGCCATCGGCGCAGATTCCATGAGCAACGGCTAAGCCGCTCTCCCCTATACTCGGACCGCGTCCGGCAACCGGCGAGCGAGAGGGGAAAGTTGCGGACAACCTGGAATCAACCGCAACCGGGATGGTCAGGGATGAGGCCTTCGGAACGATCCGGCCATTATTCGGACGTCGCCATAGCGCTGCATTGGTTGCTCGCCCTGGCCCTGGTGGCGGCATTTTGTGTCGGCCTGTACATGACCGACTTGAAGCTCTCGCCCCTGCGCGTCCGGCTTTTCAACTGGCACAAGTGGGCCGGTATCTCAATCCTGGTGCTTTCCTTGTTTCGCCTGGGCTGGCGCCTGCGCCATCCTCCGCCCGAATCGGCCGCGTCGATGAGTCTGCTGCAAAAGCGCCTGGCGGAAGGTCTGCACTACCTCTTGTACGCGATGTTCTTCCTGGTCCCGATCGCCGGATGGGCATACAGTTCTGCGTCCGGTTTTCCGGTCGTCTGGTTCGGCAAAATTCCGCTCCCGGACTTCGTTCCGGTAGACAAGGCGCTCGCGCACCTTCTCAAGGAGTTGCATGCGGCTCTTTCCTATGGACTTGCCGCATTGGTCGGCCTACATGTGGCGGCCGCGCTGGAACACCAATTCATAGAACGTGACTCCATCATGCTCAGGATGCTGCCGCCTCGAGAACATCGTTCGGCACCGCAATCGCGCCAATGACAGCCGCCCGCAAAGGCCTTGGCACCATTGGCGTGTGCTTGTTGCTCGGATTTTGCACTGCGATGGCCCGGGCAAACCTGCCCTCGGTCGTTGCGGCGCAGAGCGAAATCGGCTTCGTCTCGCACCAGATGGGTGTTCCGATTGCGGGAAGCTTTCGAAGCTTCGACGTCCAGATGAGCTTTGATCCGGCGACTCCGCAAAAAGCTCGGCTTGCCATCAGCGTCGACGTGGCAAGCGTGGAGTTGCCCACCGACGACGCGATGCGGGAGGTCGTCAAGCCGGCCTGGTTCGACACCCAGCACTTTCCTCGCGCCGTGTTCGAATCCAGTGCAATCCGCGGCCTGGATCGAGGTCGCTATGAGATCACCGGGAGCCTGACGATCAAGGGACATGCGCGCGAAGTAGTGGTGCCGGTAGTCCTGGTGCAGACCGGCGAGCTGACCTTTGCATCGGGGGCGCTGGTCGTGCACCGCCTCGACTTCTCCATTGGGGAGGGCGATTGGACCGACACCTCGGTGGTCGACGACGATGTGCAGATCAAATTCCGCCTCGCCTTGAGCGGCATCGGGCCGATCTGAACCGGATCGCGGGACGCTGCAGCGAGCGCCGCTAGCGAACTCTTCGGGCGGGATATTCCTCCTCGATGTTGTCTTTGTAAAAGCTGGCCGGCGCTGCGCTGGTCAGGAAGCGGCGCGCTATCTCCTCCCCGACGCCGCTGTGGCGCACGATTGCGCCCGAGTCGAGCTCGATTTCGAGTTCCCGGCTGTTGCGATCGTATCCGGCGGAGCGTATGCCTCCGCGACGCACGATTTTTCGTTCCATGGTAGCGAGCCCTTGGAAAGGATCAGTGTTGCTTGGGAAGGCCCAGCTCGCCCCAAATCGTATCGATGCGCGTCTTCACCGCTTCGCTCATCCGGATGCGCCGACCCCACGTTCGGGCGGTTTCCCCGGGCAACTTGTTGGTTGCGTCGATCCCCATCTTGCTGCCGAGTCCGGCGACCGGGCTCGCGAAATCCAGGTAATCAATTGGCGTATTGTCGACCAGAAGGGTGTCGCGCAGGGGGTCAACCCGCGTGCTCACGGCCCAGATCACGTCCGGCCAGCTGCGCACGTCGATGTCGTCGTCCACGATCAGAACGAACTTCGTATACATGAACTGGCGCAGGAAGCTCCATATGCCGAACATGATGCGCCGCGCGTGTCCGGGATATTGCTTGCGCACAGAGACGATTGCCAGGCGGTAGCTGCATCCTTCGGGCGGCAGGTAAAAATCGACGACTTCCGGGAAGGCGCGCTGGAGAACCGGCACGAAGACCTCGTTGAGCGCCGCGCCCAGTACCGACGGCTCGTCGGGCGGGCGCCCGGTATGGGTCGAAAGGTACATGGGATCGCGGCGCATCGTGATTCTCTCAACGGTGAAAACCGGGAAGCGCTCCGTCTCGTTGTAATAGCCGGTATGGTCCCCGAACGGCCCCTCCACCGCGGTTTCAAATCCGCTGTTGATGGCGCTGATCTTGCCGCCGGCGTTTGCCGGGTCGGGCAGGACGTGCCCCTCCAGGACGATTTCGGCGCGGGCCGGGACGTGCAGGGAACTGCCCAGGCAGGGGGCAATCTCGGTGCGTGAGCCTCGCAATAGGCCGGCGAACTGATACTCCGACAGCTGGTCCGGAACCGGCGTTACCGCGCCCAAGATGGTTGCCGGATCGGCACCGAGGGCGACGGCGATCGGGAAGGGCTGATCTGCGCGGGCCAGCCGATGATCGCGAAAGTCGAGGGCGCCACCGCGGTGCGACAGCCAGCGCATCACAAGCTTGTTAGGACCGATGACTTGCTGCCGGTAGATTCCGAGATTTTGCCGGGACTTGTGGGGACCCCGGGTAATAACGATGCCCCAAGTAATCAAAGGCCCCGCGTCTTCCGGCCAGCACTGCTGTATCGGCAACTTGCCCAGGTCGACATCGGCGCCCTCCCAGACAACATCCTGACAGCTGGGCCCCCGGACCCGGCGCGGGGACATGTCCCACAGCGCCGACTTGAGCAGGCTGACCTTGGACATGGCGTCCCGTAGGCCGGCCGGGGGCTCCGGCTCTTTTAAGTTTGCCAGCAACTCGCCCACTTGCCGAAGTTCTGCGATGGATTCGACTCCCATGGCGAGGGCGACTCGCCGCTGCGTCCCGAAAACGTTGGCTACGACGGGAATGGAGAATCCGCAAGGCTGCTCGAACACTACCGCCGGCCCGCCCTGCTCGAGCAGGCGCTGGCAAATCTCGGTCATTTCCAATTTTGGGGATACTTGGTGCGAAATGCGATGAAGATCTCTCATCCTCTCTAAATTGTTTAAAAAATCTCGTAAATCCGTGTATTTCATTGAGAAATTTCCACTCTGCGAGAACCCGATGCAGTGCGTGCGAGCACTCACCAATATTATCGACAATTACATAACTGTTTGATAAAAAAAGAGATTCAAATTAGCTCAGCGCAAATGCAAGAGTTGGCACATAGATTGCTCCAGTTCGTCATTTCGGCATTTGCCACGAATTTCCATTGACGGCTATGCGCTAAGCCCTACAATCCATCTCATTCGGCTTTCCCTCGGCATTGGCCGCACCGGTGCGGCGCTTCAAAATCTCTGCCGCGTTGAAAGGAAAGCCTGGCGCTCGGTGTTTACTAGTTAGTCCCGAGTATCGCCCTTATTGCTCTGCGGTCGGCGCCATTGTTGCGCCAGACGCAAAGCGGCCTGCCTGCAGCAGTGGTGGTGCCCAGCAGTCGATTTCCCGTATGCAAAGACTCACTTATTTTTCGAGTCAATAAAATTCGGTTGGGAGAGGATCACCATGGTCGAAACCAACGTTGTAGTCGCAAACCCAGATCCTGTGGACATTCGAAGGCACAGTGCTTCCCGGCTGCGCGCGGACGTCGTTCGCTCGCTGGCTGGCGCAACCCGTGCAGCGCTAGAAGCAATCGGTTTGGCCAGCGTGGTCACGCTGGTGGCCCTTGTGGCGGTACCGGGTCTGCGCGCTCCGGCGGCCCAAGTTGGCGCCAGCATCTGGGCCAGTATGGGCGGCGCGGCGCTCGAGGAGCCATCCGCCAGCGATGCGGATTCGGACGAGCCCGAGGGTCCCAAGATCGGTCGGCGGGTTGTCCTGGAACCAGCCGATAACAACGCTGCACTGTACCTGGCGCGGCGCTATCACGTCGCCGACGAAGCCGTACGGGTAATGGTCGCGGCTGCGCACGCAGCGGGGAAGGAGTGGCAAATTGATCCGCTGTTGATCCTGTCGGTGGTTGCAGTCGAGTCGAGCATGAATCCATTCGCGCAAAGCCCGGTGGGTGCAACCGGACTGATGCAGGTGATGCCGGACCTGCACGGGGGCAAATTCGTCGACCGAGGCGACACCGGTGCTCTTGATCCGGTCGCCAACATCCAGGTCGGATCGCAGATATTGAGCCAGGTAATCCGACGCGGCGGCTCGGTCGAGCGGGGATTGCAGCTTTACGTCGGCGCCGGGAACTTGGCCGACGATGGCGGCTACGCCAATCGCGTCCTGAGCGAGCTCGGGCGCCTCAAGCTCGCCGCCTCGGGTTCCGTCGCCGCGGCGCTTGCCGCTGGATTGCGCTCCGATACGCGCGGAGGCAGCGACAGCGCGGAGTCCATGACCAGCAGCGCGCCGGCGGAAATGCCGACGACGCTGGTGCGCAAGGAACACACCGCTTAACCCGTACCAAGGTTCGGTTTCCCCAGCCGCCCTGTCCGGGCGCGATGCCTTTGCCCCTGGTCGTGCCGGCTCTTTGTCGCGGGCAAAAAAAAGAGCCTGTCGACCGAGCGCACCCTTAATCGGCTGAGGAGGGAGGGAGGAGAGGCACCGAGTAGAGGGTCTGCGCGCTCAGGCTATAGGACAGGCTCTGAAGAGCAGTGACCAAATATATCGTTCCAGCAAGGTCAACGTCAACTTTTGTCCACGACAAAAGCGCCATTTGCATGAACAAAATGCCGGCGCGAAGTCCGCCTGCGGCGTCCTGCCCAACCGTGTGCCCGTCGTTGCCGACCCGAAAGGCCCGCTGCTTGCCTGGCGCTGGACATTTGCTCGCCTCAGCGCTGCTGGGCTGCACGCGCGCGCACGGACGGGTCGATAATTGCCGCTTTCACAGAGTGATCGAGCCATGCCCACGTCGCCCAACGCCGAACTACGCAGTGCCGCGCTCGAGTACCACGAATTTCCGCAGCCCGGGAAAATATCGATAACCCCGACGAAACAGCTGGTCAACCAGCGTGATCTGGCGCTCGCGTACTCGCCGGGGGTCGCCCACGCTTGCGAGGCGATTGTCAACGATCCGAGCACGGTGGCGCGATACACGGCGCGCGCCAATTTGGTGGGTGTGATCACCAACGGAACGGCGGTTCTCGGCCTGGGTGCGATCGGGCCGTTGGCAGCCAAGCCGGTGATGGAAGGCAAGGCGGTGCTGTTCAAGAAATTTGCCGGGATCGACGTTTTCGATATCGAGATCAACGAGAAGGATCCGGACCGCCTGGTGGAGATCATCGCGGCGCTCGAGCCGACCTTCGGGGCCATCAACCTGGAGGACATCAAGGCTCCGGAGTGCTTCCGGGTTGAGCGGCGCCTGCGCGAGCGCATGCGGATCCCGGTCTTCCATGACGATCAGCACGGCACGGCGATCATTGTGGGCGCGGCGGTATTGAATGGCTTAAAGCTCGTTGGCAAGTCGCTGTCGAGCGTCAAGCTCGTTTGCAGCGGGGCCGGCGCCGCTGCGCTGGCCTGCCTAGAGCTCCTGATCGAGCTCGGATTACCGCGAAAGAATGTCTGGGTCGCCGACATCGAAGGCGTCGTGTTCCAGGGGCGAACCAAGCTGATGGATGAGGACAAGGCGCGTTTCGCCCAGTCTACCGATGCCCGCACCCTTGCCGATCTGATGACCGGCGCAGACATCTTTCTCGGCCTTTCGGCGGGCGGGGTGTGCACCGGCGAGATGGTGCGCTCGATGGCGCCGGATCCGCTCATCCTGGCGCTGGCAAATCCCACGCCGGAGATCCTGCCGGAGCAGGTCAAGGCGGTGCGCGACGACGCGCTCATCGCGACGGGGCGCTCTGACTACCCGAACCAGGTCAACAACGTACTTTGTTTTCCTTTTATTTTTCGCGGTGCGCTCGACGTGGGAGCCACGACGATTACGCGAGAAATGGAGATCGCGGCGGTTCATGCGATCGCCCAACTGGCGCAGGAGGAGACCAGCGACGAGGTCGCTACTGCGTATGGAGTCAGCAATCTGAGCTTCGGACCCGATTGCATTATTCCCAAGCCCTTTGATCCTCGCCTGATGCTGCGCATCGCGCCGGCGGTTGCGCAGGCCGCGATGCGCAGCGGCGTAGCGACCCGACCGCTGGCCGACTACGACGCATACCACGCGCAGCTGCAGCAGTTCGTCTATCACTCCGGCACCTTCATGAAACCGATCTTCGCAATCGCGAAGAAGGCCCATGCCAGCGGCGGTGCGGACCGGGTGGTGTTTGCCGAAGGTGAAGACGAACGGGTGCTGCGCGCCGTGCAGGTGATCGTCGACGAATCCGTTGCGCGCCCAATCTTGATCGGGCGGCCGGCCGTCATCGAACGGCGTCTGGAGCGTTTTGGTCTGCGCATGCGCGCCGGCACCGACCTGGAAATCGTCAACCCCGAGTCCGATCCGCGCTACCGCCAGTATTGCCAGACGTATCACCGCATGACGGAACGCCGCGGCGTCACGGAACAGTACGCGCGCATCGAGATGCGTCGTCGGCACACGCTGATCGGGGCCATGCTCATTCACCACGGCGATGCCGACGCGATGATTTGCGGCACCTATGGGACCCATGGGATCCACCTGCGCTACCTGGACCAGGTGCTGGGACGGCGCGCGGGGGCCAAGGTCTATGCGGCAATGAATATATTGATGCTGCCCGGGCGCCAAATTGCGCTCGTTGATACCCACGTCAATGTTGATCCCAGTGCCGAGGAGATCGCCGAAATCACGATCAACGCCGCCGAGGAACTCCGGCGACTGGGCATTTCCCCGCGCGCCGCGCTGCTGTCGCATTCCAATTTTGGTACCAGCGATGCTCCCTCCGCGGCCAAGATGCGGCGCGCGCTGGATCTGATTCGCGATCTCGCGCCGCAGCTCGAAATCGATGGCGAAATGCATGCGGACTGCGCCGTCCAGGCCGAACTTCGCAAGTCGATCATGCCGCACTCGACCCTGAAGGGCGACGCGAATCTGCTGGTATGTCCCGGCATCGACGCGGCCAACATCAGCTATAACCTGTTGAAAACGATCTCGGGCAACAATATTGCCGTTGGTCCTATTTTGCTTGGCGCGGCAAGGCCGGTGCACATCCTGACCCCTTCGGCGACGGTGCGCCGGATCGTGAACATGGCAGCCTTGGTGGTTGTGGACGCCAGCTCGCAGCGCTAGCTCGAATGCCGGCTATTGCGAAGACGGCCCATCGATGAGCGAGCGCTTTCCCGATCGGCTGCGGCTGCGCACGTCGCCGGCTGCCCTGATCCTCATGGGCGGTGGCGCGCGTGCGGCCTACCAGGTCGGCGTCCTGAAGGCTGTGGCTGCGCTCTTGCGCGATGCACGCCGGGGCATGGACCCGGGTATCGCCCAGGGACACAACCCGTTCCCCATTCTCGTGGGAACCTCAGCCGGTGCCGTCAATGCAACGGCCCTGGCGAGCCGGTCGGACAACTTTCAGGACGCCGTCGCGCAGCTGGTCGCGGTCTGGGAGAATTTCCACGCGGAGCAGGTGTACCGCTCGGACATGTACGGCGTCATGCGAACCGGTGCCCGCTGGCTGTCGCTGCTTTCCATCGGCTGGATCGTCCGGCGCTCGTTGCGGGCGCGCCCCAGGTCGCTGCTGGACAATGAACCCTTGCGTGACCTGCTGAGCCGGCTCATCGATTTTTCGCGGATCGATCTGGCACTCGAGCGCGGCCACTTGCGCGCACTCGCCGTGGGTGCGTCGAGCTACAGCTCCGGGCGACACGTAACGTTCTACCAGTCGCTGTCCGACCACGCATTCCCGAGCAAACTGCAACGGGTCTCCGTCCGTGCCAAGATTGGCGTGCCGCATCTGCTGGCTTCCGCGGCGATCCCGTTTATTTTCCCGGCCGTACCGCTGGACCTGTCCGATTCCTTGACCGGAGGGGTCGAGTATTTCGGCGACGGGTCAATGCGTCAGCTCTCGCCGACCAGCCCGGCGATCCATCTCGGCGCCGAGCGCATTCTGGTCATCGGCGTTGGGCAGACGGGAAATCCCGGCGTCCTGCCCAATTTCGATGCCGCGGCCTATCCCTCGCTGGCCCAGGTCGCCGGGCATGCGCTTTCAACGATTTTTCTCGACGCGCTGGCGACCGACGTGGAGCGCCTGGAAAAGATGAATCAGGTCGTGGAGACCATGGCGCCGCATGCGCGCCGCGCTGCTGGCCTGCGAGCGCTCGAGACATTGACGATCTCCCCCAGTGAACGTATCGACGGCATCGCGATGGAATATATCGGTGTCCTGCCAAGGCCGATCCGCGCGCTTCTCGAGGCAATTGGAACCTATCGCTCCAGCGGTGCCGGGCTTGCCAGCTATCTGCTATTCGAGCCGCCGTTTACCCGCGCATTGATGGACCTGGGTTATCGCGACACGCTTGCGCGTCGCGACGCGGTGCTGGCCTTTCTTACCGAGCGGCGCGAACCACAGACGGCCACTGGGTCGCGAGTTGTCGTCGTCTAGTGCTCCGCGCGGCGCGTTACGCTAGGCAAACTCGCCATGGAAGGCGAGCAGCGCACTGATGGCAACCAGACCGGCCGTCTCCGTGCGCAGCACGCGCCGGCCTAGCCTTGCACCGGCATATCTCAGAGAGTGGGCCAGCGCCAGTTCCTCGGCAGTGAAGCCGCCTTCCGGGCCGACGGCGCAGGTGACCGAGTCGCCGCTGGCGCGGTGCAATCCGGATTGCGCACCGGGGTCGAGTATCCATCGTGCGCTCGAGTCCTGGGCGGAGCGCAGTGCCGTCTCCAGGTGATCGGAAATCTCGATGCTCGGCAAGCGATTGCGCCCACACTGGCAGCATGCGGCCACGGCGATCTCCCGCCATCGCTCCGCGCGCCGTTCGCGACGCGGCCCGCTCAAGCGTACGAGGCTGCGCGCGGCGGGCGCGAGGACGATGCGGTGGGCACCGAGTTCCACCGCTTTTTCAACCAGCCAATCGAGCTTGTCCTGCGAGCTGAGCGCTTGCACGAGCGTGATTCGTACGAGCGCTTCACGGTCAACCGGACCTCCGCGGGTGATGGTGGCGTGGGAACGAGACGCATTCAGCGGGTCGGGGGCAAAAACCGCCTCAAACTCGCTCCCTTTGCCGTCGAAAAGAATCAACGGATCATTGGCGTGCAGGCGCAGTACCCGTCGTGCGTGGTGGCTGGAAGCCGGTGGCAAAAGAACGCTCGCCCCGACCGCCAGGGCATCGAGCACGAGAAATCGGGGAACCGCCATCGACCGCAGCGTACTGGAATCGATAACTGCCCTGTGCGTGCGAGACCGCGTTGGCCGTAGGGGGGACTTTGCGGTCCCTAATCCGCCTCCATATGACGGAAATCATCGTTACGACTGATAAAATTGCTAGTCTTGCGGCTGATGGCGGGTGTGTCCCTATGGATCGCGAGGCGGCAAGGAGTTGCGCCCGTGCGGTCGTGCTTGGGGGCTGGCCTGCCGGGGGATTTTTGCCGCACCGATCCTAGGGCAAGAAGGGCGCGAGGACGCAGCCCGGTGAGCCGGTGCGCGGGCGGGTTAATCAACGGGTGGAGACCCAGATCATGACCATCAAAGTCGCAATCAATGGCTACGGGCGCATCGGCCGCAATGTTCTGCGCGCTCATTACGAGGGGGGCAAGAAGCACGATCTGCAGATCGTCGCGATCAACGATCTTGGTGATGCCAAGATCAATGCGCACCTCACGCGCTATGACACGGTGCACGGAAAATTTCCGGGCAGCGTCGCCGTTGAAGGCGACGCGCTCGTCGTCAACGGGGACCGGATCCGGGTGCTGTCGATCCGTGATCCCGCAAAACTGCCCTGGGAGTCAATGCAAGTCGACGTCGTGATGGAATGCACCGGCTTGTTCACGACCAAGGAGAAGGCGGGCGCCCATATCAAGGGTGGTGCCAAGAAGGTCATCATTTCGGCTCCCGGCGGCAAGGACGTGGACGCGACCATCGTCTATGGCGTGAATCATTCCGTGCTGAAGCGAGATCACACCGTGATCTCGAATGCATCGTGTACGACCAATTGTCTGGCGCCACTCGTGCAGCCGCTCCATGAACGCATTGGCCTGGTCAACGGCCTGATGACCACGGTGCATTCGTATACCAATGACCAGGTGCTGACCGATGTCTATCATGAAGACCTGCGCCGCGCGCGCTCGGCGACCATGTCGATGATTCCCACAAAGACCGGCGCTGCCGCCGCAGTCGGCCTGGTGCTGCCGGAACTCAACGGACGGCTGGACGGTTTTGCCATCCGCGTACCCACGATCAATGTCTCTTTGGTCGATCTTTCCTTTATTGCTGCGCGGGAGACCTCCGTCGAGGAAGTCAATCGCATCCTGCGCGAGGCATCCGAAGGCCCACTGCGCGGCATTCTTTCCTACAACGAGGAGCCGCTGGTTTCGGTCGATTTCAACCATAATCCGCACTCGTCGAACTTTGATGCCACGCTTACCAAGGTGTCGGGGCGCCTGGTCAAGGTGAGCAGTTGGTACGACAACGAGTGGGGTTTCAGCGCTCGCATGCTCGATACGACGGTCGCGCTGATGAAAGCCTGAGGCGGGGGTTCGGATCCGGGCCGGCGCGCGTGTCGCTTGCGTGCGCATGCGTCAGAAACATGACGGCCCGGACAAATCGCCGTAGCGTGTTGTCACAGATCCTATAATCCCGGGGACTCGTTTCGGCACGGGAAGGGTGCATCTTCCCTGCACTGCGGCGGCTGCGGGCGACTTTCCAACCAAGGACGGCATATTCCATGACAGTTCTTACTCTGGATTCCCTTTGCAAGCAGGGCCTGCTGCGCGGCAAGCGGGTGTTCATTCGTTCCGACCTTAACGTGCCGCAGGATGAGCAGGGCAATGTCACCGAGGACACCCGCATCCGCGCCTCGGTGCCGGCGATCCGAGCCGCGCTTGCCGCCGGTGCGGCGGTGATGGTCACATCGCACCTGGGTCGGCCAACCGAGGGCACCATGACGCCCGCAGATTCCTTGGCCCCCGTTGCCGCGCGCTTGTCCGAGCTCCTTGGCCGTCCGGTGCCGCTCATCGCAAACTGGGTCGACGGGGTCTCGGTGGCCCCGGGCCAGGTGGTGCTGTTGGAGAACTGCCGCGTCAACAAGGGCGAGAAGAAGGATAGCGAGGAGTTGGCGCGCAAGATGGCAGCGCTCTGTGACGTGTATGTCAACGACGCCTTTGGTACCGCACACCGTGCGGAGGCAAGCACCCATGGCATCGCCCGATTCGCCCCGGTGGCCTGTGCCGGGCCGCTGCTTGCGGCGGAGCTCGATGCACTTGGCCGGGCCTTGGGCGAACCCAAGCGGCCGCTGGTTGCCATTGTCGCCGGCTCAAAGGTTTCCACCAAGCTGACGATACTCAATAACCTGGCAAAGAAGGTCGACCGTCTCATCGTCGGGGGTGGCATCGCGAATACCTTCCTGCTGGCCGCCGGCTTGCCGATTGGCAAATCCCTTGCCGAGGCCGACCTTGTGTCCGAGTGCAAAAAGGTGATCGACACCCTGCAAAAGAAGGGGGCCACGCTGCCGCTGCCGATGGACGTGGTCGTGGCCACGCGTTTTGCCGCCGACGCCCCGGCGCAGGTGCGGCGCGCCGACGACGTGCGGGCCGATGAAATGATTCTGGACGTCGGGCCGCAAACCTCCGCGCATCTTGCGCGCATCGTCGAGCAGGCGGGGACGATCATCTGGAACGGCCCATTGGGCGTCTTCGAGTTTGACGCATTTTCCCAGGGTACGCATGATCTGGCTCTGGCGGTTGCCAGCGCAACCGCGCAGGGTGCCTTTTCGATTGCCGGCGGCGGAGATACCCTGGCCGCGATCGCCAAGTACGGCATAGCCGATCGCGTCAGCTACATATCGACCGGTGGCGGGGCGTTCCTCGAATTCCTCGAGGGTAAACCACTGCCCGCCGTGGCGGTGTTGGAGGAGCGTGCTGCTGCGCGCTGACACGGAGACGGCTAGCGAACGAACAGACTGCGGCGCGCGATTGCCGCAAGCGCGGAAGGTTTTGAAAGGAGACGAAAATGGCCCTGATTTCAATGCGTCAATTGCTCGACCATGCTGCGGAACACGTGTATGGGGTTCCGGCATTCAACGTCAACAACCTCGAACAGGTGCAGGCGATCATGGAGGCGGCCGCGTCCGTGGATTCGCCGGTCATCATGCAGGCGTCGGCCGGCGCCCGCAAATACACCGGTGAGTTTTTTCTGCGCCACCTGATTGAAGCCGCGATCGAGACGTATCCGAAGATTCCGGTCGCGATGCATCAGGATCATGGCCAGTCGCCGGCCGTTTGTGAATCGGCGATGCGGCTGGGTTTCTCCTCGGTCATGATGGACGGATCATTGAAGGAAGATGGCAAGAGCGTCGCCGATTACGAATACAACTGGCAAGTGACCAAGAAGGTGGTCGATACCGCGCACGCGCAGGGCGTAAGCGTCGAGGGCGAGCTGGGGTGCCTGGGATCGCTGGAGACGATGGAAGGCGAGAAGGAGGACGGCCACGGTGCCGAGGGCAAGATGACGCGCGAGATGCTGCTGACGGATCCGGACCAGGCGGCGGATTTCGTGCGCCGTACCCAGCTCGACTCCCTGGCCATTGCCATCGGCACCTCGCACGGCGCCTACAAATTCTCACGCAAGCCAACCGGGGACATCCTGGCGATCGACCGCATCAAGCAGATCCACGCTAGGATTCCCACCACCCACCTGGTCATGCATGGTTCGTCCAGCGTTCCGCAGGATCTGCTTGCGGTGATTCGGGAATTCGGCGGAGAGATGAAGGAGACCTACGGCGTGCCGGTCGAGGAGATTCAGGTAGCCATCAAGTTTGGCGTTCGCAAGATCAACATTGATACCGATATTCGCCTGGCGATGACCGCGGCGGTGCGCAAGTACTTGGCGCAGAATCCGTCCAAGTTTGATCCACGCGACTTTCTCAAGCCCGCGCGCGAGGCGGCCAAAGCGCTCGTCAAGGAGCGTTATGTGCAATTCGGCTGCGAGGGTATGGCGTCGAAGCTCGTCGCCATGCCGCTGCAGAAGATGGCGCAGCGCTACCGCGCCGGCGAGCTCGCGCAGCACATCCGTTGACGCTCGGGATGCACCCGGACTCGCCCATGCAAAGCCCTTCTGCCCCCGGCGATAGCCGGGCGCTGAAGGGCAAGCGCGGCCTGCAACGGGTCTTGAATGCCTTTCGCTATTCCTACGACGGTTTTGTTGCGGCCTGGGCCGAGGAAGACGCCTTTCGCCAGGAGTTGCTCCTGGCGGTGGTTATGGTCCCGACTGCGTCGCTGCTGCCGGTAAGCCTGGTCGAGCGATTGCTGATGATCGCCGTGGTGGTCCTGGTCCTGATCGTCGAAATCGTCAACACCGCGATCGAGGCGGCGATCGACCGCCAAAGCTTCGAGATCAATCCCTTGGCCAAGCGAGCCAAGGACCTGGGCAGCGCTGCAGTGATGCTGTCGCTGCTGCTTGCCGGTGGCGTCTGGCTGTCCGTGCTTTGGGCACGCTTCGGGTGACTCCGATCCAGGCCGCAGCCGGGTCCGTGGTCATGCCGGCGCCAATGCTCCAGTCCCACCTGAGTTCGCTGCCGCTGGTCTACCGCGGCAAGGTGCGTGATACCTACGCGGTCGGAGAGGATCGTCTACTGATTGTCACGACAGACCGGATTTCGGCGTTTGACGTCGTTATGCGCGAGCCGATTCCGGGCAAGGGACACGTGCTCAACGCGATGTCCAACTTCTGGTTCAAGCGTTTGGCTGCGCTGGTGCCGAACCACCTGACCGGAATCGATCCGACAACGCTCGTCCCGGAGCAGGAGCGCAGCCAGGTGGAGGGCCGCGCGGTTGTGGCGCGGCGACTCACCCCCTTGCCCATAGAAGCGGTGGTGCGGGGCTATCTGATCGGCTCGGGCTGGAGCGATTACTGCCGTAGCGGAGAGGTCTGTGGCATACGCTTGCCCGGCGGGCTCCAGCAGGCGCAGCAACTGGCCGAGCCGCTGTTTACTCCTGCCCGCAAGGCCGAGCTAGGGGAGCACGATGAGAACATTACCTATGAGCGGGTATGCGAACGTATCGGCCGCGAGCTCGCAGAACGCGTTCGTGATTTCTCGCTGCGCCTGTACCGGCATGCGTCCGATATCGCGCGCCGGCGAGGGATCCTTATCGCCGACACGAAATTCGAGTTCGGACTGGACCGCAGCGGCGAATTGCGCCTGATGGACGAAGTGCTCACTCCGGATTCCTCGCGTTTCTGGCCGGCGGACCAATACCGCGTGGGGATTTCACCACCGAGTTTCGATAAGCAGTTTCTTCGTGACTGGCTGCAGCAGCAGCACTGGGACAGGACGCCGCCGCCGCCGTCGCTGCCGCAGGACATCATTGAGAAGACCGCCGCGCGCTATCGCGAGGCGCTGGAACGACTCGTCACAGGTGATGGCATGGAGCAAGCTCTCGAACACTTGCCGGGGCAGTCGCGGTGGTAAGCCGAAATCCAGCCCTGGTCGGCGTCGTGATGGGCTCCGAATCCGACTGGGACACAATGAAGCACGCCTGCGAGCTTTTGCAGGAGTTTGGGGTTGTCTTTGAGGCGCGCGTGATTTCGGCCCATCGCATGCCCGACGACATGTTCGCCTACGCCGAGGGCGCCCGCGAACGGGGACTGCGCATCATCATTGCCGGCGCGGGCGGAGCGGCGCATCTTCCCGGGATGCTGGCCTCCAAGACGCTGATCCCCGTGCTCGGGGTGCCCGTGCCATCGCGCTACCTGCGCGGGGAGGACAGCCTGTTGTCCATCGTTCAGATGCCCAAAGGAATCCCGGTTGCGACGTTTGCCATCGGCGAGGCTGGCGCGGCCAATGCGGCCCTGTTCGCCATTTCTACCTTGGCGCTGGATGATCCCGTGCTTGTGATGAAGCTTGCCCAGTATCGCGCGACCCAGGGCGAAAAGGCACGCAACATGACCTTGCCATTGTGACCGGCCGCCAGAGCCAAAGGCCTGTTGCACCCGGGAATTGGCTTGGCGTCCTCGGTGGCGGTCAGCTGGGGCGCATGTTCTGCCTGGCGGCTCAGTCCATGGGCTACCGCGTGTGCGTTCTGGATCCGACGGGCGGGGGACCGGCCGGGTCAGTGGCCGAACGCCAGATCGTTGCCGCCTACGATGATCCAGCGGCGCTCGCGCAGTTGGGAAGACTTTGTGCGGCGGTAACCACCGAATTCGAGAACGTACCGGCGCAGAGCCTGGCGCTGTTGCGCCGCCACTGTCCCGTTCGTCCGCATGCCGAGGCGGTTGCCGTCGCTCAGGACCGGATTGCGGAGAAGCGCTTCCTGCGCTCCTGCGCTGTCGACGTCGCTCCACACGCGGTCATCAGCGCCACGGTCGATCTGCATGCGCTCGATGCGACCTTGTTCCCCGGGATCTTGAAGACGGCACGCCTGGGTTATGACGGCAAGGGGCAGGTCGACGTCGGCGATCCGGCTGGCCTGAACGCGGCCTGGCAGCATCTGCAGGCGGTCGATTGTGTGTTCGAACAGCGGCTGCCATTGCGCCGCGAGCTGTCGATAATCGTCTCGCGCGGGTGCGATGGGTCGACCGTCGTTTTCCCGCCGAGCGAGAATGAGCATCGCAACGGCATACTTGCGGTCGCGATATTGCCGGCGCGCATCGATCCCGCCCAGGCGGAGCGGGTGCGCGCGATCGCCATTCGCATTGCCGACGGCCTCGAATACGTCGGTGTATTGTGCGTGGAGATGTTCGAGCTTGCCGATGGACGGCTGTTGGTCAATGAGATCGCGCCGCGTCCGCACAACAGTGGCCACGCGACGATCGATGCCTGCGTCAGCAGTCAATTTGAACAGCAGGCGCGCGCCTTGGCGGGCATGCCGCTGGGCGAATCCCGGATGCTTGCCCCGTCGGTCATGCTGAATTTGCTCGGTGATCTTTGGTTCCGCAGCGACGGGCGTCAGTACGAGCCCGCCTTCGATCGCGTCCTGGCCGTGCCCGGCGCGTGCCTACACCTGTATGGCAAAAGCGAGGCGCGTCCCGGTCGGAAGATGGGCCATGTGACCGTGGTCGGCAAGTCGATCGAAGGTGCGCTCGAGGGCGCCGGCCGGGTCGCCGCTGCCCTCCACCTGGATCCCCCCCGCTCCCTGGTGCGGTCGCCGGGGTGATGGGGAGGAACGGCGTGCTTGGGACCCGCAAGGACGTCGACGCGGCGCAGGTGCGACGCGCGGTCGAGGTTCTGATGCGTGGCGGCTTGGTCGCGTTTCCTACGGAGACGGTTTACGGATTGGGCGCCGATGCCGATTGGCCGGACGCCGTCGCCGCGATATTCCGTGCCAAGGGTCGGCCCCGCGCGCATCCGCTCATCATCCACGTGGCGCAGGCGGGTGCCGCCGAGCGCTGGGCGCGGGAGATTCCGCCGTCCGCACGTGTGCTGATGTATCAATTCTGGCCGGGTCCGCTCACCTTGATATTGCCGCGTTCGCCGCGTGCGACCGACCTCATCACCGGTGGCCAAGATACCGTGGGCGTGCGTTGCCCGGCGGATCCCTGGGCGCAGTCCTTGCTACACGCTTTTTGCGCCGCGCGTGGCGATGATGCGGCCGCGATCGCCGCGCCGAGCGCGAACCGATATGGTCGCATCAGCCCGACCTGCGCGGAGCATGTTCGCGCCGACCTCGGGGAGAAACCCGACGGGATGGTCGATTTTATCCTCGACGGTGGTGTCAGCGCGCTTGGAATCGAGTCGACCATTGTCGATTTTGCCGTGGGCGAGGCGCGCATCTTGCGACCGGGTTCGATCGGGCGCGAGCGGATCGGCGCCGCCCTCGGCAGTGCCGTTCGAATTGGCGCGGATACCGATTGCGCACCTCGTACCCCCGGCCGCGCTGCCGGTCATTACGCCCCGCGCAAGCCGCTGGAACTGGTCGCAGCTACTGACCTGGCAGTGCGGGCGGCTGCGCTGCGGCCCTTGCCGCTGGGGGTGATGGCGCCACCCGGCGCACTGGTGCCGCTATTGGCCGACAACGTGGTCATGCGCCTGACGGCCGCCACCGCACCGCAGGACTATGCCCATTTCCTCTACGACCGGTTGCGCCAACTCGATGCCAGCGCGGCCGAGCGGCTCCTGGTTGTCGTTCCGCCGTCCGGAGAGCTTTGGGAGGCAATACATGATCGGCTGCGGCGCGCGGCGGCCGGCAGCGATAGCCGAATTCCTGAGGCGGATTGAGTTCTTCGTGGACCATTGGGTTCATGGGTCGAAGGTCAATTTCATTCCCAGTATGAAAAGCGCCAGAACAAGGGTGATCGTATTGGCGATGATCAGCGGCCATGCGCCCAGGACAATTCCATAGCAAAGCCACAATGCGACACCGAGGGTGAAAATCGACACCATGCCGAGCGAGATGCCACCGGCACGGCGCGTTCTCCAGGTATGGAGCGCTTGCGGCACAAACGAAGCGGTTGTCAGCATTGCCGCAACATAGCCGAGAACGTCAGTAAATCGCATCGAGGTTGCAGAAACGGTCGCAAACGGTCCGATTAGAACACGCGCCGGACCGGCAGTGCCTGCCGGGCGCAGACAGGGGAGCACAATCGAGCGCCCGGGCACGCAAGAAACAGATGCGGGGATGGCCTGCTACCGGCCGATGGCACCGGCCGTGGGGAAGGAGGGAACGTGTACCAAACGCTTAGCATTGAGCGCAACGCGGCGATCGCGACGATCTGGATGAACCGTCCGGAAGTGCACAATGCCTTCAACGAGATCCTGATCGAGGAGCTCGACTCGGCCAGCCGTGCCCTGGAGGCAGACTCGTCCATCCGGATCGTGATTGTTGCGGGGCGGGGTCGCAACTTTTGCGCCGGTGCCGATCTGCACTGGATGGGCCGCGCGGCCGCCGCGACCATGGAAGATAATCTACAGGACGCACGGCGTTTTGCGGGCATGTTGCGCCAGCTCGCGCGGATGAAAAAGCCGACGCTGGCCCGGGTGCACGGCGCGGCCCTGGGCGGCGGTGTCGGGCTGGCGGCGGCCTGCGATATTTGCATCGCTGCGCAGGAGGCGAGCTTCGCGATGTCGGAGGTCCGCCTCGGGCTGATTCCAGCGGTCATCAGCCCATACGTGGTACGCGCAATCGGTCCGCGCCAGGCGCTGCGCTATATGCAAACGGCGGAACGGATCTCGGCAGCGCGTGCGGTCGAACTCGGCCTAGTCCACGAAGCGGTCGCGGCGGACGAACTGGATTCCCGAGTAAGCACGATCTGCGAGGCGCTTGGTGCCGGCGGACCGATGTCGCAGGCGGCGGCCAAGGCGCTCGTGGCCGCGGTCGCTGGGAACGAAATCTCGGACGAGCTCATCGATCGCACGGCCCGCGCGATCGCGTTGCAGCGAAGCTCCGACGAGGCGCGTGAAGGCATGGCCGCATTCCTGGCCAAAGGCGTGCCGCGGTGGTCGCCGGCGGCATAGAAACGCCGGCGCAACCGCGCGAAGGATCAGCCGGCCCCAAAAAAGGCCTGGATCCCCGTTTGGGGGCGCCCGAGTATGAGGGCGTGGATGTCGTGCGTGCCCTCGTAGGTATTGACGACCTCCAGGTTGAGCATGTGCCGGGCAATCCCGAACTCATCGCTGATGCCGTCGGCCCCCAACCTATCGCGCGCCGTGCCGGCGATCTGGAGCGCTTTGCCGCAGGAATTTCTCCCGGGTGTGCCTGCTACAGCGTACGGTCTGCGGATCGTGCGCGACCGGGCAACGGCAGATCATTCGCGCATGAATTCAAGCATCTTCTCGCGCACATCACTGGGGATGACCGTGGCTTCGCGGGTCTGCTGCGACGTGCAGACCGCGATGCGGTTCATCCGCACGCGCTGCTCGCCATCCTTGTCAACGCCCATCGTAAAGCGCACCGAGGTGCGTCCGACATGCGAGAGGGTGAGCCAGAAATCGACGGTTTCGCCCATTTTCGTGGGCTTGGAAAAAGTCGCCTCCATGCGCACGGTGGGCAGTGCCAGACCGCGTTCCATGAGAAATTCGTCAAAGCGGATTTCGATGGCCTCGTAAAACCAATCTTCCACCAGCGCGTTGAAGATGTGGAAGTAGTTGGGATAGAACACCGTTCCCGTGGGGTCACAGTGCGAGAGCCGAATCAGGTACTGCTTTATGAATGTCATCGCATTTCTCCACGTGCCGGTTTGCTGGTTTCGGCCGGCGGCCGCAGTTTCCGGGGCGCGCAGCGCAAGGCATGGCCGGCGCATCGCGGCGCCCCCGCAAGACGGGGAATCCATCCCCTTGTGTCTGGATTTCGGCATTTCTGAGGGCGGCCTTGAGCGCCGGCAAGGCGGGAATTGCACTGCAAAAACGCGGTCCCGGTTCCGGGCGTAAGCTTGCTGCGTCGTTCGCGAAGATTGGCAGATCGACCGCATCAGCGAAGCAGCCGGAGCCGAGCCTTGGTCCGGCCCCTGCCACGACCCGGAAGGAGCCCGCCATGTCAATTCGCCACCCTCTTGGACCGGTGCCTCGACTGCACTATGCTTTTGCGACACTTGGCGGGGGATGTTTCTGGTGCCTGGAAGCCGTCTTCGAGGAGCTCGATGGGGTCGTCGACGTCGAGGCGGGCTACTCCAACGGCACCACTGAGAATCCGGATTATCGTCAGGTGTGCGGCGGCGATACCGGATACGCGGAAGTGGTGCGCATCGAGTTCGACCCGGCGCGAATCGAATATCGCCAGCTGCTAGACGTGTTTTTCGCAATTCACGATCCGACTACGCCGAACCGTCAGGGAAACGACGTCGGAAGTCAGTATCGATCGGCGATCTTTTATCACTCCGAAGAGCAGAAATCGATCGCGACGCAATTTTTGCAGGAAGCGCAGCATCTGTTCGAGGACGACATCGTCACCCAGCTCGAACCCGTTGACCGCTACGTACGGGCGGAAACGCACCACCAGGAATATTTTCGCCAGAACCCGACACAGGGCTACTGCATGTTCGTGATCGGACCGAAGGTCGAGAAGTTCCGGCGCGCTTTTGCGCGCATTCGCCGCGCCGGCGTCAGCTGAACGGCGGGGCGCGCGGCATCCGGCTCTGGCAGCTTGCGCGCTACTGCTGCCGCGCACGCTCGATGATCGCCTGGGTGTTGAGCACGGTCTGCTGCGGCCGGGTGCTTGGGCTGATCGGGCCGATGCGCGCGCGCAGATGTACCGTGGTGCCTACGTTTGGCGCCGTTTCCAGCTTCAGCTGCGCACCGATCTTCTGAGCACGGTTGCGCATGTTCAGCAGCCCGCGTCCGCCGACCCGCTCCTCGGCGATACCGCGGCCGTTGTCGGCCACCCGTATATCCAGCGACTGCGCCTCGCCACTGCCTTCGACGGCGAGTGTGACGCGCACGGCACGCGCGCGGCTGTGCTTGAGTGCGTTCGTCAAGGCTTCCTGAACGATGCGCAAGATGGGCAGGACGACGTCCGGATGCAAACCGATTTCCTCGGGCAATCGGCGTGCATCCCAGGTCAGCTCCATTCCCGCCGCCCGCAGGCGCGGCTCCATACGGAACCGCAGGTTGCCCAAGGCGGCCGCCAAGTCCGCGTCCTCGGCGGCAAGGGCATCGATGGCAAGTCGCATGTCGTCGATCGATTCCCGCAGGATCTGGGCGAACTGTTCGTTGCTAACCGCCCCGCGCTCGACCAGCATCAATGACGACATCAGCTGTGAACCCAGGCCATCGTGCATGTCCTGCATGATGCGCTGGCGCTCCTGCGCCTCCACCGTGACCCGCTCGCTTGCGCGGAGCCGCTCGAAGTTCCGTTTCAGCAGTTGCTCGCGCTCGCGCACGCGGGTCTCGAGTTCCGCGCGCGCCGCCTCGGCCTCGCGCAGAATTTTGATGAAACCATCGACCAGCGGCGTGGCCAATGCCGCAAGCATCAGCGGCCCGGCAAAATTCATTGCCGGCGTACCCTCGAAATTGATCAACCTGGCAACGCTGCCGAAGTCGATCAGGGCCGCCAATAGGAGAATGACCGCGGCGATCAGTACCAGCGGGTGCGGTGCCACGAGGCCCTGCGTGCGACGATAAAGGCCGACGCCGGCGGCGATGGCAATGATCAGGATCAGGCCCGGTTGCCAGGACAGGCTCAAGTAGGGATCGGCTCCCATCGAACTCGCCAGGGAAAGCACGGGCCCGAGCGCGGCATAGGCCCAGATGAGCCACTCCTCGCGCCGACGCGAAAGGGAGGACAGTCGCATCAGCGTCACGGCAAGCGTGGCGCTGAATGCGGCCATTGCCGTCATGCCGGCGAGGCGCACCCACAGGCGATACTCCGGCGGGATGATTTCGACCAGCCATGCCGCGCAGTACACGATCCAGCACAGCGCCGCCAGCGCCAGCAACTTCGATATTGCCTCGCGCCGTCTCCACCATAGTGCGCCAAACACGAGCGCGGTCAACAGGGCAATCGTCGCACCGATCCAAGTCCAGACATACTCAAGAACGAACTGCAACGCATATTGATTCCAGAGCTCGCTCATCGGGCCGACTTCGATCCCCGCCAAAGCATGCGACCCGGGGCCATAGGAGGTCTCGATGAGCAGTTCGTTGTCGCCTTCGACCAGCATGGGCGCATCGATCGCCAGCAATTGCGGGCGCCGCCAGCTGACGTGGCGAGTGGCGCTTTCCGCGGCAATTGCCCCGATGAAATGTCCGTTGACGCTGAAACGACCGCCTTCGCTCGTGTGCGAGAGCAGCACGGCCCAGGTGCGGTCGGGCACCGCTGATAGCTGAAAGTGCATGCGCATGGCAACGGTATGCAGCGGCGAGCCTTCCACCGAGGACCAGCGCAGTGGAAGATCAAACGGTGTTCGAGACTCCCCGGTACTTTGTTGGGTCGTTGCCAGAGGGTCGGGCGCGATGTACGACCATTCCAGCTTCCGGATGGGAACCGCGCTGGCTGTGGCCATGGCGCCGAACAGCAGGGCCGCGGCCACCAGCAGTGCCTGCCCGATGCGGAGAACCAATGCGGGACGGCGGGCGGCGCTAGGCGGCAAGCTCGGGCGTTCCTGCATGAATCGGTCGATTCAGGTTTTCAGGAGACCCATCTGGCTCGCCTCATAGACGGCTTCTCCGCGCGAATGCACTGCCAGTTTGCGATAGATTTTCTTGATGTGCGCTGTGACGGTGTGGGGGGAGATTCCGAGGATTTCGCCGATTTCGTTGAAGCTCATTCCCTTGGCTAGCAACTGCAGGATTTCGGTCTCGCGCGCCGATAGTGGGTTGTTCTCGGCGTTCGGGGACCGGGCCGGCGCGCTCGCACCGCTGGTTCCGGCACCGCCCATTCGGGAGCGGATGGCGCGCAGAACGCTGCGAGCCACGACGGGACTCACGGGCGAACCGCCCGCGCGCAGCAGGCGGATGCACGAAATGACGTCGGCCGGCGTCGAGTCCTTGAGGATGTACCCCGTTGCACCGGCCTCGATCGATGAGACGACGTGCTGCTCATCGCCGAACACCGTAACGACCATGATATCGACGTCGGGCTTGCGCTGGCTGACGCTGCGGATGAGATCGATACCGGTGCCGTCGGGCAGACCCAAGTCGATCAGCATCACATCGAAGTCCTCGCGATCGATCAGCACCTGCGCTTCGCGCTTGTTCGCCGCGACGCCGGCGAGCCGCATAGTGGGTTCGCCGTCGATGATCTGCGCAAATCGGCGACGGAACTCGGGTTCGTCTTCGACGATGATGATCGAGATTTGGTCAGCGCTCATGGTCTTTCAGGCTCGGGCTTGCAGGAAGTTCCTATCATAGCCCGATGCCCCGCCGGCGACGAATCTTCGTGCAAGCGCCGCAAGCCTTCGGGTCATCCCTTTGGTGGATGTCGGCCGTCTTTGGGCAGGGCAAACCCCGTTTCTCAGGGCGCAAGCCGGACGCGCTCCCAGTTCGCCCCCCGTAGGGAAAACAGCAGGCGATCGTGCAGTCGCGATGACCGTCCCTGCCAGAATTCCAGGGCCGACGGGACCAACCGGTAGCCGCCCCAGTACGCCGGCCGTGGCGGCGCGGACTGCCCGGCAAACCGCTGCTCCATCTCCGTAAAGCGGCGCTCCAGGCTCTCGCGCCCGGAGATGGGCTGGCTCTGTGGCGACGCCCAGGCCCCGATCCGGGCCGAAAGGGGCCGCTGCGCAAAATACGCGTCCGATTCGGCCGCCGGAACCAGCTCCACGCGCCCGTCGATGCGTACCTGCCGCTCCAGGTCGGCCCAGTAGAACAGGATGCAGGCGTTGGGATTGTGCGCAAGCTCGCTGCCTTTGCGGCTGGAATAGTTGGTGAAGAAGACAAAGCCGCTGCGGTCGAATTCCTTGCACAGCACAATTCGCACGCTGGGACGGCCTTGCGCGTCGGTCGTTGCCAGCGACATCGCGTTGGGATCGCGCCCGCCGGAATCGACCGCCTCCTTGTACCAGCGGGAAAAAAGCGCAAACGGGTCGGCCCCGGCATCATCCTCGTTGAGTTCCGAGCGAAGATATTCGGTGCGAAGATCAGTGGATTTGGTCATGATATGCGGCAACTCCGCGGTCGGTTGACGGTGATATGGGCAATGAACTTGCCGGGTGGGCGGGAAGGCGGCCTGGATTGCGGGCATTGTACGGTTCGAGCCATGACGGGATTTGCCGGTCGCGGCATGCGGAATGCGTTGCATTTTCTCCGGCATGCGGTGTGCCCGCGTGCCCGACCAGAGCGCTGCCATCGCCGCGGAAGGGCCGATAACATGTCCGGCAAGGGATCCGATTTCGATTTGGGCACGACGGCGGGTTCCGCGGCGCTTGCGCCCCCGGACCTCGAACGCCGCTTCGGCGGCGTCGCTCGCCTATACGGCGAAGCGACGCTCGCGCGCTTTGGCAGCGCGCGCATCGGCGTCGTCGGTCTCGGCGGCGTAGGCACCTGGGCCGCCGAGGCGCTTGCGCGTTCGGGCGTGGGGAACCTCACCCTCATAGACCTAGACCACATTTCCGAGAGCAACACGAACCGTCAGATTCATGCGCTGGACCCGGAGTTTGGCAAGGCAAAGGTCCAGGCGATGGCGCAGCGGATCCAGGCGATCCATCCGGGCGCAAACGTTCGGGCGCTGGAGGAGTTCGTCACGCAGGACAACGTGGTGCGCCTGCTGTACGGACTGGACTTGGTGATCGATTGCATTGACCAGGTCCGTGCCAAGGCCGCGCTCATTGCGCATGCGCGAAACATTGGCATCGCGATCGTAACTTGCGGGGGCGCCGGTGGGCGCAAAGACCCGACCCGCATCCGGCGCGACGACTTGGCGCGCGCCCGGGGCGACCCGCTATTGGCAAAGCTGCGCCATCGCTTGCGGCGCGACTACGGCTTTGCGGGTCCGGGCGGCGGCAAAAAACCTCCGTGCTTTGGTGTCGACGCCGTCTTTTCCGACGAAGCCCTGGGTCTGCCGGCGCCGGCGTGCGAACCGGCGGGCGCACCCGCGGGCAGCCCGCTGGCTTGTGGTGGATATGGTTCCGCGGTCACGGTGACGGCCACGATGGGCTTCGCGGCCGCGGCGCGTGCGCTGCAGCGGCTTGAATCCGCTTGACCGCAATCAAGCACGCCACCCGAAGAAGTTCTAGGATGCATCCATGGCTGTCTGGAGTCGGCGCCCCCTAGCGCGCCGCCAAGGGCATAGCAAATAGGAGTACAAAATGTTCAGCAAGATTCTGGTTCCTACGGATGGTTCCGAACTGTCCCTGCGCGCGATACAGGGCGCGATCGGGCTTGCGACGAAATTGGGAGCCAGGATCGTGGGCGTGACCGTTGTTGAGCCGTACGCCTACGCCAGCTTGTCCGAGTACCGACCCGAAACCATCGCCGAATACGAGCAGCGTGCCGACCACGTGGCTCGCGAGCGTTTGGCAGCGCTCGAGAATCTGGCGCGTACCGCAGCGGTTCCAGTGGAAACGACGGTGGTCCGATCCTTTTCTCCCTTCGAGGCGATCATCGACACGGCCAAGCGGCAGGGTTGCGACGTCATTTTCATGGCCTCCCATGGGCGCCGGGGACTGAGCGCGGTGTTGCTGGGGAGCGAAACGCAGAAGGTGTTGACCCATAGCACCCTGCCGGTCATGGTGTACCGCTAGCGTCGCCGGCCAAGCAGGGATTGTGCGGCGCATCATTACCGGATGACTGGAACAACAGGCGCGCTCGATCATTTGCACGGATAGCGCCTGAATGCGCGATTGGCGTCTGCGGGTGGCGCGCGCACGCTGTGCGCAAGCGGCTGCCCAGATCACAAGGCAAGTTTCTCCTTGGAGGAATGAACATGACAATTGAGGCGCAGATGGTTTCCGATTTCGGCTATTTCGAGGTCGGTTTCGAACCGATGGATGCGATTCACCGCGAATTCCACGACCTGCTCGCGGCGTTGCACCAGGCCGGCGATGAAGGCGAAAAGCTGCTGGCACTGCATGAGCATCTGCTGCGTCATTGTTCGCAGGAAGAACGCTGGATGCGCGATACGAGCTTTCCTGCACGCGCGGCTCATGAGCGCGAACACGAAATGCTGCTCGAGGTCGTCGCCGAGGTGCGCCGGCGTTTCGACGCCGGTGATTCCGAGGTCGTCACTCGCTTGGCGCAGGAACTGCCGCATTGGTTCGAACTGCACGCCAATTCGATGGACGCCGCGTTGGCGGTCCACTTGCGCAATCTCGATACCGCGTCCGGCTCGGACGCAACCGGCGCGCCTAGGGAGGCAGCAACCGCCTGAATCGGCCAGGGGGCCGCTTTCGGACCGATGTCCTGTTGGACGGCGGATTCTCGGCGGCGACGGGTGCCAAATACGGCGGGCCGGCAAACGGCACGCGCCAAGGGCCGGGCCGGCTCTCAGTGATTTGCGGCGGGTGGTACTGGATGCGGCCGCGCGGTCGGCGTTTCGGCGCTCGCGCCACCGCTGGGGCATGCCCGGTCGGAGAACGAGACACGGCCCTGGTCCTCGCATCGAAAGACTCGACCCGGGTCCATCAGCACCTGGTCTCCTTGCGAGGGTCCTGCGACGGCGGTCGTCGGCGCGGCCGGCGGATGGCGTGTATTCGTGCTAATGGGGCCGGCTCCGCCTTGCGAAAGACTCGGTGCGATCCAACGGTAGGCGAGCAGGCCCACGCTGCCCACCAGGGCAACGATGACCAGTGCGGTCAACAATCGCAGCGAAAGATCAAAGCTGCGATCGCCGGTGTTCCCGGTGGCGATTTCAGGCATTTTGGGCGGCGAAACAAGTAGGGCGGAGAACTCAATTATGGACTAGTTCCGGTCCGGCGCAGGCCCGGCGCGCACGCCATAATGCCCCCTCGTTTTTAGCGCAGGCGGAATTCGCAAAATTGATAAGCATGGTTCGATCCGCGGTTGGGCGTGGATCCATGGCCGCCGCTCCGGCGTTGTTCACGCTGCTGTCCCTCGTACTTGTGGTGCTGTCCCCGGCGTGGGTTGTCGGTGCCAGTGCGCGCGAGCGCGCGGAGCCCCGCGGCGTGTCCCCGCGTGGGCCACTGTTGCCATCGGAGCAGGCGATGGTCGCACTATTCGAGGCCGCTGCCCCGTCCGTTGCCTATATCACGACCGAAGTCATCCATAACGAAGGCTTCTTCGGTTCGGAGGTGGCACGCGGCGCCGGAAGCGGATTTGTCTGGGACAGCAGCGGGCACATCGTCACCAACAACCATGTCATAGCGGGAGCCTCGCGCGTATTCGTCCAGCTAGACGCCGGCGATGCGATCGAGGCGCAGGTCATCGGCGCGTCCTCCGAATACGATCTCGCCGTGGTCCAGCTGCGGCACACTCCGCGTGACCTGCGGCCGATCGGACTGGGGACTTCCGGCGACCTGAAGATCGGGCAGTCCGTGTACGCGATCGGCAACCCGTTCGGCCTGCAGCGCACGCTCACCCACGGCATTGTCAGTGCCTTGGATCGCGAGCTGCCGACCGGCTATGAGCGCGAAATCGCCGGCGTGATTCAGACGGATGCGGCGATCAACCCCGGCAACTCCGGCGGTCCCTTGCTCGACAGCGCCGGTCGGCTGGTTGGCGTCAACACGGCGATTCGCTCCGAATCCGGCAGTTCGGCCGGAATCGGCTTTGCCATCCCCGTGGACCTCGTCAACCGCGTCGTACCGTCGCTGATCGCGCGCGGTCGGGCGCCACTGCCGGGGATAGGCATCACGCCGGTACGCCCCGATCTGGTGGAGCGGGCGGGGATCGCGGGCGTGGTGATCGCGGAAGTGCGCCGCGGAACACCGGCGGCGGAAGCCGGACTCAAGCCGATGAATGCCAAGACCGGCAATCTGGGCGACGTGATTGTCGGCGTCAACGGCAAGCGGGTCGAGGCGCTGTCGAACTTTGTTGCCGAACTCGGACGCATCGGCGTTGATGGCGTTGCGGAACTGGTGGTCGTGCGCGATGGCAAGGAGCGTAAAGTCCGCGTGAAGATTATCGAAGTGGGCCGTTGACTACAACGGTTCGGTTGAGCGTTGCAACCAAGCGAGCGCTGCTCCCGCCACCAGCGCAGTAAGCCGCGCGCGCACCGTCCGGTGGTAGGCGTCGAGCCAAGCCACTTCGTCCGGGCGCAGCAGCGTGCTGTCGATACAGCGCCGGTCGATCGGGCACAGCGTCAGGGTTTCGAACTCCAGGAACTCGCCGAATTCGCTGGGCGCGGCGGGAACCGTGGCCACCAGGTTCTCGATGCGCACACCCCACCTGCCGGGTCGATAGATTCCCGGCTCGTTCGACGTGATCATTCCCGGTTCCATCGCCGTTTGCGGCTCCGGCAGCAGGTGCGGGGATATGGCCTGCGGACCTTCGTGCACATTGAGAAAGTAGCCCACGCCGTGCCCCGTTCCATGGCCGTAATCGATGCCGGCGGCCCAGATCGGAGCGCGCGCAAGGCTGTCGAGCATCGGTGAGCGGGTACCCCGCGGAAACTTCGCCATCGAGAGCTCGATCATTGCCTTCAGTACTAGGGTGAAATCACGGCGTTGTTCGGCCGAGGTACTGCCGATTGCGACGACTCGGGTGATGTCGGTCGTGCCCGTTTCGTACTGCCCCCCGGAATCGATGAGCAGCAGGCCATTGCCGCAACCCGTGGCATCGCAGATGATGGCGTGCGATTCTGCCGTGGCGCAGTAATGAGGTGAGGCGCCATTGGCGTTGAACCCTGCGATCGTTCCAAAACTCGGGCTGACAAACCCCGGGCGCCGGGCGCGCTCGGCGCTCACCCGCTCGTCGATGGTGAGCTCCGTTACCCTTTCGCGACGATCTAGGGCCTGTTCCAGCCAGGCAAAGAATTCGCATAGGGCAGCACCATCCTGCGCCATGGCCGAGCGCACGTGCGCGAGCTCGAAATCTGTCTTGCGCGATTTGAGCAAGGTCGTCGGGTTGATCTGCTCGACGATGCGCACGCCCGCCGCGACGGCATGCACCATGGCATGTGTCACGCGACGCGGATCGACCAGCAGCACATCGCCCGAACCCAAGGCGCCGAGGGCCGCGGCCGCCTGGCCGTATTCGACAATCTTTACCCCATCGGCGAGCAGGCGTTCGGCCAGCGGCGCGGCGACTTTTCCCGGGGCGACGAACAATCGCACGTCGCTAGCACCCACCAACGCGTGCGCTAGGAATACCGGGTTGAAGGGGACGTCCGACCCGCGCAGGTTCAGCAACCAGGCGATGTCGTCCAGGCTGGAGATCCAGTGCCATTGGGCCCCAGCCGCCGCCATCCGTTCGCGAACCTTGGCGAGCTTGTCGCATCGCTGCAAGGACTCAAGCGCACCGCTGCGCTCGAACACGGCCGCATCCGGGAGCGAGGGTCGCCCCGGCCAGATTTCCTCCAGCAAATCCAGATCCGGGCGCAGGCGTGCCCCGCGCTTTTCCAAAGCGGACTCGATTGAGCGTGCCAGCGCCAGGCCCAGGCTGGTTCCATCGACCCCCACGTCCGAGTTGAGCGCAACGTGCTGCGAAAGCCAATCAAACAGCGCCGTGCCCGCGGCACTGCTCGCCTTGACCGCCTCGATTCCGGTGCCCGCGAGGCGCGACTCCGCCTCCACCCAGTAGCGGCTGTCCACCCATAGGCCGGCGAAATCGGCAGTGAGCACCAAGGTCCCAGCGGAACCGGAAAACCCGGTCAGCCATCGCCGGGACTGCCAACGCTGGGGAAGGTATTCCGATAGATGCGGATCGGAGGACAGCGCGATCCAGGTCGACAGTCCGTGCACGCGCATGCGGGCCCGCAGGGCATCTATGCGGGCACGGATCTGGCCAACGGCATCGATCAAGGCATCCAAATTCGCCGCCACTCATGGGGAGGAATTGGCAGAGGATAGCGCCACGACAGCGTTCGCAGCGGCATGTCAGCGTCCGCGAGAATCCCGGAGCGTCGCAATCCGGTTGAACACGGGGTGCTCCGGCCGATGGTCAAACCGGTCGGCCACGAAATAACCATGGCGTTCGAATTGATAACGATCCTCGGCCAGCGCAGCGTTTAGCGACGGCTCCGCGTAGGCGCGCATTACCTTGCGGCTGTCGTGATCGAGCAGGCTCCGATAGTCGGATGCGCTGGAATCTGGATCGGCATGCCGAAACAGCCGTTCAAACAGGCGCACCTCCACGGGGATCGAATCGGCGACCGGCAGCCAGTGGATCGCGCCTTTCACCTTGACGCTGTTGGCGCCGGGGGTTCCGCTACGCGTCTGTGGCAGCACCTCGGCATGCACGGCGAGCACGTTGCCGGCGGCATCCTTCTCCACCGCGGTGCAGCGGATCACGTAGGCGTATCGCAGGCGCACCATTCCACCGGGCGTGAGCCGGAAATAGTCCTGCGGCGGATTCTCCAGAAAATCTTCCCGGTCGATCCAGAGCTCGCGGCGCAGCGGAATCGTGCGCAAGCCGTTTTCCGGCAGGTGCGGGTGCACCGGTGCCAGGCAGTCATCCTGGGCTTGGCTGTCGATGTTGGTTAGCACCAGGCGCAGCGGCTCCAGGACCACCATCGCCCGGGGCACGCGGGCATCGAGATCGTCGCGCACGGCCTGTTCCAGGACAGCGTAGTCGATGCGCGAGTCCGCCTTGCTTACCCCGATGCGCTCGGAAAATAGCGCCAGGCTTTGCGAGGTGTAGCCGCGCCGGCGCAGACCTACCAGGGTCGGCATCCGCGGATCATCCCAGCCGTCGACAAGGTGCTCGTCGACCAGCTGGATCAGTTTGCGCTTGCTCAATACCACGTAGTCCAGATTCAGCCGCGAAAATTCGTATTGCCGCGGAAGATCGAACGGGTCCGGCCGGTGCTCCTCCAGAGCGTGCGTAAGCAGGGGCGCAAACTGCTGCGCCTCGCGCGCCAGCAGGTCGAAGAACCGATCCATGTCGCGGAGCACGGCGCTGCCGTCGTGCTCCCAGCGCGAGAAAACGGCGCGCATTTGCGCCTCGGGCTCGCTGGCAAACAATTTATGCGAAAAGTTGTGGCAGTGCAGGGCAAACTCCCGGGCCGCCTCGACCCCTTGTGAGCGGATCGTGCGCACGAACTCGACGGCTTCGTGCCATTGCGGAGCGCGCAGCACCGGGACGCAGCGCTCGACGCACCAGTCATACAAGGGCCTGTGATCTTCGAATTCCAGGGTGCAGATGCTGTGTGTGATGCATTCCAGCGCATCCGACAGCGCATGGGTGTAGTCGTACATCGGGAAAATGCACCACTGGTCGCCGGTTCGATGATGGTGCGCGAACCGGATCCGGTACAGGACCGGATCGCGCAGATTGATGTTGGGCGAGGTCATGTCGATCCGGGCCCGCAGCACCATGCTGCCTTCCAGATGCTTGCCGGCGCGCATTTCCCGCAGCAGCTGCAGGCTCTCGGCGGGCGGCCGGTTGCGGTTTGGCGAATCCCGCCCGGGCTCGGTCAGCGTTCCGCGGGCAACGCGGATTTCCTCCGCGCTCAACTGATCGACGTAGGCATGGCCATGCGTAATCAGGAACTCCGCGCATTCGTACAACTTCTCGAAATAATCGGAGGCAAAATACAGATTGTCCTGCCTTGCATCGGCCCAATCGAAACCGAGCCAGCGCACGGCGTCGAGGATGGAGTCGACATACTCCTGCTCTTCGCGCGTCGGATTGGTGTCGTCGAAGCGCATGTGGCAACGGCCGCGGAAGTCGCGTGCCAAGCCGAAATTCAGGAAAATCGATTTTGCGTGTCCCAGATGCAGGTAGCCGTTGGGCTCGGGTGGGAAGCGCGTGCGGATCCGTGCGGTATCGACCGGGCCCCGGTGTTGGAAATCGCCGTCACCGGGCCGGCCGTTCCAGCGCCGGCGCGCAAAGCGGTCGGCCGCAAGGTCATTGGCAATGATGTTGCGGATGAAGTTGGTCGCGGTCGGCGCGTGATGTTTTGGAAGGCGATTTTTGTCCATGGTCGACGCGCATTGTAATGGCGTGGTCACGAACCGCCGCGCCGCGTTGCGGCCCAGCAATTCCCCAGCCCCGGGGCTGCGGAAGTCGGATGCGGCTGGAAGTCGCGCGGTCTCAGGATTCGCGACGAAAAAACTGCCCCCGCGCAGCCAGGTCGACGCCGAGCGCGCAGGCCACGCGCAGGCGCTCCCGGCGCAAAATAGAGCGCAACAGGGCCGGGATACCGGGTTCGGTGGCGCAAACCAGCGCGCGTTCCCGCAGCGCGATCGGGGGTCCCAGCTGGCCGGCGCGGCGCGAAAATTCCGCATCTGCGGACCCGTCGGTGGCGCTGAATCCTTCCAGGGCGAGAAAGGCGGAACGGGTAACGAAGATCGCCTGTTCCTGGGTACAGATCCCGGTCGCACGGGAGCACCAATTGGCCAGAGCGGCAGCCACCTGCAATGGCAGGGACGTACCGTCGCGGGGGTGGCGAAAGGACACGTCGAAGCGACCCCATGGGCTGGTGGAGTTGGATAGGGCACGCACAATTGCACGGTCGGCCTGGGCCGGCAGGCGCACGGCCTCCGGCAGAAAGACCAGCACATCGGCAATTTCGGCCTCCGGTGACCGGCTGCCGGCGTTCATTTGCAAGGACCAGCCAAGCGGTGCAGCGACAACCCGATCGGCCAGCCTGCTCGCACGCACCGTGCTGTCGTCACTGCTGCCGCCGTCGACGACGACGACGCGATGGCCACGCCTACGCAGATCCGTCAGCGCGCGCAGACTCTCTTCAATTGTCTGCGCCCGGTTGTGGATGGGGATGATGACTGCCAGGCGCATGATCGTGACGCTCTACTGGTCCAGCCGTCGTGCTGCTCGGGAGAGAAATTCAAAATTCCGTCCAACGATGCTGCACCAATCGCAAAGCCGAAGGTGAATCCGCAGGGTCAGACGGTCGAACCAGTGTAGCCGGACATCGCGTTGCCGGGACAACAGCCAATGGGCCTGGCGGCAGTTGATGATCAGCCTCCTAGCCATGTTGATGCGAGCCTTCCCCGGCAAACCATTTCGATTCCAGGCATTCGCGCAGGCGCAGCCGGGCCCGATACAGCATCACAAAACAATTCGTCGATGTCACCTTCATTTCCTTACAGATTTCCACGGTATCGAACTCGAGCCACTCGCGCAGGAGGAAGGCGCGCGCCAGCGGCGCCGGCAGCTGGTCGACACAAGCTTGCAACACCGCGAAGAACTCCTTGCGTGCAAAGCTCGATTCCGGATCGCCCCATTCAAGCGGAGCCGAGATCCGGTGTCCCGTGCCATCGAACAGTCCCTCCAAGTCGTCTCCCCCGTCGATTTCCTGCTGCGCATCGATGGAAACCTCGCGGCTGCCGCGTCGGAATTGGTCGATGATCTTGTGCTTGAGAATCCCGACCACCCAGGTCCGCAGCTGTGAGCGATAGTCAAACGCGGCCATGCCCTCCATCGCAGCCACGATTGTCTCCGAAACCGCGTCCTCGGCCCAGGCCTCGTTGCGCAATTGCAGGCGTGCCACTCGCAGCAGCATTGGACGCAGCTCGGCGATTTTCTGCGATCCGTTTCCTTGGCCCATAGTTTGGCAGCACTCCGCCGGCGCAATCCGTACTCAGGAATTCGCCGCGCTGCGGTGCCGGCGCTGGACCAGCGAAGACGTGTTCCAGCGCGCGCCGCCTTGCACTACGATTTCGGGGTAAAACGGGTCGATCAGTGCGGCAAGCCGCAGCGATGGGCCGTTGCGCCATGCTGCCCCAAGGCAAGCGGCGAGGTCCTTGCGCATCCGCGGGACGGCAAATCCGAAGTCGAAGCGTCCTTCGGTCAAGGTCGGACCTCGCTGTTCCATATGCCCACTCTGTGCCGCACGTTCGCCGCTGTGGTGTCCCGGACCCGGCCCAGGCCCAGTACTTTGACCCAAATGCGTGCCTTCGGCCAGACCCTGGACCATGCCCGCAACATACAACGGGTTCGTCATCTTGGCCAAGGTCCGGCGCCGCATGCACCGATGCGGCTCGCGGCTCGGGCATAGGCGCGCACCAGCCGTGGCCGCTTAAACCGCGCCCGGTCGCCGCCGTACAGGACCCTCAGGCCCCCCGGCCTTTGCTCCGGGCGAGCACCCAGAGGCGGGCGCATCCACTTCGCGGATCCGCAAATCGCGGGCGCCACGGTAGAGCAACCGGGCGCCCTGTGCGGGCGGTGGGCTCGACAAGGACTTGCGCCATCTCCGGTGGCCTGAAAGGCGCCCTGGGGCCTTAGCGTGACCTGCAGCAGGTCCGTTAGGGCCGATCGAGGCTTGTCGGGTTCTGCCGGCCCGGCGCCCGCGCTGCGGTTCAAAACCCGCAGGCTTGGCCGTCGCGGCGGCTGTCGCTCGCAGCGACATAGCCCTCGCGCAGGGGATTGCCCAAACGCCAGATGAACTGACCGGACCCGAAGTCCATGTAGGAGTCTTCGGAAACGACGATGCGATGACCGCGGCGCACCAGCTCCGCCCGCGCAGTCGGATCGATCGTTGGCTCGAGCTCGATATCCACGCTTTGATTCCACTTCCAACGAGGGGCGTCACACGCAGACTGCGGCTGCTGCTTGGCGAGCAGCATACGGCACAAGGTTTGCACCTGACCCTGGGGCTGCATGTTCCCGCCCATCACGCCGAAACTCATCTGCGGCTGGCCTGCCTGCGTCAAGAATCCGGGAATGATCGTGTGAAACGGTCGCTTGCCCGGCGCCACGCAGTTGGGATGTCCGGCGTCCAGCGAGAACGCGTGGCCCCGGTTTTGCAGCGCGATTCCCCAACCGGGAACGACCACGCCCGAGCCGAAGCCCATGAAGTTGGACTGGATCAGGCTCACCATCATGCCGCGCTCGTCCGCGCTGCTCAGGTAGACCGTGCCGCCTTGGCGCGGCATGCCGCTGGAGCATGCCAGCGCGCGCCGCATGTCGATCAGCGCGGCGCGGCTGCGTAGATAATCATCATCGAGCAGCTGCTCGGCGCGCACGCGCATCGCCGCAGGCTCGGCAATGTGCGCGTAGACATCGGCAAACGCTAGCTTCATCGCCTCGATTGTGACGTGATACCAGTCGGGCGAATCGACCGGGTAGGCGGCCATTTCTGTGTGCCGCAGGATTCCCAAGCACATTAGGGCAGCAATTCCCTGGCCATTTGGGGGGATCTGGTGCAGTTCGTGGCCATGGAACGACGTGGCAATCGGATCGACCCACTCCGGAACGAAGGCCGCCAGGTCGGATTCGCACAGGGCGCCACCGCCGGCACGGGCGAATCCGGCGATCGCTGCCGCGATTTCGCCACGATAGAAGGCTTCCCCGCGCGTCGCCGCTATGCACTGCAGGGCGCGGGCCGTCCCCGGTATCGTCACATGCTCGCCAACCGCAGGTGCACGCCCGCGTGGCAGAAAGTGCTCGGCGAATCCCGGCTGGTCGGCGAGCAAAGCGGCACCTCGCTGCCACTTCTCTTGCGTGATCGGGCTCACGGCGAAGCCGCGCTCGGCATACGCAATGGCGGGCGCCAGGACCTCGTCAAATCCGAGGCAGCCAAATCGGGCGTGGAGCGCGCCCCAGCCTGCTACCGCGCCCGGAACCGTAACAGTGTCCCAGCCACGGACGGGCCGCTTTGCCGCGCAGTCTTCGCCGTAGCGCTCTACGAAGTACTCACGCGTCCAGGCTGCCGGGGCGGTGCCGCTGGCATTGAGTCCGTGGAGTCGATCGCCGTCCCAAACCAGAGCAAAGAGATCCGACCCGAGGCCGTTCGAGCACGGCTCCGTCAGCGCGATCACGGCCGCGCTGGCAACCGCCGCATCGATTGCGTTGCCGCCGCGGGACAGCGCGCGCAATCCGGCACTGGCTGCCAGCGGGTGCGAGGTGGCAACCAGATTGCGCGCAAAGACCGGAGTGCGCACGCTGGGATATGGGTTGTGCCAGGAAAATTCTATGCGGCTCATCAGTGTGGTGGCGCATCCGATAGGAGACGCATGCGGGCGATCGCTCCGAGGGAATCTTAACCTGCGATGGATCGCACCGGGCACCCCGGTGCGCCGGCCTCGGAGCCCGGGCAATCCCGGTTGCCGATGCGCTACGCTCCGTCTTCGTCCGCGCAATTCGACGCTGTAGTTGCGGCGTGACGCGGGCCGCAGACGTGGACAAAACCGAAGCGGTCGAGCGCGCCCTGCGGCAGCGGTCGAGCGCGTTGGCGATTTCCCCTGTCCAATTGAGCACGTGATGTCGAAATTCTTTGCCTTCGGTCGCAGCAACGCGGTGTTGATCGCATCGCGCATCGCGGGGTGAGCTGCATGCCCAAGCCAGACTGGCCCTACCCGCGCCTGGTGGCGCATCGCGGCGGCGGGGCGTTTGCCCCCGAGAACACGCTCGAAGCTTGCGAAGTCGGCTTGCGCCATGGGTACCGCGCGGCGGAGGTGGATGCGGTGCTGTCGGCCGACGAGGTACCGGTGCTATTGCACGACGCGACACTGGAGCGCACCACGGATGGCCGCGGGTTGGTCGCACACCGGACCGCCGATGAACTGGCAAGGCTGGACGCCGGAAGCTGGTTTGGCACAGAGTTTGCCGGTGTCCGGATTCCCACCCTCGTGCAGGCGCTGCACCACTGTCGGGAACGGGGAATGTGGCTCAACGTCGAGATTAAGCCGGTGGCGGGTTTCGAAGCACGTACCGGCAAGATCGTTGGGGAGGCGGTGGCACGTTTTTGCGCCGACGCCGGTCCCGCAGTGATTCCCGCGCCCTTGCTTTCCTCCTTCTCGCGCACGGCGCTAGCAGCTGCGCGCAGCAGCGCGCCGGGAATTGCACGAGGGCTACTGATTTCCGGCGTCGTGGCGGACTGGCGCGAGGCGCTGCAGGCGCTGGCTTGCGTTTCTTTGCACTGCGATCACCGCAAGCTGGACGCAGCGCTGGTGCAAGAGGTCAAGGACCGCGGTTACGGACTGCTTTGCTATACGGTGAACGATCCGGCGCGAGCCAGGGCCCTTTGGTCGTGGGGCGTTGACGCGATATGCACGGATCGAATCGACCTGATCCACCCGGCCGATGAACCGGGGCTCGGCGCGCGGCGGCCAGGCGGTGCTCCCTGATAAGGGCGGCCCGCCGGCAGATCCGCAGCGGCTCAGCGGTCGGTCTTCGAAGTGTTCGTGCCCAGGATGGCGCGCAGCCGTTCCGCATCGAGGATGCGCACGTGTTTCTGATCGACCTCGATCAGTCGCTCCTGCGCGAAGTGCGACAGGGCGCGACTTACGGTTTCGAGCTTTAGGCCGAGAAAACTGCCGATTTCCGCCCGGGTCATGCGCAGCACGAACTCCGAACGCGAGTAACCGCGCGCCTCGAACCGCTGCGACAGGTTGAGCAGGAAGGCGGCGAGCCGCTCCTCCGCGTGCATGCTGCCGAGCAGGAGCATGACGCCATGCTCGCGCACGATCTCCCGGCTCATCACCTTGCGCAGGTGGTTCTGCAGCGCGGGCAGGGTAGCGGCGAATTCCTCCACCCGGTTGTAGGGAATGACGCATACCTCCGTGTCTTCCAGGGCAGTCGTGTCGCAGGTGTGGGTATCGGCGGAAATGCCGTCCAGACCGACCAATTCGCCGGCCATGTGAAACCCGGTCACCTGCTCATGGCCGTCGCTCGACATCAAGGTGCTCTTCAAAAAACCCAGGCGCACCGCGTATAGCGATTCAAATCGGTCCCCGGCGCGAAACAGCGCCTCGCCTCGGTGGATCTTGCGCCGCGTGGCGACGATTTGTTCGACCTGGTTCAACTCGTCCGAGGAAAGGCCAACCGGGAGGCAGAGTTCCCGCAGGTTGCAGTTCGAGCAGGCAACGCGCAGATTGGCCAGGTTCATGGAATTTGGAGCCATAAGGATATCCCGCAAACGCAATGAGACCCATCTTCCGATACGAAGGTGGCTGGAATTGACGCTCGTCAAGCCGGGCGCCGAGTATGGTGGGATATTACTCGCTGGGTAATTTTGCGCATTACCCGCGCGGAGCGTGTTCTTAGACGGTGGCCGGCGGGCCGTTGGATGCGCGGCGGCGAGAAAAAAGGGAAAGCGAGTCGTAATTGGAAGACATGGTCATGAGCAAAGGAGGTAGCCTCAGCAAAGGCAACGTGGAGCTACCCGACCGCGCGACTTTGCGCCGCTACGACCAAGCAGGCCCCCGATATACGTCCTATCCGACAGCCGACCGGTTTGTCGAGGCCTTCGATGCCGAGGCCTACGCGCGCTGGCTGGCGGTGCCGAGCACGGTAGGAGCCCGTCCACTTTCCCTGTACGTGCACATTCCCTTCTGCAACACGATTTGCTACTACTGCGGCTGCAACAAAATCGTCACCAAGGACCATGGCAAGGCCGCCGAATACCTCGGGTTCCTGGAAAAAGAGATCGACTTGGTCGCCGATCGGCTCAGCGGCGCGCGCCCGGTCGAGCAGCTGCATCTGGGCGGGGGCACTCCGACCTACCTTTCAAGTGAGGAGTTGCAACGGCTGATGGTGTTGTTGCGCGCACGCTTCGCCTTTGCGCCGCGCGGCGAATTCAGCATCGAGATCGACCCGCGCACGGCTCCGCCGGAAAAGATCCGCGCGCTGGCATCCCTAGGCTTCAATCGCCTGTCGGTCGGCGTGCAGGATTTTGACGCCGACGTCCAGCGTGCGGTAAACCGCGAGCAGAGCTTTGAAATCACGCAGGAGAGCGTGCAAGCGGCCCGTGCAGCCGGTTTCCAGTCGATCAATTTCGACTTGATTTACGGCCTGCCGCGGCAGTCAAGCGCTAGTTTCTCGGTCACCCTGGACCGGGTTCTCGAGCTGGATCCGGACCGAATTGCCCTCTATCACTACGCGCACCTGCCGGAGCGGTTCAAGCCGCAGCGGCGCATCGACCCGCAGGCCGTGCCGTCGCCGCAGGAAAAGCTCACGATCATGATCGATGCGATCCGGCGTCTTTGCGCTGCCGGCTACGAATACATCGGCATGGACCACTTTGCCAAGTCCAATGACGACTTGGCGCGCGCCCAGCGCCAGGGGCGACTGCATCGCAATTTTCAGGGCTACAGCACGCGCCCCGACTACGACCTCATCGGGCTCGGTGTTTCGGCCATCGGCAAGATCGGACCCACGTACGCGCAGAACACCCGATCGCTGGATGAGTACTACGAGAGCCTGCGCGGCGGCGTCCTGCCGATTCAGCGCGGCATCCAGCTCAACGCCGACGACCTAGCACGGCGCGCGGTCATCATGGCCCTGATGTGTCACTTCGAGGTCGCCAAGGAGTCGATAGCCACCGCGCATCTGCTCGATTTTGACGAGTACTTTGGCACCGAACTTGCCGAGCTCGGACCACTTCAGGATGCGGGCCTGGTCGAGTGCACCAAGGATTGGATCAGCGTAACGCCCAAAGGCCGACTGCTGGTGCGGGCGGTGGCGATGGTATTCGATCGGTATCTGCGCAACGACCGCCGCACCCGGCCGTACTCAAAGATCGTCTAGGCACCGGTTTTCCGCGCGGGCAGCGACGCGGCGGAAGGACCAGTATCATGTGCGGTCGATGTCCGGGCCCCACCGCTCGGGCGCCGCTGCACCCGAATCGACCGATATCCAATGAACAGCTCCGAAATCCGTGAGTGCTTCCTGGCATTCTTCGCTGCCAAGGGTCATGCCCGCGTCCGTGCCGCCTCCTTGATTCCGGCAAACGACCCGACGCTGCTTTTCACGAACTCCGGCATGGTCCAGTTCAAGGACGTGTTCACCGGGAAGGAGTCGCGCCCCTATACGCGCGCGACCTCGGCGCAAAAATCGCTGCGCGCCGGCGGCAAACACAACGACCTGGAAAATGTTGGCTATACCGCTCGCCACCATACCTTCTTCGAAATGCTGGGAAATTTCAGCTTCGGGGACTATTTCAAGCGCGAGGCGATCGGCTTTGCCTGGGAATTGCTCACCACGGTGTACCGGCTGCCGGTCGATCGGCTCTGGATAACCGTCTATGTCGATGATGATGCGGCATATGACATTTGGACGCGCGAAATCGGCGTGCGAGCCGATCGCTGCATCCGCATCGGCGACAAGCCGGGCTCGCCGCGATACACCTCCGACAATTTCTGGCAAATGGCCGATACGGGCCCCTGCGGACCCTGCTCGGAGGTTTTTTTCGACCATGGTCCGGACGTGGCCGGTGGGCCGCCCGGGAGCGCCGAGGCGGACGGCGACCGCTACATTGAAATCTGGAATCTTGTCTTCATGCAGTTCGACCGCGACGCTGGCGGCAATCTCTCACCCCTGCCGCGGCCGTGCGTCGATACCGGCATGGGTCTGGAGCGTCTGGCGGCGGTGCTGCAGCACGTGCACAGCAATTACCAGATCGATCTTTTTCAAAGCCTCATCCGGGCCGCTGCCCGCGTCACCGGCGCGCGCGATCTGACCGACAATTCGCTGAAGGTCATTGCCGATCACATTCGCGCTTGCGCGTTTCTGATCGCCGATGGGGTGATCCCAGGCAATGAGGGGCGTGGCTACGTGCTGCGACGAATCATCCGCCGTGCCCTGCGCCATGGGTACCAGCTGGGCTGCCGCGCGCCGTTCTTCCACCGCTTGGTGGTGGATCTCGAAAGAGAGATGGGTGCCGCCTACCCCGAGCTCGGTGAGCAGCGAGCGCGAATCGAGTCGGTGCTGCTGCAGGAGGAGGAACGCTTCGGCGAGACGCTGGAGCACGGAATGAAGATTCTTACCGAGGCGTTTTCCCGCCTCGCCGCCAGCGCCGCGCCGCAGATCGACGGTGAAACGGCATTCGTCCTGTATGACACCTATGGCTTTCCGGTCGATCTGACGGCAGACATCGCCCGCGAACGAAACATCGGTGTGGACCTAGAAGGGTTCGATGCTGCCATGGAGCGCCAGCGCGAACAGGCGCGCGCGGCGGGCAAGTTCAAGGTCAGCGGCGGTGCGCATTTCGAGGGTGCGGCAACGCGTTTCGTCGGATACGACACCCTCGAGAGCGAGTCCTCCGTGCTGGCCATCTACCGTGGCGACACGGCCGTCTCGCACCTCGATGCGGGCCAAGGGGCAAGCGTGGTTCTGGATACAACGCCCTTTTACGCGGAGTCCGGCGGACAGGTCGGGGATCGCGGCACGCTTCGTGGCGGCTCTGCACTGTTCGAGGTCGATGACACGCAGAAATTGCAGCCCGAGGTCTTTGCGCATCATGGCACCCTACGTCAAGGGACGCTTCGGGTAGGAGATCGCGTACGGGCAAGTGTCGATGCCGCCGTGCGCGGGCGCACACGGCACAACCACTCGGCCACGCATCTGATGCATGCTGCGCTGCGTGCGGTCCTCGGCGCACATGTCCAGCAGAAGGGCTCCCTGGTCGATGCCGCGCGCACACGCTTTGATTTTTCACATGACAAGCCACTGACGGCGGACCAGATAGCCCGTGTCGAGGAACACGTCAACGATGCGATTCGCGCCAATGCCGAGGTGTCCGCACGGCAGTTGCCCTACGAGGACGCCATTCGCGCCGGCGCTCTCGCGTTTTTCGGCGACAAGTACGGCGACCAGGTGCGCGTGATCGCCATGGGGGACGGCGCGGTCAACTATTCGACCGAACTCTGTGGGGGGACACACGTCGCGCGCACCGGCGACATCGGCTTTTTCAAGATCGTGTCCGAAAGTGGGGTGGCCGCGGGGGTGCGCCGGGTAGAGGCGGTGACGGGTGCGGGTGCGCTCGAGTACGTGCAGCAGATCGATGCGCGCCTGAGCGAAATCGCCGCGGCGGTGCGCAGTCCGATTGCGGAGGCGGCGCATCGCATCGGCCAGATTCTCGAACAGGTGAAGGCGTACGAAAAGGACATTCTGCGCCTGCAGCAAAAACTAGCAACGGGACAGGGCGAGCAGCTGCTCGGACACGCGGTCGAGATCGGCGGCGTAAAGGTGCTCGCGGCAGTGCTCGACGGCGTCGATGCGCGCCAACTGCGCGATACGGTCGACCAGTTGAAGAGCAGGCTCGACAGTGCTGCCATCGTGCTCGGTGCCGTGACGGACGGCAAGGTGCAACTGGTTGCCGGCGTAACGGCGAACGCGACCGGCCGCATCAAGGCCGGCGAACTGGTCAATTTCGTGGCGCAGCAGGTTGGCGGCAAGGGTGGCGGGCGTGCCGATCTGGCAATGGCGGGAGGGACCGACGCGAGCGCATTGCCCAAGGCGCTGGCCGCGGTGGAAGCATGGGCGCGCCAGCGGCTGTGACGTTCACGGGCCCAGCCTTGCGGGTTCCGGTCTGCCTGGCGCCTTGTTTCCGGCAGACGAACCGGAGGGGATCGAAGGAACCGCGTTTTCCAGGAGTACGCAGATGAGTGCACCCGCGATTGCCGGCGACAAGTTCGACCGCGAAGTTGACACGCGCGGCTTGAGTTGTCCGCTACCGATACTGCGCGCCAAAAAGGCCTTGGCCGACATGCAAAGCGGCCAGGTACTGAAGATCGTTTCCACCGATCCGGGCTCGGTGCGCGATTTCAAGGCGTTCGCGCGCCAGACGGGCAACGCTCTGCTGGGACAGCAAACGGTCGGGAAGGAGTTCCTGCACTATCTTCGGCGCCGTTGAGGCGTGCGCGGCTGCCGAGCGGGTTCGATGGAACGCAGGGGCTTGTGGGAACATACCGGAAAATGCTGAATCGATTGCTTGTGTATCTGACGATCGGCGCGTTGGTTGCCTTGGCCTTGTATCTGACGGTCGCTTTCGAGTGGTCATATGCTAGCGGGGAACGTGCGGGCTGGGTCCAGAAGTTCAGCCGCAAGGGCTGGGTCTGCAAGACCTGGGAGGGAGAACTGGTCATGGTTTCGCTTCCGGGCTCGGTACCCGAGAAGTTTCCCTTTACGGTGCGCGACGAAGGGGTCGCGGCCCTGATCAGCCAGGCGGTTGGTCAGCGCGTTATGCTGCACTATGAGCAGCACCGCGGACTTCCCGGAAACTGCTTCGGCGAGACCGGTTACTGGGTCAATGCCGTTTCGGTGATTGGCGAAGCGCCGGCGCATCCGTCGGCGTCCTCACCACAGTAGCTTCCCTAGGATTTGCAACGGCTTTTTCAGGTCGGCTCCAGGCGCGCGACCTGTTCTTGCACCTCGGGCAGGCTCGCCGCGAATTGCGCCAGCCGCTCGCGCTCCAGGGCGACGATTGCCGCCGGCGTGTGCTGCACGAAGCTCGGCGTAGCGAGCCGGAATGGGCCTTGGCAATTTTGGCTTCCTGCCGCATGACCTCCTTGCCCAGACGCTCGCGCTCGGCCGCGACGTCCACCTGCACCAGCAGCAAGAAGCGATAGGCGTTCACGACAGCGACCGGGGCCGTGTCGGTTTGGGCATGCTCCAACGTCAAAACATCACTTGAAGGCGGCTGCAGCGGCGCGCGGCTTTCCGGTGGACCTCGCGCGCTTTTCGGAATGCAAGAACGCTTCCCGTGGCTTTGGGCACTGACATAGATTGCCGGAGCTAGACACACTTCCTACTGTAGTTCAACAAGGGCAATCAAATAGGCCCCAATTGGAGAAATACCATGCTCACCAAATCCGTTCTTGTTCTCACAGCATTTGTGACCATCGCGACGAGCGTCGACGCGCGTTCCACCGCCGCAACGCGGGTCGCGGCTACCGTCAGCGCAGCTCCGATCAAAAATACCGTAGTAGTAGCGCCGCCCACCGCGAAGGTGTTGAGGACAATTCCCGCGTCACTTAATTGGACGTGCAGCAGTTCGCTTGGGGAATATACGTGCACCGACCCGAAGACGGGCAAGAGTTACGTTTGCACGAACGCGGACGCCTCGGGCGCCAGAATGTGCGAGGTGGGAGACGACAACATCCCGGGTTCGACTGGTTGAAGCGCTTGCGCTTGCGAAACGCTTGCGGGTCCATACCTTGCCCTGGGATCGCAGGTCCGGGAGTTACGAGCGCAGGGGGTTGCCGATACCGGAAATCGCCGAGGTAATGGGCCTGCGCTGGCGCACCGTGCACCGCTTGCTTGACGGAGCCGAAGCCTCCTGATCGAGGGCGGAGCGCTTGCCGGTGTCCGGGATCGTCGAAATTCCGGTACTTGCCATAACTAGCCGGCCGGATTGCAAGGCATTGGTCGTTCGGTCTGCGCTCGCTTCGGCGGCGGCAAATTCGTCGCCGCCGTTGCCTCAGTAGCTGCCGCAGGATTTGCAACGTCCTTTTCAGGTCGGTGGCAGGCGCGCGACCTGTTCCTGCACCTTGGTCAGGGTCGCTGCGAATTGCGCCAGCCGCTCGCGCTCCTGGGCGACAATTGCCGCCGGCGCGCGTTGCACGAAGCTCGGCGTAGCAAGGCGGCTATGGGCCTTGGCAATCTCCGCCTGCAGCCGCATGACCTCCTTGCCCAGACGCTCGCGCTCGGCCGCGACGTCCACCTGCACCAGCAGCAAGAAGCGATAGGCGTCCACGACCGCGACCGGGGCCGTACCGGTTTGGGGATTCGAGGCCAGGTCGACCAGCGCCCGTACCGAGTCCAGGCGCGCGAGTGCCATCAGGTAGGGGGCGAACGCATCGACCTGCGGGCTCGGCGGGGAAATCACCATCGGGACCTTGATGGAAGGAGACAGGTTCATCTCGCCGCGCATGTTGCGAGCCGCATCGATCAACTGCTTGAGCACGCGCACCTGAGTATCCGCGGCGGGGTCGATCCGGTCCGGCTCGCTGCGCGGGTAGGCCTGGATCATGATCGACGTCTGCTCGCCGGGTGCCCGTTTGCCGGCCAGGAGGGAAGCCCGCTGCCAGAGTTCCTCGGTGATGAACGGAATGATGGGGTGGGCCAGCCGCAGCAGTGCCTCGAGCACGCTCAGCAGCGTTCGCCGGGTCGCGCGTTGCTGTGCGTCATTGCCGTGTGCGAGTTGCACCTTGGCCAGTTCCAGGTACCAGTCGCAGTATTCATCCCAGGCAAAGCGGTAGATTGCCTGCGCAACGTTGTCGAGCCGATAGTCGCCGAATCCCTTCTCCACGTCGGCGGCGGTGCGCTGCAGTTCGCCCATGATCCAACGATCCACAAAGGACAGCTCGCATTCTGCGGCGTCGCTGCCGCAGTCGCGGCCCTCGGTGTTCATCAGGACAAACCGCGTGGCGTTCCACAACTTGTTGCAGAAATTGCGGTAACCCTCGCAACGCTTGAACTCGAAATTGATGTTGCGCCCGAGGGTCGCGTAGGCGGCCATGGTGAAGCGCAGCGCATCGGCGCCGTATGCCGGCATGCCGGCCGGGAAATCCCGGCGCAGACGCTGCTCGACTTTCGGCGCATCCTCGGGACGGCGCAAGCCGGCGGTGTTCTTGCGCACCAGCGCCTCCAGATCGATGCCGTCGAGCAGATCGACGGGATCGATCGTGTTGCCCTCGGACTTGCTCATCTTCTTGCCCTCGGCGTCGCGCACGATCCCATGGATATAGACGTCACGAAACGGTATCCGCCCCGTGAAGTGGGTCGTCATGACGACCATCCGGGCGACCCAGAAGAAGAGGATCTCGTGTCCGGTCACGAGGACCGACGAAGGAAGGTAGCGATCGTAGGCGGCGCGCCCCGCCGCGTCCGATGGCGCTGCCTCGAGGGTGGAAAACGGCACCAGCGCCGAGGAGAACCAGGTGTCCAGGACGTCCGGATCGCGGTGCAGGATCTTGCCCGGGCCGGCGGCGTGCGCCCTGGCATATGCCTCCTGCTCGGTGCGGGCAACGTAGATACCGCCGTGTTCATCGTGCCATGCGGGAATCTGGTGCCCCCACCAGAGCTGACGCGAGATGCACCAATCTTGAACGTTCGTCAGCCATTGCCGATAAACCAGCCGCCACTGCTCGGGAACGATACGAATGGCGCCACTTTCGACGGCGTCCAGTGCCGCCTGAGCAAGGCTTTTGCCGGCATTGGGCGTCCCGGCCGGGGTCGGTTTGCTCATGGCCACATACCATTGATCCGAAAGCATCGGCTCGACAACCTCGCCGGTGCGTTCGCAGCGCGGCACCACCATGCGATGGGGTTTCTCGGACACGAGCAACCCGGCTGCGCGCAACTCGCCCAGGACTGCCAAGCGGGCCGCATACCGATCCATGCCGCGAAATCGCGCCGGTGCGTTGGCATTGAGCGTCGCGGTCGGCGTGAAGATCGAAATCGGCACCAGCCCATGTCGCTGCGCGACCGCGAAATCATTGAAATCGTGCGCCGGCGTGATTTTGACGCAGCCGGTGCCGAATTCGGCGTCGACGAATTCGTCGCCAACAACGGGGATGGTGCGGTCGCACAAGGGAAGCTGCAATCTGCTGCCGATCGCCGATCGATGACGCGGGTCACCCGGATGGACGGCGACCGCGACGTCGCCGAGCAAGGTCTCCGGTCGTGTCGTGGCCACGACCAGGCCGGTACTGCCGTCGGCTGCCGGGTAGCGGATTTCCCAGATGCGTCCGTCTTCTTCCTGCGATTCGACTTCCAGATCCGATACCGCCGTCTGTAGCTGGGGATCCCAGTTGACCAGGCGCTGCCCGCGATAGATGAGCCCCTGCTCATAGAGTTGCACGAACGCTTCGACGACGGCCCGCGAGCGCGCCTCGTCCATCGTGAAATACGCGCGCTTCCAGTCGCAGGAGTCGCCCAGACGCTTCATTTGCCGCAGAATCGTATCGCCGGATTGTTGCTTCCAAGCCCAGACCTTCTGGACAAAATCGGCGCGATCCATATTGCGTCGGTGTATGCCCTGCAGTTCGAGCTGGCGCTCGACGACGATCTGGGTCGCGATTCCTGCATGATCGATGCCCGGCAGCCACAGGGTGTTTTCGCCGAGCATGCGGTGATAGCGCGTGAGCGCGTCCATGATGGTCTGATTGAACGCGTGGCCCATATGCAGGATGCCGGTGACATTCGGTGGCGGCAACTGGATTCCAAACGATGGCCGATCCTCGCGTGCGCCGGCGTCGAAATAGCCGCGTGCCTCCCAGATGGGATACCAGCGGCGCTCGATTTCGCTGGGGTCGAAACTCTTGGGCAGCGCCGTTGCCGGTGTCGCATCTTTGGATGCTGTCAACGCTATCCCCGATTGGAATTGCGCAGTCGCTCTAGCTCGGCGTGCACGGCACGTTCGACGATCTCGCGCAGGGAAGCGGCAATCGCAAGTCGCGTGTCGGCGGCAAGGCTGCTAAGGACGCGTTCGATCGCGGCATTCATGCGCGTGCGCACGATGGCTTCGACCTCGCGCGGCAATTGGTTGGCAATCTCCCGCAAGATCGATGTTCGCAATTCGATCTCGATCCGCGCCCAGTGCCCGCTGTCCGTTGCGGAATGGGGTACCGGACCCGGAGTGCCACCGGTCGTACCGAGGACGTTGATGGGCTCCGGCGGGGCGACGGGTGCGATGCGCGAGCGCGGTAACGGGGCCGGCGGAGGGTCGGGCAAGGCGGTCAAGGCAGCAAATGCCGATTCCTGGTTTTGTCCGGTCGACTCGATCAGCGGCAAGGTCGTGTCGAAATCGAGCGGGGGCAGTCCCAGGCGCTCCGTCAGCACGGGGATCGACGGATCATCAGCGCTTTCCCCCGGCGCTCGCGGCTCGGATGTCTTCGGTGGCGTGCTCATCGTGGCGTACCCATGGTTGCGTACTTACATATCTATGGCATTCCAATCTCATGCGCAACGGGAGTGAATCCCGCGTCCCGGTAGGTCTTGAAACGGGTCCGTGCCCGCGCGCGATCCGCCGGATCGGTCGACACGACGTCGATCACACGTTCAAATCGCGGGAACCACGTCTTGAACTGCGGTGCCGGCTCATCGTCGAGAAGCAGCAACAGGTCGCGCTGCCCATCGGGCTGGGTTGGGCTCAGCCAGATCGGTGTGGCGGCGGCCAGCGGTGAGGGCAGGCCGACGTGCGGCAGGAAGTCGAGCGCGGAAAAAGTCCAGAGCGCCAGGTCCAGGCGTGACAGGCGCTCGTCGTCGCGGCTGAAGACCAGCACCGTTTTGTCGGCACTGCGCGCCTTGCGAACGACGCGGCACGCGTAGGCGACGCAGTGATCGACATTGAAATGGAAATCAATCGTCGGGACGCCCGCCATGGCCTTGGCTCCGTCTTGTACGCGCTGGCGCCGAACCGCGATCAGGCAGCCCGCGCCAGCAGGAATTCGGTCAACAGGGGGACGGGGCGCCCCGTCGCGCCCTTGGTCGTGCCCCCGCGGTAGGCGGTTCCGGCAATATCGAGATGGGCCCAATGCTGGTCCTTGACGAAACGCGCCAGGAAGCACGCGGCGGTAACGGACCCGGCGTTGCCCGGTGTGCCAATGTTGGCCATATCGGCGAAATTGGACTTCAGCTGATCCTGGTAGTCATCGTCGATCGGCATGCGCCAGACCGAGTCCCCGGCGTTGCGGGCGGCGGCGAGCAACTCGGCGGCAAGTTCGTCGTCCTTGGAAAACAGTCCCGAGTGGACGTTGCCGAGCGCCACCACGCAGGCGCCGGTCAGGGTAGCAATGTCGATGATCGCGGCCGGACGGAAGCGTTGCACGTACGTAAGGGCGTCACACAGGATCAAGCGCCCCTCCGCATCGGTGTTGAGTATCTCGATCGTCTGACCGGACATGGAGGTGACGATGTCACCAGGTTTGGTGGCGCTTCCCGACGGAAGATTCTCGCAGGCGGGCACCACACCGACGACATTGACCGTCGGTTTTAGCTCTGCAATGGCCCGCATCGTACCGAACACGGCGGCAGCCCCGCACATGTCGAATTTCATCTCGTCCATCTGTGCGCCTGGCTTTAGCGAAATCCCGCCGGAATCGAACGTGATCCCCTTGCCGACCAGGGCAACCGGATTGGCGAATCCCGAACCGCCGCTGCCTTGGTAGCGCAAGACGATGAGGCGCGGTGGTTGCACGGAACCGTGCGTTACGGAAAGGAAGGACCCCATGCCCAGCGCCTCGATCTGGCGCCGGTCGAAAATCTGCACCTTCAGGTGCCAGTCGCGCGCGAGCTTGCGGGCCTGGCTTGCGAGGTAATCCGGCGTGCAAAAATTGGCCGGCAGGTTTCCCAGTCGCTTGGCAAGTTCTACCCCATTGGCAATGGCCTCGCCCTGGCGCAGCGCGGTTTCGAGCTCGCGCCCGCGCTTTTCTGCGAGCCAGGTGATGCGAAGCCGCTGATTGCCATCGTCCTCGCCGGCCGGCCTGTCGGAGGCCTTGGTTTTGAGCTCATCGCTGCGGAAACGGGTGGCGCGTGCCGCCGCCACCATGGCGCGCACGGACCAGCTTGGGGCGCGGCCCGCAACCTTCCAATCGGACGCTGCGAATGCCAGCGTGGTGACGCCGGCCCCGCAACCCCGCACCGTCGCGCTCACAACCTCGGAGAACGCCTTGTCGCCGAAGTCGGTGGATTTGCCGAGGCCGACCAGCGCGACACGGGCGCAGCCCACGCCGCTCAGGGAACGCAGCACCACCAGCGATCCGCGCTTGCCCTTCATATCGCCGCTGGCGATCGCGGCGTGTACCGCCCCGTGCGTCGCGCGGTCGACGCGCCGCGCGCTCGGGGTCGGCCCCAGGTCCTCGAACACCCCGATCGCCAGGCAATCGACTTTGACGGACTCAGGTGCTGCGGTCTTCGTGTTAAATTCCATTGGTCTGTCCTATCCCTTGTTGGCGGCACATTGCGCAGCAACCGTAATTCCCGAACCGATCACCATCTGCTGGCGATCGCCAGGCCGTGCCCGCAAACGGCAACCGCCTCCTTCGCTGAGCTCGCCGCGCTCCCGCCGGCCGAGAGGGCAGCGCCCGCGGCGGGGGCGCCGAGACATGAAAGCCGACGAGTATAGAGCCTGCACCGGCGGACGCAGCGGGCGGCCCCGTGCGAATCGGTTGACGACAACGAGGCGAGCGCAAGACGTGAAGGGGCGCAGCCGACTCCGCAGGCGGCGCGGGCAGCAATGATCTTTCGCCGTGCCATCGTCCAGGAAATCGCCAACAGTGCGGGTGCGGTTTTTTCGGTGCTCTTTTGCATCGTATTCACGCAGGTCCTGGTCCGTTTGCTTGGCGATGCGGCCAGCGGCGACGTCGACACCAAGGCCCTGTTCTCGATCGTTGCCCTCTCGACGCTCACCAATTTGCCGCTGGTGCTGACGCTGAGCGTGTTCATTGCCGTCCTGATCGCGCTGTCGCGCGCGTTTCGCGACTCCGAAATGGTTGTCTGGTTTGCCGCGGGCCAGAGCCTGGTGGCCTGGGTTCGGCCGGTGCTGCGGTTCGCGATACCGGTGGCCGGCGTAGTTGCCACCCTGGCATTGTTTGTTTCGCCATGGGCGGAGAGCATGATCGCGGAGGCGCGCCAGCGCTTCGAACACCGCGATGACGTCAGCAAGGTCACGCCCGGACGCTTCATCGAGTCCGCCGCCTCGGATCGGGTTTTCTTCGTGGAGAACCTGGATCTGGATGGCGCGCGGGTAAAGAGCGTTTTTGCCAGTCAGCGCAATGGCGACCACGAAATCGTGATCGTTGCAGCCCAGGGAAACGTTGAAACGCATGCCGATGGCGCGCGATTCCTGGTCCTGAGTCACGGTCGGCGCTATGACGGCGCTGCCGGGGTCGCCGAGCACCGCGTGCTGGAGTTTGAGCGATACGCCATTCGGCTGGATTCCGCGGTGGAGGCGCCGCTGACCAATTCGAACGCGCGCACGCTTGCAACGGCGCAACTGCTGGCGGATCCGAGCCCACGCAACCTCGGCGAACTGCTCGGTCGTTTTGGCCTTCCCATAGCTGCCGTCGTCCTGGCCCTGCTGGCCGTGCCACTAGCGTACGTCAATCCGCGTGTGGGGCGTTCGGCCAATCTGATCTTTGCCACCTTGCTTGCGCTGATCTACCTCAATTCGCTGCAGATCATGCAGGCATCGGTGCAGCGCGGACACATGGGTTTCGGCACCGCCGTTTGGTTGGGACACGCGGTTGCTATTGCGCTCCTCATGGCCCTGTTTGCTCACCGAATCTACCTGCGACGCTGGCTGCCGCACTGGCCGCGATTGGCAGCACGGACAGGCTCTGAACCATGAGGACCCTGCGGCACTACCTCTGGCGGGAAATAGCGAGCGCAACCTTGTTCGTCTTGCTGTCACTGATCGGTATCTTTGCCTTGTTCGACCTCATCAATCAGCTGGGCGACGTGGGTCGCTCGGGCTATCAATTCGTTCAAGCGCTGATCTTTGTCGCGTTGCTCGCGCCGGCACACACGTACGAGCTCATGCCGATCGCCGCGCTGATCGGCACCATTTACGCCTTGTCCAAGCTCGCCGCCAATTCGGAATTCACGATCATGCGCGTCTCGGGCATGACCACGCGCCGACTGGCCGATGCCGTGCTTTGGGTCAGCCTGGGCCTGGTTGCGCTGGCGTACGTGTTTGGCGAGATCATCGCGCCGCCCGCCGAGGACCTGGCGCAGCGTTTCCGATCGCGCGCTATCGGAGCGGCGATCGGGCAGGAATTTCGCTCCGGTGTGTGGGTGCGGGACTTGACGCACGCAGCCGATGGTCGGCCGGATCGCACGCGCTTCGTCAATGTCGCGAAGGTCAATCCCGACGGAAGCGTAGACAATTGGCGGATCTTCGAGTTCGATCCCGAGCTGCGTTTGCGATCGATCAGTACTGCCGTCAGCGGGAGTTATGAGAAAGGACGCGGCTGGCTGCTTGCCGACGTTGTCGATACCGAGCTGCCTCCGGTCGACGCAAAAACGGATACGGCGGCCAGCGCGGCACCGGGCACTCAGTTTAGTACGCGCGTCGTCCGTGAACCGTTTCGGCTATGGCAATCCGAACTTACTCCCGCCATCTTCGGGGTGCTGATGGTGCAGCCCGAGCGTCTAAGCGCGTACAGCCTGTATCACTACATCAACCACCTGACCGAGAACCACCAGCGGACGGACCGGTACGAGATCGCTCTATGGAAGAAGCTGTTCTATCCACTCGTGTGCGTGGTCATGATGGCGCTGGCCTTGCCGTTTGCGTATCTGCACGTTCGCGCCGGGACCGTCAGCCTGAAGATCTTCACTGGCATCATGATCGGGGTGTTGTTCTACGCGATGAACAAGCTATTCTCGCACTTGGGTCTGATCAATACCTGGCCCCCGGTAGTCGTAGCCGGTTTGCCCGCGTTCGTGGTCCTGATAATTGCGTTGGGGACGCTGTACTGGGTCGAACGCCGCTGACGGGAGCCCTGGCATTGCGGTTTGCTCGACTGCGGCGGTCCGCGGGGCACGCCGACCATCGGCCTGCGGTCAATAGCTAAGATCGCCGTCGGTAATAGCTCCCTTGCTGGCGCTGGAAACGAGCTTGGCAAATTTTGCCAGCACGCCGCGCGTGTAGCGCGGCGCCGGCGGTGTCCACCGGGCGCGGCGCTGCTCGAGTTCCTGGTCGCTGACGTGCAGCTGCAGCAGACGCCGGCCGGCGTCGATCGAGATCGTCTCGCCTTCCCGGATAAGCGCGATCGCACCGCCGACGTAGGCCTCCGGGGCAACATGGCCGACGACCATGCCCCAGGTTCCCCCGGAAAAACGGCCGTCGGTGATGAGGCCCACGCTTTCGCCCAAGCCCTTGCCGATGATCGCCGAGGTCGGCGCCAGCATTTCGCGCATGCCCGGTCCGCCCTTGGGTCCTTCGTAGCGGATGACGATCACGTCACCCGGGCGGATCCGGTCCCCCAGGATCGCCTCCATCGCGGCGTCTTCCGAATCAAACACGCGCGCCGGACCGCTCATCGACGGGTTTTTCAAACCCGTGATCTTGGCTACACAGCCTTCGGTTGCCAGGTTTCCCCGGAGGATCGCCAGGTGACCCTGGCGGTACATCGGCTCCTCCCAGGGACGGATCACGTCCTGGCCGGGGTCCGGTCGCTCCGGTACCTGGGCCAGAACCTCGGCCATCGTCTGGCCGGTAATCGTCATGCATTCCCCATGCAACTGCCCGTTGGCGAGCAGGATCTTGAGCACCTGGGGAATGCCGCCGGCCCGGTGCAGATCGGTGGCCACGTAGCGCCCAGAGGGCTTGAGATCGCACAGGACCGGCACGCGCGACCGTACCCGTTCGAAATCATCGATCGTCCACTCCACTTGCGCCGCATGGGCGATGGCGAGATAGTGCAGCACCGCGTTGGTCGAACCACCGACGGCCATGACGAGACTGACCGCGTTCTCGATCGAGGAGCGCGTGATGATATCGCGCGGCCGCAGCCCCTTCTCGATGGCCTGAACCAGTACTCGTGCCGAAAGCGCAGCGCTGTCGCGCTTTTCCGAGTCCGGGTTGGCCATCGTCGAGGAATACGGCAGGCTCATCCCTAGCGCTTCGAACGAAGAGCTCATCGTGTTCGCGGTGAACATGCCGCCGCACGAACCCGAACCCGGTATGCAGCGCCGCTCGATCTCGCGGAAGTCCTGCTCCGACAGGCGCCCCGCGGTGAATTCCCCCACGGCCTCGAACGCCGAAACGATGGTCAGATCCTTGTCCTTGTAATGGCCCGGCTTTACCGTTCCTCCATAGACAAAGATCGCGGGCACGTTGCAGCGGGCGATGGCCATCATGGCGCCCGGCATGTTCTTGTCGCACCCGCCAACCACCAGGGCGCCGTCCATCCACTGGCCGTTGACGCAGGTTTCGATTCCGTCGGCGATCACCTCGCGCGAAACAAGCGAATACTTCATTCCCTCGGTGCCCATGCCGATCCCGTCGGACACCGTGGGCACGCCGAACACCTGCGAGTTGCACTTGCCGTCGGCGATTTCGGCAATTGCGGCATCGACAAGGCGCTGCAGGCCGGAATTGCACGGCGTGATGGTCGAATGAGCGTTGGCCACACCGATCATCGGCTTGACGAAATCCTCGTCGCGATAGCCCATGGCGTAGTACATCGCGCGATTGGGTGAGCGGGCCACGCCCTGGGTGACGTTGCGGGAGCGATCGTTGTGTGCCATTCGTTGCTCGTTGGAAAATGCCGATGGGTTTTTGAGGTCGGACACTACAATGGCCAATTCTAGGCCGCAAATCCGGAAACATCGCCTGCCGCATGCTTGTCCACCCGCAATTTGACCCGGTCGCGTTCTGGATCGGCCCGCTGCCGGTTCGCTGGTACGGATTGATGTACCTGCTCGGATTCATGCTCTTCCTGATCCTGGGCCGCAGGCGCGCGCGCGATTCCTGGCGCGGCTTCAGCACCCGCGATGTCGAGGATCTGCTGTTCTGGGGCGTTTTCGGCGTCATCATCGGCGGTCGGCTAGGGTATGTGCTGTTCTACCGGCCCGAGTACTACCTGCAGCACCCTCTGGAGATCCCCATGCTCTGGAAGGGTGGTATGGCTTCGCACGGCGGGATGGTCGGGGTGCTGGTGGTACTGTGGTTGTTTGCCCGCGCGCGCGCCAAAAGTTTCCTGCAGGTGGCCGATTTTGCCGTGCCCCTGATCCCGCTCGGTTTGGCCGCCGGGCGAATGGGAAATTTCATCAACGGCGAACTCTGGGGACGTCCTGCTGATCCGAACTTCTGGCCTTGGGCCATGGTGTTTCCTCAGGCGCATGACGGCATCCCTCGGCATCCGTCGCAGCTGTACCAATTCGCGCTCGAGGGTTTGCTCTTGTTTGCGATTCTTTGGTGGTTTTCGCGCAAGCCCCGCGCCCCGGGTGTGGTTGGCTGTGCATTCCTGATCGGCTATGGAATTTTGCGCATCGTCGCCGAGTTTGCGCGCGAGCCCGACGATTTTCTGGGCTTGCTCGCAATGCACCTTTCCATGGGCCAGTGGCTTTCCCTGCCGATGGTGCTGATTGGAGTCGTCCTGCTGCCGATTTTGCAGCGGCGCGCGCGCGCTACCAGCGCGCCGGCGGTCGCCGCAGGATCATGATCCGCTGCTCGCGCATGCCAATGTAGCCGCCGGTTCTGAGGTCCTTCAGAATGCGGCTGATCATGTCGCGCGAGGCGCCGACCCGATTCGCGATTTCCCGCTGTGTCAAACGCTCGCGCAGCAGTCGCACGCCGTCGCACTCGACGTACTCCAGCGAGAGCAGCAGTCGTGCAACTCGGCCGTAGACATCCATCAGTGCCAGGCTTTTCACGTTGGCGGTGGCGTTGCGAGCGCGCCCGATGAGCGTGGCAATCATTCGCATGGCAATCTCGGGGTCGGCGCCGATCGCCGAGCGCAACGCGGCGCGCGCCACCACCGAGCAAACCGTCGGCTCCAGGGTGCAAACCGACGCGGAACGCGGGCGGCCGTCGAGCGCCATTTCGCCGACGTAATCCGTCGCGCCATAGTGGTCGAGGACCATCTCGCGGCCCTTCGCACCCGAGACATATACCTTGACCCTGCCGGACAAGATTACGAACAGGGCGCCGCCGCAATCGTGTTCGCGGATGATGAGGCTGTTCTTGGCGAAGCTGCGAATCCGCCCGCGCGAGGCCAGTTCGCGCACCACCGGATCGGGGATCTTCCGGATTGCCTTTTCCCATACTCCCATGCGCCCTCCGCGCGTCTCGTGCATTCCTTGTCCAGCGCGCGGTATGCGGCGCATCGTCGGCGGCGCATCTCCTGCTCCGGGTGTTTGACAAAGGCACATTAGTTGAACTGCGCCGGATCGGACAAGGGCGCCGTGCCGATGCGACAATTGCCGCGTTTTGCCCGGCGTGGGGATTCGGGATGTCGGACAAGGACCATGCATCGCCATCAGCTCGGCAGCCGCCGCGCCCGGGACGGCCTTTGCCGTGGTGCCTGTCGCGCGGGCGCGCCAGGGGCGCACTGGCGGCCCTGATCGGCATCGCGCTCGCCGGACTCGCAGTGCAAACGAGCACCGTGACCGAGCGGGCGGACGAGCTCGCGTTCGACGCCGAGGTGAGCATCGTGCGTGCGCTGCGTGCGCCAACAGCGGTGCAACCGACACGGCCCGATGTCGTTGTCGTGGGGGTGGACGAGGCCAGTCTGGATGCACTCGGCGTGCCGATGGCAATGATGCACTCCGCCTTGGGCAAGGCCTTGGAGGCAATCGCCGCTGCGCAGCCCAGGGCGATCGGTCTGGATATCGCGTTGCCCGAGCGTTCCTTCGATCACCTGTTGCCCGGTCTGGACCTAGGCCTGATGCACGGCTTGCGCGCGGCGCGCACCGCTGCTGGCATCGTCGTGGCGCTCGACACGGACGCCACGGGTCATCTGCGGGCTCCGTCCCAGCCATTGCTCGCTGCGGCCGGCGGACCGGGAGCGTTTGGATTGGCGCTTTTCCCGGTTGACTGCGACGGGGTCGTGCGCCGCTTCGATCCCGACCCGGCGAAGATTTCCTCCGGCGACCGGTCGCGGTGTGGTGCAAGCGATGACATCGATCCATCGGCTACCGATGGTGTGGCGGCGGCCCTGTCGGAGGCCTCGGACGCGTCGACGGGAACGGCCTCGATCGCGGTGCCGACGTTTGTTGCCCGCCTGGCAGGCCAGCTCGGTCGCGAAGCGCAGTTGTCGCGCCCGGCTTGGATCGACTTCACCCGTGGCGCGCCGTTTTCTTACGTTCCCTTGCGCGACGTTGTTGCCTGGTATCAGGGCCATGATCAGGCCCGCTTGGCTGCGCAATTCGGCGGGCAAATTGTTCTCCTCGGGTCGGTGCTCCCCTATCTGGACCGGTTGCGCCTGCCCGCAACGCTGGTTGCGTGGGAGCTCCCGGCCGTGCCTGCGCCCGGAGTGATCCTCAACGCGCAGGTACTGCGCAACGCATTGGGTGCCGGATTGGTACGCCCGGTGGCGCTGCCGGTAGAGTTTGCCCTGATCGCGGCGATCGCCTCGATCGCCTTCGTCGGCGGTCCATGGTCGCGTTGGTGGGCACTTGCTTGGACGCTGGCGTTGGGCCTTTTCGCGGCGACCGCGCTTCATGCGGCCGGCTGGTTTGTCGCGCCCGGCGGCGCCCTGATTGCGGCGTCAACCGCGGTGCTGGTGCGCACCGCGCTGGACCTGGCGAACGCGCGGCACGAGCGTGAACGCCTGACCCGCATGTTTGGCGGCTACCTTAGCCCGCAGCTACTTCGGGCCGTCCTGGAAGACCGCGTCGAGCCTGGTTGCACGCGCCGCGCGATCGCGCTGCTGTTTGCCGACTTGCGTGGTTTTACGCAATGGTCGGAGACCACCGAGCCGGAAATTGTGCACGACACCCTGAATCGCTACTACGCGGCCATCACGCCGCTGTTGCATGCACACGGAGGTACGATCGACAATTTCCGTGGCGACGGCATCATGGTCATGTTCGGCGCTCCCGAGGCGCAGCCGCGACCATGCGATGCCGCCTTCGCTGCCGCCGGCCAGATCCTTGCGGCGGTCGATCGGCTCAATGTCCATGAAATCGTCCCCTGTGCTGTCCCTGCCGTGCAGGTGACAATGGGATTGGCTTTTGGCGATGTGGTGTTCGGTGACGTTGGAAGCGCTGAACGCAAGGATTACACCGCCTTGGGCGACGCCGTCAACGTGGCGGCGCGGTTGCAGGAGTTAGCCAAGCGTCTTGCCTTCCCGGTCCTCATGACGGAATCATTTGCGCGCCAGCTCTCGACGGCTGCCGGCGACTTGCACGCCCTGGGTACGCACGAACTGAAGGGACATTCGCCGGTGGCGATATGCGGCTGGACGGGGCCGCACCCAGCCAGCACTGCCTCGCAGGGCGAATGGCCGGGCAGAGCGCGCACATTTGCCGCCGACGGGTAACGGGCGGGGCGTGCAGTGGTGCCGGCTTGCCGTCGGCACCACGATTACCGTGTGCAGGGCGAAGGCGGACGCTGCTCCCCCCTTCCCGAAACAAGCGATGCGCAATACGCTGTCGGTGAAGGAGGTTGGATCATGCCACGCGTACGATGGGGCATTCGTTGTCGCAGCAGGGGCCCGTGGCCGTTGTTACCGATGTCGACGGCAAGGCGAGCATTTGCCGCTCGGGGCACGCGCATGCGCTCGCAGTGCTGGAGGCGCTCGATCGCTCCGATCAACTGCGCCTGGAGGCGCACGCGCGTGTCGAAATTGCTTTTACGGCAGGCCAGGGTCGAGTATTTTCCTTGTCGGGTCCGGGACGTTTTGCGCTACGCGCGGACGATGTTGTCGGATTGGACGCGGGTTCCCGGATCGTGATGCGCGACCTTGCCGGGGCCTGGCGCGCCCTCCGGATCAGACCGGGCGCCGTTGGCCGTGCCAGCGTGTCGTTGCGGGGTGTGCCGGGCGCCTTGTTCGTACTGCGTTCCCCAGTCGGCGCACAACTGGGCAATTCCGTGGATGAATTGCAATGGGAACAACCGTTCGGACTACGATCCGAGCGTTGGGACTATGCGGTTCGGGTGATCGACTCCCAGGGCAGCATCATTTTCTCGACCCGTACCCATGACACATCCGTGCCGCTGCCACGGCAACGGCCCTGGTTGCGCGAGCAGACCTACCTGTGGACGGTCGAAGCCCTCGCCGATGATGGCCGCCACACGGAGGCGGCGGCCGAGTTTCGCATCGTTGATCCCGGCACGGAAGAGCGAATCCGGGCGCTGGGGCGCATCGTGGAGCAGGCTCGGAGCGATGCGCCGGGCTCCGGTACGACCGCCGAGGAAGTGCTGCTAGCAATGGCCCTTGAACAGGCCGGGCTCCGTAACGAAGCCGATCCGAAATGGCGCGCCTTGGCGCAGGCGCGGCCGGCGTTTGGTTCCTTGGTCCTGAACCGACCCTAATTCGGAGCTCCTCGATCGCCGGCCGGCGATCACTGACTGGCCCCTAGCAGACGGTGCGTAATGTAGTGCCACTCTGCCGCCGTCACCGGTGTGATCGAAAGACGATTGCCTCGACGCAGGATCAGCATATCGGCGAGTTTTTCCTGCGCCCGCAGCTCGGCGATGGGCACAAGGCGCGTCTTGCGCACGGCGCGTACGTCGACGAGGATCCAGCGCGGATCCGCCGGCCGGGATCCGGCATCGAAATAATCGCTTCTCGGGTCAAACTGCGTAGGGTCGGGATACGGCTTGCTGGCGACTTCGGCGAGGCCGGCAATACCGGGAAGCGCGCAACTCGAATGGTAAAACAGCACACCGTCGCCGATGTGCGTCTGATCGCGCAGGAAGTTGCGTGCCTGGTAGTTGCGGACTCCGGTCCAGGGTACGGTCGACTTGGGCGCGGCAAGTGCGTCATCGATGGAGCACTCGCTCGGCTCGGACTTCATCAACCAATAGCGCACTGCCGGCACCCGTATGACGGAGGCGTGTTCTTGAAAAAAGAAAAATCCCCGCGCGTGCCGCCCGGCCTGTTGCCCTGAACCGGGGGTTCAGGATGGTCGCCGTCCGCGTCGTTTAGGTTCAGCAAACGCGTGCCGATCACACCACGAGACGAGCGCAGCAACCTTGCGCAATGCGCATTGGTTCAAAGAACAAAAAGGCCTTTGCGCGAACACCGCAGGGACACCGCATTCTAACCGCCGCAGGGCCCATGCGGTAACCGGCGCAGCACGATACGACTGTTTAAAACAGCTTTTCTTGTGGCGCCAGAATTTCGTCGGCGAGTGCGGTGAGGTCGCGCAGTCGTCGGCGCACTTCGGCGATTTCTCCGTCATCCGTACCCTTGGCGCCGAACAACTCCTGTGCGATCTGCAGCGCCGCCAGGACCGCAACGCGGTCCGCCCCCAGGACTTTGCCGCCGTCGCGTATCGACGCCATCTTCTGGTCCACGTAGTGAGCACAGGCGAGCAATTCGTTACGCTCTTCCGGGCGGCAGGCCACCCGGTATTCACGGCCGAGAATGCTGAGGGTGATCTGCTCCATTTTGCCGAGCCTTGGGATCAGGGAATTTGCGTGTGCGCCAGCGCCGGTAGGCCGACACCGCACCCGGATTCACACGCCATCGGGTTGGGTTCCTATCGGATTGCCGCCATCGGTTTCGCGCATCTCACGCGGCAAGCGCTCGATCAAGCCGTCCAGGCGGCGCGTCGCGGCTGCGATGCGTTCGTTAAGTCCCGCCAATTCGGACTGCGAGGTGGCCAGCTGCGTTCGTAGCTGGTGATTCTCCGCACGCAGTTGGCGCACGTGCGCAACAAGCTCCTGCATGCGCGATGTCAGTGCGTCCAGTTGGTCCAGCATAGCGAGATGGTAGCACTGCCATGGTGCTGTTTCACGCGGCAAGTCCGCTGCTACACTCTCCCGGCCTTCGGTTCCGTTCGATTGGGTTCCACCCTGGTCGACGGTGAAACGGGAAACAGTGGCGTGCTCCGTGCGTCAAACTGTGCTGCCCCCGCAACGGTAAGAGAGCGTCGCCGGCATCTTGCGCCGACGTAGTCCTGGTCAATTGCCACTGTGATGCCGCCCGGCATCGCGGGAAGGCGACCGGGATGCTTTCAGCCCGGAGACCGGCCGAAAGGGGTTCGCCGACGCCGCCACGATGCTTGCGCCGGTGATATCGAATAACGTTCGCCGCGGGGTGACGGCGAGAAGCGGCGCGATTTTTCCGCCGGTTCTTCGTTGCAATCCCGCTAGCGACGCTCCGTACCGGCGGTGGGCCGGAGAGGAATGGCCGCAGTGGACTTGGCGCGTAGCATGCGCGCATTCGCGCGCGCAACGAACGTCCCCGCTTGCTTCGCGTCTGTTGTGGTTTGCACGCTTGCGCATGCCCCGGTGCGCGCGCAGGAAGGCGGTACGGCCCCGCCCATTGTCATCACGGCCGCACGCACGGAGCAGTCCCTGAACGAGGCCTTGCCGAGCGTTACGGTCCTGACGCGGGAGGACATCGATGGCTCGCAATCGCGCGACCTGGCGGAACTGCTCGGGCGCCAGGCCGGAATCGAGTTTGCCCGCAGCGGTGGACAGGGGGCACAGACCTCGCTGTTCTTGCGCGGCGCAAATTCCAATCAGGTCCTGGTCCTCGTCGATGGTGTGCGCATGAACAGCGTACTCGATGGCGCGGCCGACCTGGGTGGAATCTCCACCGACTCGATCGAGCGAATCGAGATCGTGCGTGGCAACCTGTCGAGCCTGTACGGCTCCGAGGCCATCGGCGGCGTCGTGCAGATCTTCACGCGTGCCGGTGCGCATCCCGGGGCCGACGCGCTGCTCGAAGCCGGGCAGGGCGGCACACGTGATGCCAGCCTGAGCGCCAGCACGCCGGTGGGGCCGGCAACGCTCAGTGCCTCCCTGGGATATCGATCCCAGCAGGCGATCTCGGCAGTCGACGTGGCGCAGGTTCCGTTCATTAATCCGTCCATTGACGGCAATTGGAATCGCAATGGCGCACTGCGCCTGGACGGACACGGCACGAACGGTAATTTCAGCGCTTGGGCCTGGGGCGACCGCAACGACACCGATTGGAACGATCCCTACAATTCCAGCCCCACCATACCGACCAGCGCGGCAACGCAGATCGAGCACGCTGCCCAGGATGGCTTCGGTCTCACGGGCGCACGCAGCCTCGGCAGCTCGGTAATCCGCCTCAGCGCGTCCGAGACGCGCGATGACTCGACCAACGTCTCCAATGTCCCCGACAACGTTCCCGGCTCCGACAACGACAACAACCAGTTCCGCAGTCGCAACAAGCAGGTTGCACTGCAAGACACGACGACCATTGCACCGGGCATCGATTGGTTGGCCGGGTGGGAACATCTCGATCAGTACGGCGCGTCGACCTCGTATGACCCGACCGGCAACAACCAGCTCACGGAATTTTCGCGTCAGGTGGATTCGCTCTGGACGGGCACCACGGGTCGACGTGGCAGCCAGCAGTGGCAGCTGAACGTGCGCCACGATCGCTACAGCGATTTCGGCGGTGCGACCACCGGGCTGATCGGGTGGGGATGGTGGATCGATCCGTCGTGGAAGCTGACGGCACAGGCTTCGACCGCCTTTCGGGCGCCGAGCTTCAACGATCTGTACTATCCCCTGTACGGCAATCCCTTGCTGCAGCCCGAGCGAGCGCGCAGCGAGGAACTGGGCTTGCGTTGGGCGCAAGGTGCCGCCAGCGCCAGCGTGGCCGTCTTTCGCACCCGCGTTTCGGATCTGATCGAGAGTCTGGCGCCGAGCTACGTTTCGACCAATGTTGGACATGCCGCCATGGACGGCGGCGAGCTGCAGGCGGCCGATACGCTCGGGCCGCTGCGGCTCGGCGGCAGCCTGAGCCTGGATCGGCCGCGCGACCTCGATACCGGCCTGCCATTGGTGCGGCGGGCCAGTTACAACGCCCGGATATCGGTCGGGTATATACAAGGTGCGTGGAGTGCGAACGCGGATTTGCAGCGAACCGGTGCGCGCAATGATTACCAAATCCTTACCGGTGCCCTGGTCCAGCTGTCTGCCTATAGCCTGGCGCGGTTCGCGCTCCAGTACGCGGTGAACTCGAAGATACGGCTGAATCTGCGAATCGAAAATCTCTTCAATGCAAGCTATCAACTCGTTGACGGGTACAACACGCTGCCACGCATGATCATCGGCGGCGTCGAAGTGAGGCTCTGACCCGCTGTGGAGCTGCCACGCCTGCCCGCCGCGACCGCGCTTCGTATCCTCGTGGCCGGCGCACTCCTTGCTCTGCTGGCTGCCCTGCGATTCGGCAGCGTCGGGGTCAGCTCGGGAGCACTATTACAGGCCCTGCTCGATATCGTGCAGGGCCGCGATGAGCCGTCGCTAGCGGCAACGCTGTTGGCGCTGCGGCTCCCCCGGGCCCTGACCGCGATGGCGGTTGGTGGCCTGCTGGCGCTGTCCGGCGCGCTGCTGCAGGCCTTGTTGCGCAACCCGCTTGCCGATCCGTACGTGCTCGGGGTCTCGGGCGGCGCATCCTGCGCGGCAATGCTGGCAATTGCCACCGGTCTCGGCGCGGCGGCGATCGCGCTGTGTGCGGCCGGTGGCGCGCTCGCGGCCTTGTCGCTGCTTTTCCTGCTCGCGCACCGCGCACTTTTTGCGCGCGACGCCGCCCTGGATCAGGGACGCGATAGCGCGATCCTTCTGACCGGGGTAATGATCGCTTCGCTGTGCGCAGCCGCCCTCAGCTTGGCGCTGGCCGTAGCTCCGGATGGGAAACTGCGGACGATGGTCTTCTGGCTGCTCGGCGACCTGGGGGGCGCCGTCAACCCTGGCATGGCTGGGTTGGCCGTTGCCGGCTGGTTGCTGCTGCTGTTCATCGGGCAGCGTGATGCGGGCGCGCTCAATCTGATGCTGGGCGGGGACTTGCAGGCTTATACGCAGGGCGTGCCAACGACCCAGGTTCGCCGGCGCCTGATCGCGGTAACCGCGCTTGCCACGGGGACCGCCGTGGCGCTTGCCGGTGCCGTGGGTTTCGTGGGTTTCGTGGCGCCGCATCTGGTGCGCCGCTTCGTCGGTTCCAACCACCGGGTCGTCTTGCCCGCCGCATCGCTGCTAGGGGCCATTCTAGTGCTGCTCGCCGATACGATTGGCCGTTCCATTGCCGCGCCGCTGCAACTGCCGGTGGGTGCATTGACCGCGCTCGTTGGCGTGCCCGTCTTCATCTGGCAACTGCAGCGGCCATGAATGTTCCGCTGCTGGCCTGCCACGGAGTCGACGTGCGCTATGGCGAACGCTGGTTGGTCCGGTCCCTGCATATCGAGATCGCAGCCGGCGAGCGCTGGGTGCTGGTCGGACCCAACGGTGCGGGCAAGACGTCACTGCTCTTCGTGCTTGCTGGCGTGCGCATGGCCGATGGCGGCACGATCGATCTCGCGGGACAACCGATGGCCAAGTGGAGCGTGGAGAGCTTGGCCGGGCTGCGCGCCCTGGTTGCGGATCATTGGATCGATCCATTTGCGACCAGCGTCTTGGATACCGTCATTGCCGCACGATATCGAATGCGTGGCGCGGTGCGGGCCGGCAAGCGGGCCGACCAGCACGCCGAAGCCGTTGGGCGCCAATGCCTGGCGGTAATGGATTGTGCTGGACTGGCCGACCGCGATGTTCGCTTCCTGTCCCGAGGCGAACGCCAGCGCGTCGCGCTGGCGGCTGCCCTGGCCCAGGAGACGCCCCTGGTTCTGCTCGACGAGCCCATTTCGCATCAGGATCCACGGCATCAGTTTCAAGTGCTGCAGCAACTCGATCTACGCTCGGACTGCACCTACATCGGCGCATTACACGACATCAATGCCGCTGCCCGATTTGCAACCCATGCCCTACTGCTTTCCGGCGACGGCAGTTGGCAAGCCGGAGAGAGCAGTAATGTCTTGACCAACGCGAACCTTTCTCAACTGTTCGATACGAAAATCACGCAGATCGAAGTTGGTTCACATCGCGTGTTCGTGGCAACGGGTGCGGCGCCATCGTGATTCCGAGCTATAGTCTCGCCTTTACTCAACAGCTGCCGCCTCGGTGGCAACCATATACATCCTATGCCGGTAATTCTTGTTGCAAATTCAAAGGGCGGGGTTGGTAAGTCAACCGTCGCCTCCAATCTGGCCGGTTTCTATGCTGGCCGCGGCGAGCGCACAATGCTCGGTGATCTCGATCGTCAGCAGTCCATCGGTGGCTGGCTGAAGCTGCGCCCCGACAGCGTAGCCTCGATTACTACGTGGGATTTCTCCGACGGAGGTGTTGCCAAGCCGCCGCGCGGCGTCACGCATATCGTGCTCGACACGCCTTCCGGGATCCACAGTACGGCCCTGAAGGATACCGTTCGGATTGCCGCGAAGATCATCGTTCCGTTGCAAGCATCGCTGTTCGACATTCAGGCGACCCATAGTTTCCTGGCCGAGCTCGCCGAATACGGAGCCACCACAGCGAATGGGCGCGTGGCAATTGTTGGCACGCGGGTTGACCCGCGCACCCGCGCCGCGAGCCAACTGGTGCGATACGTACAGGACACCGGTGTCGCATTCCTCGGATTCCTGCGCGATACGCAAAATTACGTGCAGCTTGCCGCCCAGGGTTTGACGCTGTGGGATGTCGCGCCGGCGCGCGTCCAGCAGGACCTGGAGCAGTGGACGCCGATCATCCACTGGACCAGCAACGGCCGGCGGACGGTTTGAAGGTCCCGCACGCCGTTTGAACCTCGCGCGCGGGTCAAAGTTCAGCGTCGCGCTTGTTCGATCTCCTCGCACAGAGTCGCGGTAGCGTCCAAAATGCGCACGCTCGCGCGGTCCAACTCGTCGGCGTCCAGCGTCACGAGCTGGTTCCTTGCGACCGCCGGTAACTGAGGATAGCGCCGCCACCCATCGAGAGCTCCGCGGTCGACGGCGCCGGGTTCGGCGGTGACCATGACCTCTGGTCTGGCGGCGATAACGGACTCCACATCTACCGTCGCGACCAACGGCGCGAGATCCTCGAAGATATTGCGGGCGCCGCAGGTTTTCATGACTTCGCTTACCACGTGCTTTCCCGACAAGGTCATGATCGGGTTCCCCCATACCTGGTAGAACACGCGCACGCTGGCGCGCCCTGCGTAACGCTGCCGCAGACCCGTGAGACGGGAGCGGAAGTTCGCCGCGATTGTCGCGGCGCCGGTCGACGCCGTCAGCACCCCCAGCTTCTCGATCGCTGTGGCGATCGATTCGAGCGAGCGCGGTTCATGAACGTAAACGGGGAATTGGAGCCGGCGCAGTGCCTCGAGCAGCGCGGGCGAATAGCCGCTGCCCCAGACGACGATCAGATCCGGCCTAAGCGCGGCAATTTTCTCGAGATCGATGCCCTGCGCCCGGGAAATCCGCGGCAAGGAACGCGCTGCGGCAGGGTCTGACAATGCGCTGCGCCGGTTGCGCCAAGGTGAGCGAGCGACCGCTGTCGTCGATCACCGTGTTCGCAAGGACGGGAGGCGCGGTGGCAAGCACGCCGACCAGCAGGCTCGCACGCAGGCCGCCGGACAACCGGTTCACAGAGCCAACACGTCCCGCATGTCAAAGAGGCCCTTCGATCGCCCCTCGAGGAAACGCGCTGCCCGCAGCGCGCCCAGGGCGTACGCCTGCCGACTGGAGGAACGGTGCGTGATCTCGATGCGCTCACCCGTGCCCGCGAACAAGACCGTGTGGTCGCCGATGATGTCGCCGCCACGTACCGCGGCGAATCCGATGCTGCCCTCGGGCCGTGGTCCCACGTTGCCGTGGCGCGAAAACACGGCGCACTGTTCCAGCGATTGGCCGCGCGCCTTCGCAGCCACCTCGCCCAATTGCAAAGCCGTTCCCGATGGTGCGTCGACTTTGTCCCGATGGTGCGTTTCCACGATTTCGAGGTCATAGCCTTGCGCCAGCAGGCGTGCGCCCAGTTCCACCAAGCGCAGCATCGCCTGCACGCCCACGCTCATGTTCGGCGCCACTACCACTGCGGTGCGCTCGGCGGCGGTCGCCAGGGCCGACTTGCCGGCTGCATCGAACCCGGTTGTTCCGATCACCGCGCCGATCCCTGCCGCGGCACAGATCTGAATGTGCGCCAGCGTCGCCGCTGGCCGGGTGAAATCGATCAGCACGTCAGCGTCGCGAATTGCAGCTAGATCCGACACGATCGGCACGCCGATTTTGCGACCCAGAAACTCCGTGCAGTCGCGACCCAGCTCGGGGCTATCGGCTCGATCGAGCGCGGCGACGACCTGTAGGTCGGAAGTTGCCAGCGCGGCTTCGATGATGGTCCGGCCCATGCGGCCGCTGCTTCCGGCAATGGCAAGCTTCATGGCTTGGAAGGTTCGCAGGCGACCGCGTTTGACTTACTGGGGCGTCGGCGCACTGCTCGGAGGCGTCGGCGTGTCGCTCGGGGGCGGCGGCGCGTCGCTCTGCGGCGGCGTGCTGCTCTGCGGCGGCGCGTTGCTCTGCGGCGGCGCG
>OMSW01000112.1:114122-138371 GCA_900290295.1 Burkholderiales bacterium
GCGCTGCTCTGCGGCGCTAGGTCCTTGGGTGGCGTGGCCGCAGCCGGTTTTGCCTTTTGTCCCAGGATCAAGGTGTCGGCAAGTGGTTCCGTTGGCATGGGGTCGCTTTCAAAGCGTGCCAGTTTGCCCTCGTCAAAGACCACGTGGAGCCTCCGGATCTGGGTCTCGCCGCTGCGCCGGCGCAGGTAATACGGGTAGTCCCACCGGTCCTGGTGAAAAACATCGGCGAGCATGGGCGTGCCCAACAAAAAACGAACCTGGTCGCGCGTCATGCCAGGGCGCAACTGGTCCACCATGTCCTTAGTGATGATATTGCCCTGCTGCACGTCAGGATGATATGGCCGCAGGGCGTTGGGGAACCAGGATGATGAGCACGCACTGTTTGCCAGCGTCGCGGCAGCCAAGCAAACCAACCATAATCTTCGGTTCATGACCCAGGACAAATCCAAACGATGATCGAAGCGATCGCCCGCGACCGCGCGACGCTATGATACTGGCTGGCGGTCCAGGAGTTGGCGTCTCCTGCCGACTGCTGGGTTGCGGGCCGTGGCACATCGAGGTTGCCGTCCGTACCACATTGTCAACGAGCCGAAGGGCACATCATGGCGCGAAACCAAAGCCCGGCCGAATTGAAGGTCAGCGGACTCAAGGCCACCGCACCCCGCTTGAAGATCCTCGAAATCTTTCAGCGACATGCTGGCCAAGCGGAGCCGCGGCACTTGAGCGCGGAGGATGTGTACCGATTGCTGAGCGCTGATCACCTTGACGTGGGTCTGGCGACCGTGTACCGGGTTTTGACGCAGTTTGAGCAGGCGGGTTTGCTGTCGCGCCGACACTTCGAGGCGGGCAGGGCGGTTTTCGAGCTCAACGAGGGCTCGCATCACGACCACCTCGTGTGTGTGAACTGCGGTCACGTTGAGGAATTCGTTGACGCCGAAATCGAGGAACGCCAGCGCCATGTCGCCTCGGAGCGCGGTTTCGACCTACAGGAACACGCGCTCTCCCTGTACGGGGTTTGCCGCACCAAGAACTGCCCGCACCGCCCCAAGGAAGGGCCGTCGTAGGACCTGCGCTCACCGGCTCGCGAGCATTTCGCGCGCGTGCTGCTGGGTGAGTTGCGTGATTTCCGATCCGCCCAGCATGCGTGCTATCTCGTGGACCCGGGCGTTGCCGGTCAGTGGCTCGGTGCGTGATACCGGCCGGCCGTCGATCTGCAGGGATTTGCGCACGGCAAGATGATGATCCCCGCATGAGGCGACCTGGGGCAGGTGTGTGACGCAAAACACCTGGCGCGATTGCCCGAGTTGCTGCAGTAGCCGGCCCACGGTCGCGGCGACCTGACCGCCGATTCCCGCGTCGACTTCGTCGAAGATCAGGGTTGGGACGAGGTTGGCGGAGGCGGCGATCACCGAGATCGCGAGGCCGATGCGCGACAATTCACCGCCGGAGGCGACCTTTGCAAGGGACCGTGCGGCTCCGGCCTCGTGTCCGCTCACGAGAAATTCCGTCTTCTCCATTCCCGTTGCCGAAGGATCGACCGAAACCAACCGGACCTCGAAGCGCCCGCCGGTCATTGCCAGGTCCTGCATCGCGCGGCTGACTGCGCGTCCCATCTTGTCGGCCACCTGCTGTCGCGCGCCCGACAGGCTCTTTGCCAGATGCTGGTACTGCGCTGCTGCCCTTGCCTCGGCCGCACGCAGGTGCTCGAGATCCTGGGCACCGGCGAGCCCGTCGAGACGCATGCGCGACGATTCGAGCAAGGCGGGCAGCTGCGCGGGGGTACAGCGCCACTTTCGGCCTGCCGCGTGCAGCGCGGCGATGCGATCCTCGAGTTGCACCAGGCGACCCTCGTCGGGTTCGCAGTTCGCAACGTACTGATTCAATTCCCGGCACGCTTCCTCCAGGTGGATATCGGCGCCGGCAAGTGCCGCAAGCACCGGCGCCAGGCGCTGGTCGTACGCGCAAAGTGTCGTCAGGCGGGCGGCAATTTTCGCAAGGCGCGATTGTGCGGCGTCCTGTGCATCAGCAATGCCGTCAATGGCGAAGCGGGCGCCCTCGAGCAGTGCGGCCCCGTGTGCGAGGCGCTTTTGCTCCGCCTCGGTGCGCTCCCATTCTCCGGGTTCGGGTGCGAGACGGGTCAGTTCCTCGACGAGCTGCCGCAAGTGTTCGCTCTGCGCCGCAGCCTGGTCGCGTTGCGCCTCCGCCTGTGCACTGGCGCGCATGGCATTGCGCCAGACGCCGAACGCATCGGCCACCTCGCGTGCCCGCTCCCTCAGTCCGCCATAGCCGTCCAGCAGCTGTTGCTGCGCCGATGCACGCAGCAAGGACTGGTGCTCATGCTGGCCGTGTACGTCCAACAGCAACTCCCCCAGGTCCCTGAGCTGTCCCAGTGTCGCCGGGCTGCCGTTGATAAAGGATCGGCTGCGTCCTGCGTCGTCCAAGGTGCGACGCACCAGCACGGTGGCGCTATCGGTCGTCTCAGCGCCGTCGCGCGTTGATGCGTCGAACTCGAATTGCGCAAGCCAGGCTTGTGCCGGCGGGCTGCAGCGAAATTCGGCCCCGACCTCGGCACGGGAACAGCCCTCCCGCACCGCCTCGGGCCCGGCGCGTTCACCGAGAACAAACTGCAGTGCGTCGATCAGTATCGACTTGCCCGCCCCCGTCTCGCCCGTCAGAACGGTGAAGCCGGATTCGAACTCGAGCTCGAGGCGCTCGACGATGGCGAAATCGCGGATCGACAGTGCAATCAGCATGGTCCGGTGTACCGGCGGTTACGGTTGGGGCTATGCAAGTTGCGGCACGAACGTCGCGGCCTCCGGTCCCTGCACGGAACCGTGGTCAGGCGCGCCCATGTTCTTCGCTCGAAATCACGTTCCAGTGCAGCTTCTGCCGCAGGGTCGCAAAATAGTTGTACCCGGCCGGATGCAGCAAGGTCGCGACGCGCGCACTGCGCCGCACGCGCACAAGGTCGCCGGGTCCCAGTTTCGAGAACGACTGCATATCGAAATATGCAATGGCGTCGCGCACCTCCGTCAGCTCGATTTCGATCTCCACGTCGTCCGGCAGGGCGATCGGGCGGTTCGATAGCGTATGCGGTGCAACCGGAACCAGTACCAGGCCGGCCAGGGAGGGGTGCAGTATCGGTCCATTGGCCGAAAGCGCGTAGGCGGTCGATCCGGTGGGGGTTGCCAAAATGACGCCGTCGGCACGCTGGTTGTACATATTTATGCCGTTGACGCGCACGGTGAATTCCACCAGGCCACCGGCGACTCCGTGGGAGATCACGACGTCGTTGAGGGCCTGGGTGCGCAGCGCTACGACACCGGCCTGCAATACCTCGCCTTCGAGCACGGTGCGCCGGTCCAATTCGAAGCGGCCGCCCAGCATCTGCTCCAGCACCTCCGGCATCTGGTGCAGTGCGATGTCGGTAATGAATCCAAGGCGCCCAAAATTGATGCCGATCAGAGGAACGTCGTAGGCGGCCAATTCCCGGGCGATACTGAGCATCGTCCCGTCGCCCCCCAGGACAATGGCGACATCGGCCTGATCGCCGATGGCAGCCAGGGAATGGCCCGCACGCTGACTCAGGCCCAGAGCATCGCGTGTTTCGACCTCCAGCATGGCACGCAAGCCGGCACGTTCGACAATACCCAGTATCGCGTCCAGGGCCTCCAGCAGGCCCGTGCGATTGCCCTCGGCCCTGGTTTTGGCAAAGACCGCTGCGGTTCGGAAAGGCGGTCCCCGTTTTCGGTATTGTCAATGACATTGCAATCGGATTCACCATCCCGGGTCGGTCATGCTGGATAAGCGCTCACGTCTTTTGCTCAAGACCCTGGTCGAACGCTACATCGCCGAAGGGCAGCCGGTAGGCTCGCGCGCACTGTCCAAGATTTCCGGCCTCGAACTGTCGCCCGCGACCATACGCAATGTCATGGCCGACCTGGAGGAACTCGGTCTTGTCATAAGTCCCCATACCTCGGCCGGGCGCGTTCCCACCCCGCGCGGTTACCGGCTTTTTGTCGACTCCATGCTCACGGTACAACCGCTCGAAGCCAGCCAGAGCGAAATCATCCACGGTCAGATGCAGATCGCCGAGCCGCAGCGTGCGATCCAGACCGCTGCCCACCTGCTCTCCAACCTGTCGCACTTTGCCGGCGTGGTCCGCACGCCGCGGGGCACCTTGACGTTTCGCCAGGTCGAGTTTCTGCTCCTGTCGGAGCGCCGGATACTCATGATCGTGGTCACGCCAGACGGCGACGTGCAAAATCGCATCCTGCTGACGGACCGGCCGTACACGCACTGATGAATGCCGCGGTGCGGGCCGGCGCCGAGGCGGTTGGCCACAACGAGCCGGTGGTCATATCGGGCGAACGCAACCTGATCGGGATCAGTGAGCTGGCGGCGGACATGGACAAGCTGCGCGCCTTGTTCGACCTGTTCGAGCACAAGGCGCGGCTGGTGGGATTGCTCGACGAATCGAGTCGGTCGGAAGGCGTGCAGATATACATCGGTGGCGAAACCGAACTGGTGCCACTCGAAGAGATGAGCATGGTGGTCGCACCGTACGAGGTCGACGGCAAAGTGGTCGGCACGCTGGGGGTAATCGGCCCGACGCGCATGGACTACGAGCGCGTCATCCCGATCGTTGACATCACCGCCAAGCTGCTCTCGAGCGCCCTTTCACATGAGGAATACTGATCAGCGGCGGCACTGCTACTCCCATCGGGTGTAAATGAAATTCCTGTCCGCCGCCGCATATGCGCATGGTTCCGTAGGTCGTACCGCGATCCTGCTGATCAACCTCGGGACGCCGCGAGCCCCGACCCCGGCCGCGGTACGCCGATACCTCAACGAGTTCTTGCTCGATGCCCGGGTCGTTGAGATCCCGCGGCTGCCTTGGTGGGTGGTGCTCAAAGCCGTGATTTTGCCGAGCCGATCCGCTGCTTCGGCCGCGCGGTACGCGTCGGTCTGGACGCCGGAAGGTTCGCCGCTGCTGGCGCATTCCGAGCGCCAGCAGCGTGGGCTGATCGCCGAACTGCAGGCCCGGGGTCTGGACCTGGACGTTGTTCTGGCAATGCGCTACGGTGAGCCGTCGATCGCTGCCGCGATGGAGAGCTTGCGCCGCAACAATGTTGCGCGGCTCCTGGTCGTGCCAATGTATCCGCAGTATTCGGCAACGACCACCGCCTCGGCGTTCGATGGCGTCATACGTGTCCTGGAACGGACCAGGAACGTACCCGAATTTCGCTGGATTCGCGGCTTTCATGACGATGCGGGCTATATCGAGGCGCTGCGGCGATCGGTGCGGGCATATTGGGAAGCGCAAGGCCGCCCGGACAAGCTGGTCATGAGTTTCCATGGCCTCCCACGGCGCAATCTCGATCTTGGTGATCCGTACCACTGCGAATGCGCCAAGACCGGGCGTTTGCTCGCCGAGGCGCTGGAGCTCAAGGCGGAGGAATATGTCCTTAGCTTTCAATCGCGGTTCGGGCGTGCCCGCTGGCTGCAGCCGTACACTATCGACACGCTGCGCTCGCTGGCGCGAGTTGGGGTCGGGCGGGTTGACGTGGTTTGCCCGGGATTCGTTGCGGACTGCCTGGAGACGCTGGAGGAGATCGCCCTGGAGGCGCGGCGCGAATTCCTGACCAACGGCGGGCGCGAGTTTCACCTGATTCCATGCTTGAATGATTCGCCGCGGTTCATCGCGGCCTTGGGCGACCTCATCGAGCGACATACCGGTGGCTGGCCGATTCGCAGCGAGGAACGAGCGCGTCGGCAGCAGGCAGCCCAACGCTCGGCCGAGCGCGCGCAGGCACAAGGCGCGGCGCGCTAACGACGCGAGGGCGGATCTTTTGTCCGTGTCCGCTTGAATTGCCCGGACTTGCCCCAATGTTCCGGACGAATTGGTCAACTCGTTGAAATATCGAATCATTTTGGAGGTTGCATGACCGGAGCCGACTCCGAGGTTACTTCGGGAGCAAGCGCGCCGCCGGAACCGGCCGCCGTGGATTTTGCGGCAATGGGCGCTGGGGCGAAGATCGATCCGACGGTGGAACTTCGCGCCGCGCTGGAAGCCGCGCAGGCGAAGGCGGACGAGAATCATGAACTCCATCTGCGTGCCCGGGCCGAAATCGAGAATTTCCGGCGCCGGGCGCGCGACGACATCGCCAAGGCGCACAAGTACGCCATAGAGTCGTTCGCAGAATCGCTGGTGCCGGTGTTCGATAGCCTGGAAAAGGCGCTGCAAGATGGGTCATCGAACGCTGCCGCGCTGCGTGAGGGAGTGGAAATCACGCTGCGGCAACTGCGCTCGGCCTTTGAACGTGGCGGCCTGACCGAAATCAATCCGGTGGGGGAAAAGTTTGACCCGCACCGCCACCAGGCAATTTCGACGGTGCCGGCGGACGGCACGCTGGCCCCAAACCATGTTGTCGCGGTACTGCAAAAAGGATGGATGATTGCCGACCGCGTTTTGCGGCCGGCGCTGGTTACCGTGGTGCAGGGCTCTTGAAACGGGTCGAACCGGACGCAAGTTAGGGGTTGAAGGCCCGATTGGTCAATTCGGGACACGCAGCGCTCCTGAAGCGCGGAAAAAGGGAAAACAAATGGGCAAAATCATCGGCATCGACCTTGGAACGACGAATTCGTGTGTCGCGCTTATGGAGGGCGGCCATATCAAGGTCATCGAGAACGCCGAGGGCGCACGCACGACTCCTTCCATCGTGGCATATATGGAGGACGGCGAAATCCTGGTCGGCGCCCCCGCCAAGCGCCAGGCGGTGACGAACCCCCGCAATACGCTGTATGCCGTCAAGCGGCTGATCGGCCGGCGCTTCGAAGAAAAGGAAGTGCAGAAGGACATCGGCCTGATGCCCTACAAGATCGTCAAGGCCGATAACGGCGATGCCTGGGTGGAGGTGCGCGGCAGCAAGATCGCCCCGCCCCAGGTTTCCGCCGAGGTGCTGCGCAAGATGAAGAAGACGGCGGAGGATTACCTGGGCGAGCCCGTCACCGAAGCGGTGATCACCGTTCCGGCCTACTTCAACGATTCGCAGCGTCAGGCCACCAAGGACGCCGGGCGCATTGCCGGGCTCGACGTCAAAAGGATCATCAACGAGCCCACGGCGGCTGCGCTGGCGTTCGGCCTGGACAAGAAGGAAGAGCACGGCGACAAGAAGATCGCGGTCTACGACTTGGGCGGCGGCACGTTCGATATTTCCATCATTGAGATCGCGGACGTGGAAGGGGAAAAGCAGTTCGAGGTTTTGTCCACGAACGGCGATACCTTTCTTGGCGGCGAGGATTTCGACCAGCGCATCATCGACTACATCATTGCCGAGTTCAAAAAGGAGCAGGGCGTCGACCTGTCCAAGGACGTGCTGGCATTGCAACGCCTGAAGGAGTCTGCGGAAAAGGCCAAGATCGAACTTTCGTCGAGCCAGCAGACGGAGCTCAATCTGCCGTACATCACCGCGGATCAAAGCGGCCCGCGCCACCTCAACATGAAGCTCACGCGCTCCAAGCTCGAGGCGCTGGTCGAGGAATTGATCGAAAAGACCATCGAGCCCTGCCGCATCGCGATGCGCGATGCCGGGGTCTCCACCTCGGCGATCAACGATGTCATCCTCGTTGGCGGTATGACGCGCATGCCCAAGGTGCAGGAAAAGGTTCGCGAATTCTTTGGGCGTGAGCCGCGCAAGGACGTCAATCCGGATGAGGCGGTTGCCGTTGGTGCGGCGATCCAGGGCTCGGTGCTTTCCGGCGAACGCAAGGACGTTTTGCTGCTCGACGTGACGCCGCTTTCCTTGGGCATCGAGACGCTGGGCGGGGTCATGACCAAGATGATCCAGAAGAACACCACCATACCGACCAAGTTCTCGCAGGTCTTTTCGACGGCTGACGACAATCAGCCGGCGGTTACGATCAAGGTGTTCCAGGGCGAACGGGAGATGGCGGCCGGCAACAAGCTGCTGGGCGAATTCAATCTCGAGGGCATACCGCCGGCGGCCCGCGGCATGCCGCAGATCGAGGTGGCGTTCGACATCGATGCCAATGGGATCTTGCACGTCGGGGCCCGGGACAAGGCGACGGGCAAGGAGAACAAGATCACGATCAAGGCCAATTCCGGGCTCACCGAGGACGAAATCAACCGGATGGTGAAGGACGCCGAGGCAAACAAGGCCGAGGACCACCGTCGGCTCGAACTGGTGCAGACGCGCAATTCGGCGGAGGCGTCGTTGCACCAGGTCAGCAAGTCCCTGGGCGAGCATGGCGCGAGCCTGGACGACGCGGAGAAGGCCAAGATCCAGGCGGCGATCAACGACCTGCAGGAAGCCCTCAAGGGCGAGAACAAGGAAGCGATCGAGGCCAAGGCGGCGGCGCTTCTGAGCGCATCGCAGAAGCTTGGGGAAAAGATCTACGCCGATGCGCAGGCCCAAGGTGCCGCGGCGCAGGCTGCCGGGGCGGCCCCGGAAACAAGTTCGGCCAAGGCCGGCGCCGAAGACGTGGTCGACGCTGATTTCAAGGAGGTCAAGCGCGGTTAGGCGGACACGATCCTCCCATGCTCCGGGCCGCATGCTCTCGGGTTTCCCGTCGGCGTGCGGCCCGGCATTGGCGTTGCCGTGAGCGTAGCGGCCTTCGTCACTTCGCCCTTCGCCCTCTTCACCTGTTTACAAACTGAAGTACCACTATGGCCAAGCGCGACTATTACGAAACCCTCGGCGTGGCAAAGAACGCGACCGAGGCGGAAATCAAGAAATCCTATCGCAAGTTGGCGATGAAGCACCATCCGGACCGCAATCCGGATGACAAGGCCGCAGAGGAGAAATTCAAGGAGGCCAAGGAGGCCTACGAGATGCTCTCCGATCCGCAAAAGCGCGCGGCCTACGATCGTTTCGGCCATGCGGGCGTGGACCCGAACGCGGGCGCGGCGGGGGGCGGGTTTGGCGGCGGCGCCGGATTCAACGGTGGGTTTGCCGAGGCCTTCGGCGACATCTTCGGCGACATTTTCGGCAGCGCTGCCGGCGCGCGCGGAGGCCGCGGCAACGCGTTTCGCGGGGCTGACCTGCGCTACAACATGGAGATATCCCTGGAGCAGGCGGCCAATGGCTTTGCCACGGAAATCCGTGTTCCCGCCTGGGAAAACTGCGAGGTCTGCGGCGGCACCGGCGCCAAGCCCGGAACCAAGCCGAAGGCCTGCGCGACCTGCGGCGGCTCCGGCGCGGTACGCATGGCACAGGGTTTTTTCTCGATCCAGCAAACCTGCCCGACCTGCCACGGCAGCGGGCGTGTCATTGCGCACCCGTGCCAGAACTGCCACGGCGACGGCCGGATCAAGCACAACAAGGTGCTCGAGGTCGCGATCCCGTCGGGCATCGACGAAGGCCAGCGTATCCGCCTTGCCGGCAAGGGCGAGCCGGGCGTCAACGGCGGCCCGCCCGGCGACCTTTATGTGGAAATCCGCATAACGCCGCACGAGGTGTTCCAGCGCGACGGCGACGATCTGCACTGCGAGGTTCCCGTCTCGATCGCTGCGGCCGTCCTCGGCAGCGAAATCGAAGTCGGCACGCTGAAGGAAAAGGTGAGCATCTCCATTCCCGAAGGCACCCAAAGCGGTAAGACGTTCCGCCTGCGAGGCAAGGGGGTCAAGGGTGTGCGCTCGAGCTACCCGGGAGACCTGTACTGCCACGTGCGCGTGGAGACCCCGGTGCGCCTCACGGAAAAGCAGAAAAAACTGCTGCGCGAGTTCGACCAGTCGGTCAACGAGGGTGGCGCCAAGCACTCCCCCCAGGCCAAGTCGTTCATGGACAAGATGAAGGGCTTTTTTGCCGCCGAGTAGGAGCGCTCCGATTCCCGTCGCCCCTAGCGCACATGCGGGGTCAGCTGCCACAGAAGCTCCGCGCGCATGGGTAAGCCTCTGGCTTTCGCGCTATCCCGGACGCATTAGCACCGTCGATCTTTGGGTCTCGTTTGTTACCACTGGGAACACAATTCGCAGCATTTTGCGCCGCGAACCCTGCCGTGGCTGCGCTGCTGCTTGGCGCGCTCCGGTAGCATCGGATCATGCGATCCAAAACCTTGGCCGCCGTTCTCACGCTTGTGCTGGGCGCGCTCGCGATCACCTCTTGCGGAAGCGGCAGCGGCAGCGGATCCGGCCCCAGTACCCGCATTGTGAATGCGGCGTACAACGCGCCCTACAACTTCGATGTGCTGCTCAATTCCGTGAGTGCGGTCACCGACATGGAATACCTTCAGGCGACCGCATTCCAGAGCATCTCTACCGGCGGTACCACGGTCGAATTCGAGCCGACCGGAACGACGACCAACGCGGTTACCGCCAGCTTTGACGCGGGCAACGGCTTTAACTACTCGGTGCTGGCCGTGGAGGGAACCGGGGGGCTTACCTCGCTGGTGGTTGCACAGAACAATTCGAGCATATCCGCCGGCCAGGCCCGCCTGACGTTCGCGGGAGCGGCGAGCAGCGTGGGCACATTGGATTTTTTCATTACCAGCCCGACCGCGGCGCTGCCGAGCACTCCTTCGATAGCGCCGATATCGTATGCCGGCGATGGATCGACGGTGACTCCCACCCCCATCATTGTTGCCAGCGGCGATTACCGGATCCGCGCCATCGTAGACGGCGACACGACGCAGACGATCGTCTACGATTCGGGCCGACTCACGTTCGCCTCCGGGGTCGATCTGCTGCTGGCAATCATCCCCGTAAGCGGGTCGGCAGCCCAGTTTTCCCTGCTGAGCCTTGACGCCAAAAGCAGCGTTAGCCAGATTCCGGACCAGCGCGTTCAACTGCGGGTGGGGAACTTCGCGCCGGCGAGCGCATCGGTCGACGCGTATGTCGCTGCGACCGGAACAGCGGGTTCGACCGGTACATTGCTCGTCTCCGGCTTGACGCCGGACTCCGCCAGCGCCTACCAGGCTGTCCTGCCCGGCAACTACGTCTATTTCACCAACACGGGTCAGACCACGCAACTTGTGGGCAGCCAACGGGCGCTGGAGGCGAGTACCTCGGTTAGCGTGTTTGCCATTGGCTTTAGCGGCCTGCCATATCCGAACAATCTGCAGCTGCTCACCTTGCAGGACAATCTGCAGACGCCGCCGACGGGGATGGCGAATCTGCGGATCGTGCAGCTGGCCCCCGATGTGAATAATTCGGCTACCAATGCCGTGGACGTGGTAACGATCAATACCTCGGTTACGCCGCCTGTGATCACGGGAACGCTCGTCAGCAATCTCGTGTATCCCGGTGCATCGGCCTACCGACCGATGAGCGCCGGCATATATACCGTGGCGCTGGTCCCGCACAATCTGGACACTCCCCTGCTGCCGACCTCTGCCGGTATCGTGCTGAACCTTACGGTCGGCACCGTCTGGACGCTGGTGGTTGCCGGCTGCGAGTACCCGGGTACCGGGATCTGCTCGTCGGCGCCGGCAGCAACGCTGCAGCTCGTGCCGCTGCAGGACATCTCCGTGCCGCAGCAATAGCGGCGCCAGGGACGGTGGTATCCGCGCCGGTGCCCTAGCGCGGCTCGTGCTCCCGGATCAAGACGGACATTGCGGATGCATCCGCGTCGCCCCGATCCGCGAGCGCGTCCAGCACCCCCGCACGGTTGCGGGCGGGCTGGTTCTGGCTCACCTTCCATTTACCGTACAGGCGGGTAATGGCGATCTCGATCCCGACGATTTGCCGCAGCATCGCCTCTACGAACTCCGCCGGCGCATCGGCCACGGACCAGGGCTGCGGTATCGATGCTTCCTGCCATGCCGTGAGCGCCTCGACCTGCTTGCGGATCCAGCCGACATCTTCGTGGATGCGCAGCGCCCCGTAGGCGTGGACCGTACAGTAGTTCCAGGTCGGCACCACCTTGCCATGCTCGAGCCGGGACGGGTACCACGACGGCGAAATGTAGCTTTCCGGACCCTGGAACACGGCCAGGGTCTCGACCCCGTCGACCGGATCGCGCCAGATCGGGTTCGCCCGCGCCACATGCCCGCGCAAGATCCCGGGCCCGGCGGCGTCCTCGCCCTCGTACAGTTGCAGCGGAATATGGTTGGCGACAATGCCGGCCGATGTCAGCGTGGCTATGGTTGCCAGCGGGTGGTCGCGCATCAACGCGCGCAGGACCTCAGGGCGGTGTTCCTCGAAGTGCGACGGGATGTACATGGCGAGCCTTTTGGGAATCGGGGCGCTGCTCGCTAGCTCGCGAGGTAGGAAAGCCGCACGTACATCGGCGCAAACGGCGCCGCCTGCGTGATGTCCACGAGACCTTCGCGCGTGAGCTCGAGCAGCGCCAGGAAGTGCACGACCACCACCGGGGTCCCCTCCTTCGGATCGAACAATTCGGCAAACTCGAGAAAGCGCGTGCCCTGGAGGCGCTTGAGTATCAGGCTCATATGCTCGCGCACCGAAAGTTCCGCGCGGGCGATCCGGTGGTGTGCGTGCAGCTTGGAACGCCTCAGTATGTCGCTCCAGGCTGCCTGCAGGTCCGAGATCAGGACATCGGGGTAGCGCGGGGCCACCAACGGCTCGATCGCCACGACGGCACACAGGAAATCGCGCCCGATGCGCGGCTGCTCGTCGAGCCGTAGCGCGGCGAGCTTGATGCGTTCGTATTCGACCAGGCGCCGCACGAGTTCGGCGCGCGGATCCTCGACCTCCTCCCCCGTGTCCGCCTTGCGCACCGGCAGCAGCATGCGCGACTTGATCTCTATGAGCAGCGCCGCCATCAGCAGGTACTCGGCGGCCAACTCGAGGTTGTGGGTACGGATTTGTTCGATGTAGGTGAGGTACTGCCGCGTCAACGTTGCCATCGGAATGTCGAGCACATTGAAGTGCTGACGCCGGATCAGATACAGCAGCAGGTCGAGCGGTCCCTCGAACGCCTCGAGGAAGACCTCCAGGGCATCGGGTGGTATGTACAGGTCCTGCGGCAGCGCGAAGAGCGGCTCGCCGTAAAGGCGCGCGAGCGCGACGCCGTCGACGATCTGGGGCGTTGTCCGTGCGCCGGGGTCGCGTTCGCGACGATCTTCCAGTAGCGAACCGACGTCGGGCGCGGCGGCTACGGTTTCGCTGTAACGATCGGGTGTCATCGATTTGCCAAGGATCGCGCGGGGCCGGAGTAGCGCCGCTGCGCGAGCCAATACAATCCGGTCGGGGAGGGAAGCGCCATTTTAGACGACCCGCTGTCTGCGCGTTCGCGTGCCGCCATTCATATCCATACCCGGCGTTCGGAAGGCGAGTGCGTGGCCGATCTATTGCGCCATGCGCCGTTGGCACCGGCTCGCTGGGAGGCGGCACGTCGACAGGCGCGCCTATGGATCGAGGCCCTGCGCGCTCAGCGCAGCCGTGGCGGTGGGGTTGATGCATTGATGCGGGAGTTTTCGCTCTCTAGCCAGGAGGGCGTTGCGCTGATGTGCCTGGCCGAGGCGCTGGCGCGCATACCCGATCGCACCACCGCCGACGCCCTCATTCGGGACAAGCTGACGCAAGGGGATTGGCGCGCCCACATCGGGTCAAGCCGATCGATCTTCATAAACGCCGCGGCCTGGGGGCTGATGCTCACCGGCAAGCTGGTCGCAACGCATAGCGATGTCGGGCTTAGCGCGGCGACCAGCCGCATGCTCGTGCGCGGCGGCGAACCGCTGATACGGGCCGGCGTCGACATTGCCGTGCGTCTTCTCGGACAGCAGTTTGTCTTGGGGCGCACGATCGAACAGGCACTGGCACGCGCGCGCGATGCCCAGCAGCGCGGCTACCGGCATTCGTACGACATGCTCGGCGAGGCGGCCCTGACCGCCGTCGACTCGCAGCGGTATTTTGATTCGTATGCCCATGCGATCGAGGCCATCGGCGCATCGGCGCCGCAACGCCCGACGGGCGGCACTGGCGACCTGCACGCGCGGCCCGAAATCTCCGTCAAACTCTCCGCGCTGCACCCTCGATTTACCGGCATGCAGCGCGATCGCGTGCTGCGCGAACTGCTTCCGCGCGCCCACGAACTGTGCCGGCTGGCGCGCCGGTCCGGCATCGGGCTCAACATCGATGCCGAGGAGAGCGAGCGACTCGAGCCGACCCTGGAGCTTTTCGAGCGCCTCGCGGGCGATCCCGGCCTGGGCGATTGGGACGGATTGGGAATCGTCGTCCAGGCGTACCAGAAGCGCGCCCTGCCGCTAGTGGACTGGCTGGCCGAGTTGGCCGGGCAGGCTGGGCGTCGCATCATGGTGCGTCTGGTCAAGGGTGCCTACTGGGACAGCGAGATCAAGCGCGCCCAGATCGAGGGCCAGGACGACTTTCCGGTTTTCACGCGCAAGGCCCATACCGACGCGGCCTACCTGGTCTGTGCGCATCGTCTGCTGCGGCACCAGGACCGCATATTTGCGCAGTTCGCCACGCACAACGCCTTGACGCTGGGCGCAGTGCTGCAGCTGGCCGAGGCTGCCGGCGTGTCAAATTTCGAGCTGCAGTGCTTGCATGGAATGGGGGAAACGCTCTACGACATGGTGGTTGGCGACGAACACCTTGGCGTCGCGTGCCGGATCTATGCGCCTGTCGGTGGCCACGAAACCCTGCTCGCCTACCTGGTCCGGCGGCTGCTGGAAAACGGCGCTAACTCCTCCTTCGTCAACCGTGTGGTCGATGAGGCCGTGGCGATCGATGCGCTGTTGGAAAATCCCTTCGAGGCAAGCGCTCGTTGCGGGGGCCAACCGCACCCGGCGATCGCGATTCCCGCAGCCTTGTATGAACCGGCGCGGCGCAATTCCCGCGGCATCGATCTGCACGACGAGCCGACCGTGCTTGCTCTGGGCGCGTCCTTCCGCGTCGCCGCGGCGCGCGCCTGGACGGCCTACCCCATCCTGGCATCGGACCACTTCGAGCCGGACCACGCCGATCCGCTGCCGGTACGCAATCCGGCGCGCCGCACTCATGTGGTCGGAACGGTACACGTTTCGTCGATCCGGGACGTCGAATCGGCGCTGGCCGCGGTGCAGGCCGATACCTGGTCGAGCACGGCCGGCGCGCTGCGCGCCACCGTTCTCGAGGCGGTCGCCGATGCCTATCAGGCGCGCCGCGACGAGCTGATGTGGCTCGCCGTTTGCGAGGCGGGCAAGACCCTCGCCGATGCCGCGGGCGAAGTGCGCGAGGCCATCGATTTCTGCCGTTACTACGCGCAGCAGGCACGCGCCCTGGCGCCGGAGCCGGACGCGGCCCTGGGGCCGGTCGTTGCGATTTCCCCATGGAATTTCCCCTTGGCGATCTTTACCGGGCAGATCGCCGCCGCCCTTGCCGCCGGCAATCCCGTCCTGGCCAAACCAGCCGAGCAAACGCCCCTGATCGCGGCGCGGGCCGTGCGCCTGATGCACGCCGCCGGCGTGCCGCGGACAGCCCTGCAGTTGCTGCCGGGCGACGGCACGGTGGGAGCAATGTTGGTCCGCGACCCGCGCATCAAGGGCGTGCTGTTTACGGGTTCGACCGAGGTTGCCGCCCATATCGACCGTGTCCTCGCGCAATTCCCCGTCGGCAACGAACCGCTGCTGGTAGCCGAAACCGGCGGGCAAAACGCCATGATTGTCGATTCCAGCGCCCAGCCCGAGCAGGTCGTCCAGGATGTGTTGCTGTCGGCGTTTGGCAGCGCTGGACAACGCTGTTCGGCTTTGCGGATCCTTTGCCTGCAGGAGGAAATCGCCGACCCGATTCTGGCAATGCTCCTCGGGGCGGCGGCCGAGTTATGCGTTGGCGATCCGATCGAACGCAGCACCGACGTTGGGCCGGTGATCGATGAGGCCGCGCGCCAGGCCATCGAAGCGCACCTCGCCAGCGTCCCGGAGCGCAGCATTCTGGCGCGCGTCGGCCTGGGTCCGCAGTGCGCTGCGGGCTGTTTCGTGGCCCCTGCCGTCGTCGAAATCGCTGCGATCGCCGATCTGGAGCGGGAGGTCTTCGGTCCGGTGCTGCACGTGATGCGCTATCGGCGCGACGAACTCGGTGAGCTCATCGATGCGATCAATGCCACCGGCTATGGCCTGACGTGCGGCATTCACAGCCGTATCGATGAAACCATCGACTTCATCGCATCGCGGATCCGCGCCGGCAATGTCTATGTGAACCGGAACATGATCGGCGCCGTGGTCGGTGTACAGCCGTTCGGCGGCGAGGGACTCTCGGGCACCGGCCCCAAGGCCGGCGGCCCTTGGACCGTGCCTCGCCTGCGCCGATCGCCCGGCTTGCAAGGCTTCGCCCCCTGCCGATTGGGCGCCTCGCGGGTGGCGGGCGTGCCGACTGCGCTACGCGAGCTGCAGGACTGGCTGCGACGAGGCGGCCATGGGGTGCTGCTGCCGATCTGCGAGGAGTACCTCGCGTGCACGCCCCTCGGCTGGCACTTCGAACTGCCAGGCCCGACCGGGGAGTCCAACGTCCTGCAATACCGCGGCCGAGGGCGCGCGCTCTGCCTGGGCGCCGCTGCGCCCGGCGATCAACAGGCGCTGCTGGGCCAACTGGCGGCCGTCGCTGCGACCGGAAACCGGGCACTGCTAGTCGAGGTCCCCGAGGCACGGGAGGCGCTTGCGGGATTGCCGCCGTCCTTGATCGGCCTGCTCGATTGGACTCGCGATTGGCGCAGGGACGACTTCCATGTGGCCTTGCTGGCCGGCGATGACCAGCCGGGCCAGACCGTGCGCCATGCCCTGGCGCTGCGCGCTGGGGCGCGCGTCGGGCTGCTGCGCCCGACCGCCGGCCGCTATGCCCTGGAGCGAATGGTGGCCGAGCAGGTATGGACCGTCAATACCGCGGCGGCCGGCGGCAATGCGAGTCTCATGAGCCTGACGCCGGATTGAGCGGTTTGGCCGCGAAGTACACATAGGCGGGCATACGCACGCGCGATGCCTCCCAACGCCGCAGGTCATCCGGATCGGGGTGCTTGTCCCACCAGATCGCCCGACCTTTCATCTGCTCGCGTTCCACCTCCGGATGCTCGCTTTTCAGTTTCCGCAGGAACGCCGTAAGTTCCGATTCATACTGTGCCATCGTCAATCCCCTTGTTTGCTTCTGTATGTTCGCCCGCACTCATTTGACCTGCATCCCGGGGCGCGCGCCCGGGTGCGGCTCCAGCAGGTAGATGCCCGGGTGGGCCTTGCTGTCCGCGTGACTTGCGGCCAGCACCATTCCTTCACTCAGGCCGAATTTCATTTTGCGCGGTGCCAGATTGGCCACCACGACCGTGAGCTTGCCAACCAGCTGCTCGGGTTTGTATCCCGCCTTGATCCCGGCAAAGACGCTGCGCGGCTGCGCCTCGCCGACATCGAGCGTGAGCCGAAGCAGCTTGTCGCTGCCGTCGACTTCCTCCGCCGCGACGATACGCGCGATGCGCAAGTCGATGCGAGCAAATTCATCGATGGAGATCGCGGGCGGCAGGCTCTGGCCGGGCGCGGCCGCGACCGGCTGGGATGGTGGGGGAGGCGTCGCCGAGGCTCCTGCGCCCGCGGTCCCCGCAGTGGCCACCTCCGGACTGGCGGCCGGCGGCTCAAAAAGCGCATCGAGTTGCCCTGGTGTTACGCGCTCCATCAGGTGCCGGTACGGGCGAATGCGCTTTACGGGCGACAGCCCGCCCTTCCAGCGCATCTTTGCACAACCCAAGAACTCTTCGACCTCCTTTGCCAGTTCCGGCAAGATCGGCTTTAGCCACAGCGTCAGGTATTGGAAGCCGCGCAGACAGCGCGAGCAGATGCGCAGCAGCGCCTCGCGCCCGGCGGGATCCTTCGCCAACTCCCATGGCCGGGAGGCGTCAAACTGGCGGTTGAGCTGGTCGGCGAAGGCCATCGCGAGGCGTACCACCTTGCCGAACTCGCGCGCCTCGTAGGCTCCCGCGATTTCGGCATCGACGGCAGCCGGTGCCAGCGCAAGCCACTCGCCGTCCGCGTCCACCTCGGCGACGCTTCCCTCGAAATACCGCGTAACGAAGTTCGCCGCGCGGCTGGCGATATTTACGTACTTGCCGATCAGGTCGCTGTTGACGCGCTGCAAAAAATCGTCCGGGTGAAAGTCGATGTCTTCGACGTGCGCATTGAGCTTGGCGGCGATGTAGTACCGCAGCCACTCGGGATTCATTCCGAGTTTCAGGTATTGCAGCGGATCGATGCCGGTACCGCGGCTCTTGGACATCTTTTCGCCGCTTACGGTGATGAAGCCGTGCACGTACACGCGATCGGGGACCTTGTACGGCTTGCCCGCAAAATGAAGCATCGCCGGCCAGAACAAGGTGTGAAAGTAGATGATGTCCTTGCCGATGAAGTGGATCTGTTCGGTATGCGGATTGCGCAGCACGCCTTCGAAGTCGATGCCCCGGTGGGTGCAATACGCTTTGAGCGCGGCCAGGTATCCGATCGGCGCGTCGAGCCAGACGTAGAAGAACTTCCCCGGCGCATCCGGAATCGGAATGCCGAAGTAGGGGGCATCGCGCGAAATATCCCAGTCGGCCAGACCGGAATCGCCGTCCAGCCATTCCCGCGCCTTGTTGGCGACCTCGGGCTGCAGGCGCCCGCCCTGTATCCATTCACGCAGGAACTGCCGGCAGCGCTCGTCGGAAAGGCGAAAGAAGTAATGCTCGGAGGTTCGCAGCTCGGGTACCGCGCCCGAGAGCGTCGAGGTGGGATTCTTCAGTTCGGTCGGCCCGTACACCGATCCGCAGACCTCGCAGGCGTCTCCGTACTGATCCTTTGCACCGCAGTGCGGGCATTCTCCGCGGATGTAGCGGTCCGGTAGGAACATCTGCTTGACCGGATCGTAGAACTGCTCGATCGTCCGGATCGCTATGAGTCCGGCCACGCGCAAGCGCCGGTAGATGTCCTGCGAGAGCTCGGTATTTTCTGGCGATTCGGTCGAATGCCAATGATCGAAGCCGAGCAGGAATCCGTCCAAGTACGGCTTGCGCGCCGCGGCGATCGCCGCAACGAACTGCTGCGGCGTCATGCCGGCCTTCTCGGCGGCGATCATGATGGGCGCGCCGTGAGCGTCGTCGGCACAGACAAAATGCACATTGTGGCCGCGCAGTCGCTGGAAGCGAACCCAGATGTCGGCCTGGATGTACTCCATGATGTGGCCGATGTGCAGCGCTCCGTTGGCGTACGGAAGTGCCGTGGTGACGAACAGTTCGCGTTGAGTCATTTGCGCCGCATTGCCTGGCGGATCGGTAACGGTGCGAAAACGTGCATCGGCGCCGGTGCGCGCCGCACTCGCAGCGGCCCGCACGCTGGCGTCGACGGTACAGTCTATCAGCCGGTAGGGTTTTCCTTTCGGCTCCTGCCGTATGCTTGCTGCCTGGAGCACAGGCTGGGGAGCGCGTTTCGCGGCGGGAACATGGCAATCGATCTTGAACGTGTCAATGCGGTGCTGGCGGGCGTCATCGATCCCAATACCGGTGTCGACCTGGTGAAATCGCGCGCAGCGCGCAACGTGCGCGTCGATGGGGACATCGTCCGCCTTCAGGTCGAATTGGGCTACCCGGCGGCGAGCCAGATCGAGCCGATCCGCGAGCGTGTGGTGCAGGCGCTGCGGGCGGCAGGGGCGACCGAGGTTCACGCCGAGGTCTATTCAAAAATTGTCGCGCACACGGTGCAACGCGGGCTCAAGGTCATGCCCAACGTGCGCAACATCATCGCGATCGCCTCGGGCAAAGGCGGGGTGGGCAAGAGCACGGTGGCCGCCAACCTGGCCCTGGCCTTGGCCGCCGAAGGCGCTCGCGTCGGCATGCTCGACGCCGATATCTATGGGCCCAGTCAACCGACCATGCTCGGCATCGTCGGCCAACCGTCGAGCAAGGACGGCAAGACCTTCGACCCGCTGGAGGGTCACGGGATCCAGGCCAGCTCCATCGGTTTTCTGATCGATCCGGACCAACCCATGGTCTGGCGCGGTCCGATGGTGACTTCGGCGCTGCAACAGCTTCTGAGCCTTACGAACTGGCGCGATCTCGATTATCTGGTGATCGACATGCCGCCGGGCACCGGGGACATTCAACTCACCCTGGCGCAGCAGGTGCCGGTTACCGGGGCGATCATCGTCACGACACCGCAGGACATTGCCCTGCTCGATGCGTCCAAGGGGCTGCGCATGTTCGAGAAGGTTGGCGTTCCTATTCTTGGCATCATCGAGAACATGGCCACCCACATTTGCTCGCAGTGCGGCCACGAGGAGCACATCTTTGGCTCCGGCGGGGCGGCGAAGATGGCGCGGCAATTTTCGGTCGAGGTGCTGGGGTCCTTGCCGCTGGACATTCGCATCCGCGAGCATTCCGATCGCGGAACGCCTACGGTGGTGGCCGATCCCGACGGCGACATCGCCCGCGCGTACAAGGCGATAGCGCGTCGGGTTGCGATCCGTATTGCCGAACGCGCGCGCGATCTCTCGGCGAAGATGCCGGCAATCAAGGTATCCAATACCTGAGGTCGTCCCGAAATCGACCAGTGCAGGCGCGGGAGCTGCCGCAACCCGCCTTTTGCGGACCCACCGATCGCCGGAGCCGGCTAGCTCGCGCAGCCAGATTCGATTTTGCCGTCGACCGTGGCGGCAATCGGCGTCGGAATCCGGTAGCCATATTTCACCCCGGTCAATTCGGCCAGGATGGAGACGGCAATTTCCGGCGGCGTGCGGGCGCCGTTCTTGAGCCCGATCGGTCCGTACAAACGTCCGAGCTGTTCGTCCGTGACGCCGAACTCCTTCAGGCGTTCCTTGCGTTTTTCCTGGTTCTTGCGCGAGCCGATCGCGCCGACATAAAACGCCGCCGATCGCAGTGCCTCCATCAGCGCAAGGTCATCGAGCTTGGGGTCGTGCGTAAGCGCCACAACGGCGGTGTGCGGGTCCGGCTTGCACTCCAGCACCGTGTCATCGGGCATGGTGCGAACGAGCGTCGTTCCGGGCACGGACCAGATATCGGCATACTCTTCACGCGGATCGCAGATCATCACCTGGTAGTCCAGGGCAAGTGCCATTTCGGCGAGGTATTGCGTCAACTGTCCGGCGCCGATGATCAGCAGACGCCAGATCGGACCGTGTACGCTGATGAGCGCCGATTCGTCCACGGAAAGTGCGGCGACTCCCTTGCCCTCGCTCAGGGAAACCTCGCCGCTGCGCAAGTCGAGTTTGCGCGCAGTCTGCCGTCCGGCGCCCACACGTTCGAGCAAGGTATCGATTTTCGACTGCGCGGTGAGCGGCTCCAGCACCAGCTCCAGTGTGCCCCCGCAGGGCAAGCCGAAGCGGGTGGCTTCCTCGGCGCTGATGCCGTATTTCATGCGGCGCGGTCGCTCGAGCAGCAGGGAGCCGGAGCGGATCTTGTCGATGAGATCGTCCTCGATGCAGCCGCCGGAAACCGAACCGACGATCTGGCCGTCGGCGCGGATGGCAACCAGAGCGCCGACCGGACGCGGCGCCGAACCCCAGGTCCGGATTACGGTGCCCAGCACGGCCCGCTGACCCGTGCGTATCCATTCGTCGGCCTTCTTCAGGACTTGCGTGTCGACACTGTCCATTTCTGTTCTTCCCTGCGCTGGGGGCGTCCGCTATCCGCGGGGGCCGGAAGAATCCGCGCGTGCCCCGTGTTCGCGCCACGATAACAGGAAGTTTTGCCCGTGTGCCATGGGGTGCGCAAGACCGTGGCGCGCAGGACCGCGTCGCGCATGGGGCTATTGCAGCGCAGAAAAAAAGAGTGGTGTGTTGCTGCAAATCTGGGACTATGATCGACCGCACAAAATGGCAGTGCCGCAGTCGCGGTCCGTATCCTCGACCCCGTCACATTCCTTGGCGCAGTCGCAGTGCTCGCAATCGGAGGGGCAAAGATGACCCAAAAACTCCAACTTCAGGTAAATGGGCGGGAGGTATCTGCCGAGGTCGGCGAGACCACCCTGCTTTCAACATTTCTTCGAGAACAGCTGCGGCTGACCGGAACGCACATCGGTTGCGACACGGCCCAGTGCGGGGCGTGCACGGTTCACCTCAACGGGCGCGCGATCAAGAGCTGCAACGTGCTCGCGCTCCAGGTTGCCGGGGGCCAAGTGACGACCATTGAAGGCATTACGCCGGCCGAGGACGGTGCGCTGCATCCCATGCAGGAGGCATTCCGCTCTTGCCATGGGCTGCAGTGTGGCTATTGCACGCCGGGCATGGTGATGAGCGCGCTCGACCTGGTCGCGCACCATCCGCACGCGACGGAGGCGGAGATCCGGGCGGGTCTCGAAGGCAATTTCTGCCGCTGCACGGGATATCAGAATATCGTCAAGGCCGTCGCGCAGGGCGCGAAGGCCATGGGCATGTGAGGAGGCCACGATGGGTGCACCAGGACTGATCGGGCGCTCGATCGAGCGCAAGGAGGACTACCGCTTCCTGACTGGGCAGGGGCAGTACACCGACGATGTTTCACTGCCCAACCAGAGCTACGCGGTGTTCGTTCGCAGCCCGCACGCACACGCGCGGCTGCGCGCGGTGAAGACCTCGGACGCGGCGCGCAGCCCGGGAGTCCTGGGCATCATCACGGGCAAGGATATGGCCGCGGTCGGCGGTCTGCCCTGCGGCTGGTTGATCACCTCGCTTGACGGCACGCCGATGAAGGAGCCAAAGCACCCCGTCCTGGCCGAGGACAAGGTGCGCTACGCCGGTGAGGCGATCGCGCTGGTGGTGGCCGATAGCCTCCAGCAGGCCCGCGAGGCGGCGGCATTGGTTGAGGTGGATTACGACGTGCTCCCGGCGGTTGCCGACACGGCCACGGCGACACAGGCAGGCACGGCCGTGCATGAGCAGGCCGCGGATAACGTCTGCTTCACGTGGGGATGTGGTGACAAGTCCGCTACCGACGCCGCTTTTGCGCGTGCGGCACACGTGACCACCATGGAGTACGTCAACAATCGGCTGATTCCGAACGCCATCGAACCGCGTGCCGCGAATGCCGTTCACCACCGGGCCGATGACAGCTACACGCTGTACGTGGCCAACCAGAATCCACACGTTGAGCGCCTCTTGATGACCGCGTTCGTGCTCGGACTGCCGGAGCACAAGGTGCGAGTGGTTGCGCCCGATGTGGGCGGAGGATTTGGCTCTAAGATCTTCCTCTACGCAGAAGAGACCGCGCTGGTATGGGCAAGCAAGCGCATCGACCGGCCGATCAAATGGACGGCGGAGCGCAGCGAGAGCTTTCTGGCCGATGCGCATGGCCGGGATCACGTCACCCGCGCCGAGCTGGCCCTGGACAAGGATGGCAAATTCCTCGGGCTGCGGGTGCATACCACCGCCAACCTCGGGGCGTACCTGTCGACCTTCGGCTCGTGTGTGCCCACGATCCTGTACGGCACGCTGCTTGCCGGGCAATATGCGACCCCGGCGATCTATTGCGAGGTCAAGGGAGTGTTTTCCAATACCGCGCCCGTGGACGCCTATCGCGGAGCCGGCCGTCCCGAAGCCACCTACTTGGTCGAGCGCATGGTCGAGATGGCGGCGCGCGAACTTCGGATCGACCCGGCGGAACTGCGCCGCCGCAATTTCATCCGCAGCTTTCCCTACACCACGCCGGTGGGCTTGACCTACGACACGGGCGATTATGAAGCGACCCTGGCGCGTGCCCTGCAGCTCGCCGACGTCGACGGATTTGCCGCCCGGCGCGCCGCCAGCGCGCGCAAGGGCCTGCTGCGCGGGATCGGCTACTCCTGCTACCTCGAGGCGTGCGGCCTCGCCCCCTCCAATGTTGCCGGCGCCCTCGGTGCGCGCGCCGGCCTGTTCGAGGCGGGGGAGGTCCGGGTGCATCCTACCGGCAAGGTGACGGTCTTCACGGGTTCCCACAGCCATGGCCAGGGGCACGAGACGACCTTCTCACAAGTGGTTGCCGAAAAGCTCGGCATCGGTTTCGACGATGTCGATATCGTGCATGGCGATACCGCGAAGGTACTTTTCGGCATGGGAACCTACGGGAGCCGCTCGCTGGCGGTGGGCGGGACCGCGATCGTCAAAGCGGTCGACAAGATCATCGCCAAGGGCAAGAAGATTGCCGCCCATTTGCTCGAGGCTTCGGATGCGGACATCGAATTTTCCGGCGGCGAGTTTCGTGTTGCCGGGACCGATCGCAAGAAAACCTTTGCCGAAATCGCGCTGACCGCCTACGTTCCGCACAACTTTCCCCTGGACAAACTCGAGCCCGGGCTCAATGAGAATGCCTTTTACGATCCGACCAACTTCACCTACCCTGCCGGCACGCATATCTGCGA
>OMSW01000112.1:138381-176443 GCA_900290295.1 Burkholderiales bacterium
GCCTGTCGCTACGACGCGGAAGGACAGCTCCTGAGCGGCAGCTACATGGACTACGCGATGCCACGCGCCGACGATTTGCCCAATGTGAAGGTCGAGACGCTCGCCGGAACACCGTGTACGCACAACCCCTTGGGTGTCAAGGGCTGCGGCGAGGCCGGTGCCATCGGCAGTCCGCCGGCGGTCATGAACGCGATTACCGATGCCTTGGCGCCGCTGGGCGTGCGCGACGTGCCGATGCCGGCCTCGCCCTACGCGGTTTGGACGGCGATCCGGGCCGCGGCCCGGCATTGAGGAGACACGCCATGGAAACCCAATATCATCGTCCTAGCTCGGTGGCCGAAGCGGCCAAACTGCTCGGCGGCGACGCGCGTTTGCTGGCAGGCGGGCAGTCCCTGGTCGCCGCGATGAAACTAGGTCTTGCCTCGCCCTCCGCACTGGTGGATTTGCGTGGCATATCTGGGCTCGATGGCATTCGGACCGAAGCGGCGCGCGTGACGATCGGCGCCATGGCGACTCATGCAAGCGTGGCCGCCTCGCGCGATGTTGCGCGTGCGATTCCGGCATTGGCGCAGCTTGCCGCCGGGATCGGCGATCGCCAGGTTCGGAGCTGCGGCACGATCGGGGGTTCGCTCGCCAACAACGATCCGGCGGCCTGTTATCCGGCCGCCGTGCTCGGCCTGGGCGCGACCATCCAGACCGATAAGCGCCAGATCCCCGCGGACGATTTCTTTCTCGGTCTGTTTGAGACGGCGCTGCGCCCGGAGGAGATCATCACGGCGGTGCATTTCCCCATACCGGAACGCTCGGCGTATGAGAAGTTCCGCCAGCCGGCCTCGCGCTTTTCCATTGTCGGAGTGATGGTGGCCAAGACCGGTGCCAATGTTCGCGTTGCAGTGACCGGCGCCGGGAGTTGCGTGTTTCGCAGCCGGGAGCTCGAAGCGGCGCTCACCCGCAAGTTTGCGCCAGAATCCTGCGACGGCGTGCAGGTCGACGCGAAGGGCTTGAATAGCGATCTGCACGGTTCGGCCGAGTATCGTGCGCACCTGATTCCGGTTTTGGCGAAAAGGGCGGTCGCGCGGGCGCTGGGTTGACGCGCGTGCCGGTCGAGAATCCGCGGGAGCTTCCGCGGCAGACGCCAGGGTCGACAGCAACGGGCACCGCGGAGCGGCCGTCTGCGCGTTTGCATGCGCAGGCGGCGGACTCGGTCGATGCGACACTAGAGCTGCTGGCGCGAGGCGACTACGTCGCCGATCGGGCGCTGGCCACCGCTGTCTTTCTGGCGCTGCGTCTTGAGCGCCCCTTGTTCGTCGAGGGCGAGCCGGGAACCGGAAAGACCGAAATTGCCAAGGTGCTGGCCAACGCGCTCGGGGCGGAGCTCATCCGCCTGCAGTGCTACGAGGGTCTTGATGTCCATGACGCGGCCTACGAATGGAATTACGCGCGCCAGATGCTCGAGATTCGCCTTGGCGAGCTGCGTTCGGCTGCACTGGCGGAACCGGCGGCCGGCAGCGAACGGCGCGAGGACATTGCCCGCGAGCTTTTTTCCGAGCGCTTCCTGATCGCCCGGCCGCTGCTGCGCGCCTTGCAGGCGCACGACGTCGCACCGGTATTGCTGATCGATGAACTCGATCGTGCGGACGAGCCTTTTGAAGCCTACCTGCTCGAGGTGCTGTCCGACTTCCAGATCACCATTCCCGAGTGGATCACGGTGAAGGCCCCGCAGCCACCGCTGGTGGTGATCACGTCGAACCGGACCCGCGAGATCCACGATGCCGTGAAGCGGCGCTGTATCTACCATTGGGTTGGCTACCCTGACGCTGCGCGCGAGTTCGACATCCTGCGCCGCAAGGCTCCCGGCTGTTCGGAGGCCTTGAGCCGGCAGGTCGTAGCGTTCGTGCAGGCCCTGCGCGAAGTGGAACTCTACAAGCTGCCCGGCGTTTCCGAGACCATCGAGTGGGCGCGTGCGCTGATGGCCCTGGATGCCGTGGCACTGGATCCCGACGTCGTCGAAAACACGCTCGGGGTCCTGCTCAAGTACCAGGACGATATTGCCCGGATACAGGGTTCGGAGGCGGCGCGCCTGATCGAGCGCGTGCGCGTCGAGGCCGCCCGCACGTAGCGCGCAGGCGAGACTATGGATCCACTGCGCTCGGAACGCCCGCCCCCGGGCCGCATCGCGGAAAACGTCGTGCATTTTGCCCGCGTATTGCGGGCTGCCGGACTACCGCTGGGCACGGATCGGGTCATGCTCGCTTTGCGCGCCGTGCACCTGGTCGGCATCGCCTCGCGCGAGGACTTTCACGACGCCCTGCTGGCGTGCCTGACGGATCGCGCCGAACACCGGCTACTGTTCGACCAGGCCTTCGCGCTGTTCTGGCGGGACCCTGACCTGCTGGGACAGATGATGCGCATGCTGCTGCCGGAAGTCTCTGGCGGCCCCGGCCGCGGCGCCAAGGCGCAGAACCGGCGCCTGGCCGAGGCGCTGCGGCCGCCCAGGGTCGCCTCGCCACGGCCGCCGCCGGCCGAGCCACGGCCTACCGGGCTCACTGCGGTGGGGACCTGGTCCGACCGTGAGCAGCTGCGCAAGGCCGATTTCGAGACGATGTCGGCGTTGGAGTGGAACTGTGCGCGGCGCATGATCGACGAGCTGCAGCCCTTTCTCGCAGCGCAAAGAACACGGCGTTATGCGCTGGCGCGGCGCGGTCGCCGGCTCGATCTGCCGGCTGCGCTGCGCGCGGCCGCCCGCCGCGGCGGTGAATTTGTCGACTTCCCCCTGCAGCGCAGGCGCACGCGCGTCGAACCGCTGGTGGCCATCGTTGATATCTCGGGCTCTGTCAGCCGCTACTCGCGGGTATTCCTGCACTTTCTGCATGCCCTCACAAACAGCGATTGTCGCCTCGAATCCTTTGTCTTCGGGACGCGTCTGACGCGCATTACCCGCGTGTTGCGTGCGCTCGATCCGGATGTCGCGATTGCCAAGGTGGTGGCGGCGGTTGACGACTGGTCCGGTGGAACCAGGATTTCCCGATGCCTGGAGGAATTCAATCGAAAGTGGGCCCGGCGTGTGCCCTCCGGCAATCGCACCGTGCTGCTGATGAGCGACGGCTTGGAAGTCGGTGACGCACGTGCGCTGGCGTGGCAGACGCAGCGGCTTGCAAAGTCGTGTCGCCGCCTCGTTTGGCTAAATCCCTTGCTGCGCTACTCGGCCTTCGAGCCCAGGGCGCAGGGCATCCGCGCGATGTTGCCGCACGTCGACCAGTTCCTGCCGGCGCACAGCGTCGACAGTTTGTCCCAATTGTCGCGAGTGCTTGCCGATGCGGGGCCAAGGACGAGGCGTGGGGGCAACGCAAGGATCTGACGCGGCGGCGCGGGCTAATACGCCCTGCCGCGCGCGTCGATCGGCCAGACCGCTTCGACGCGGCCCCGGCGCGTTGCGACTAGCCAGTCATGAAGGTTCACGGTGGGATCGCAGTGACCCGGGACGAGCAGGGCCTTGTCGCCCAGCTTGATCGGAGTCAGGTTGTCCGACCGCATCAACACGGTGTGTTCGTCTGAGACGTTGCGCACGCGCCAGCCTGGGAAAGCCGGGCGGGCCGGCCCGAGGTCGGTGGAGAAGGCCTTGATTCCGGCGTCGAGCGTGGCCCGGTCCTCTCGCAGGCTCATCACCGTCGCAAGCACGAACAAGGAGACTTCGAAGTTGGGCGCATGGATATCTTGTTCGTTCTTGGCGTAGTCGACATCCATGAAAAGATACGAGCCGGGTTGGACTTCCGTGAATACGCCGCTGCGCACATCGTACGGGAAGGTTCCGGTACCGCCTCCGGTAACGACCTCGCAGGGAAGTCCGGCGGCCAGAATGGCATCTCGCGCTTGCGCCGCACGCAATGCAGCCGCTTCGGCTGCGGCGCGCCGTTCGGGCACACCGCGCCGGTGCTGCGCAAGGCCGGAGTATGCGTGCAAGCCACGAAAATGAAATGCCGGCGAATTGGCGAGCCAGCGCGCAAGCTCGACTGCCGCCCGCGGTTCGGAGACCCCGCATCGGTTCTGACCGACATCGATCTCGACATAGATGTCCAGCACCGCCTGCTCGGCGCTGCAAATTGCGGCCAGCTGGCGCGCGATGTCGACGCTGTCGACGCAAACGCCCACTCTGGCCGGCGCGTAGGTGCGCGCCACGCGGGCCATGCGCTGCATCTTGGATTCGCCGACGATCTCGTTGGTGATCAGCACATCGTTGATATTGCCCGCCAGCATGGCCTCGGCCTCACCCAGCTTCTGGCAGCACACCCCTACGGCGCCTGCCGCAATCTGGCGCCGGGCAAGCTCCGCACATTTGTGTGTCTTGGCGTGGGGGCGAACCTGGACCTGAGTGCCAGCGACGGCGGCCATAAGCCTAGAGAGGTTTGCCTCGCATTTGTCCAGATCCAAGATCAAGGCCGGCGTATCGACGTCCTTCAACATATCGCCGCGCCGCGCGGGAACCCAATCGCCGGGATTCATGCGCCGTGGGCGAAATTCCTTGAGCCCACTGCCTTGTTCTACGGTCGTCCAGTCCAATGCCATGTCGGTTACGGAATCGGCGAATACGGGGATTGCGCTCACCTTGCGCCGGGTTTTTTATCCGACAATGGCGCCAAACGCAAGTCACGGCTTTGTACCCGGGAAAATCATCCTTCCGATCGGTTTCGCGGTGCTGGCCGGCAGCGGCGGCCACTGCCGTAGAATCCGGCGCCTTGGGAGGAGGCAGCGATGACGATCAAGAGCGACCGTTGGATCCGGCGCATGGCCGCACAGGGGATGATCGAACCATTCGAGCCTGGCCAGGTGCGCAGCGTCAATGGCCAGCGCATCGTCTCCTACGGTACGTCCAGTTACGGGTACGACATCCGCTGCGCGGCCGAATTCAAGATTTTCACCAACATCAACAGCACCATCGTCGATCCCAAGGCATTCGATCCGGACTCGTTTGTCGATTTTCGCGGCAATGTCTGCATCATTCCACCCAATTCCTTCGCCTTGGCCCGCACGGTCGAATTCTTTCGCATTCCGCGCAGCGTGCTCACCATCTGCCTCGGAAAGAGCACCTATGCGCGCTGCGGCATCATCGTCAATGTGACTCCGCTGGAACCGGAATGGGAAGGACACGTGACCCTGGAGTTTTCCAATACGACGCCGCTACCGGCCAAGATCTACGCCAATGAGGGTTGTGCACAGGTGATCTTTATCGAATCCGACGAGGTTTGCGAGACCTCGTATCGCGATCGCGGTGGCAAGTACCAGGGGCAAACCGGCGTGACCTTGCCTCGCACCTGAGGTCGAAGTACGCATTGGCGCGCCGCAAGCAGGGAATCGTGTATGCTCGCACCACGCTCGTGACCGCGACGTGGGAGAGCGTCAGGACGCAGGACGCGGGACGCCGCCAGGCTGCCCGCCCCCCGCGCCCCTGACCGCCGAAGGCGCAACGCCCGTAATCGCTCAGGTCAAGGAACCGCGCCGCGCGAGCGTCTCTGGAGAGACCGGACTTGGCGTCCGGCGCCGAAGGTGCAAGGGGCTGCAAGGTCTGCGCTCTCATTACGGGGGCCGATCGGGCCGCCCCGGAACTCTCAGGCAAAAGGACAGAGGGGCGCGCATCGAAGCCTCGATGTGCCGCCTTTGCTCCGGAACCGCTCGATGCTCAAGCGCACCCCACTGTTCGAAATGCACCGTGCTGCTGGCGCGAAGATGGTCGATTTCGGCGGCTGGGATATGCCGCTGCACTACGGATCGCAAATTGCCGAACACAATGCGGTGCGCGCCCACAGCGGTATGTTCGACGTTTCGCACATGCGGGCCATCGATCTGACAGGTTCCGGCAGCCTCGAATTTCTCCGCCTGCTTCTTGCCAACGATTCGGGCGGGCTGGAGCCGGGTAAGGCTTTGTACAGTTGCATGCTCCAGGCCGACGGCGGGGTGAGCGACGACCTAATCGTTTATCGCGAGGTCGACGCCACCGTGCCCTTTCGCTTGGTGGTCAACGCGGCGACGGCCGAACGCGATCTTGCCTGGATGCACCGGGTACGGACCGAGCGCAGCTTCGCGGTTGAGCTGCGTGCGCGCACCGATCTCGCCCTGATTGCCGTACAGGGTCCGGCAGCGCGCGCACAGCTGGCGCGAGCGGTTCCGCGTCTGGGCCCAACCGTTGCCCAGTTGCCTGTGTTTAGCGCGGCCACCGTCGGGGATTGGTTCGTCTCGCGTACCGGCTATACCGGCGAGGACGGTTGCGAGATCGCCCTGCCGGCCGCGCAGGCGGCCGAGTTCTGGCGCGCCCTGACCGTTGCCGGCGTTGCGCCCTGCGGGCTCGGGGCGCGCGACACGCTGCGACTCGAAGCGGGCATGAACCTGTACGGCAGCGACATGGACGAGACGGTCTCGCCGCTGGAGTCGGGCTTGGCTTGGACGGTGGATTTGCGCGCGCCGCGCGAATTCATCGGCCGCACGGCGCTCGAGCGCCAGCGTGCCGACCCGGGTTTGCGCCAATTGCTGGGCCTGATGCTCCTGGACCGGGGCGTATTGCGCTCGCACCAAGGTGTCGCCACCCGGCACGGCCCGGGCGAGATCACTAGCGGCACGTTCGCGCCGACCGTGGGCTGTTCGATCGCCTTGGCACGAGTGCCTGCGGGCGTGGTCCCGGGCGAGGAGGTTACTGTCGACCTGCGCGCGGGTCCTGCGGCCGCCATCGTGTGCCGCCCACCGTTCGTACGCAATGGCAAGGTGCTGACAGCGAAACAGCAGATGATAGGGAGCGAAAAATGAGCATTCCGGCGGACCTGCGCTACACCGAATCGCACGAGTGGGTGCGCACCGAGCCGGACGGCAGCGTACTGGTCGGCATTACCGACTTTGCCCAGGACGCCCTCGGCGACTTGGTCTATATCGAGCTTCCCACCGTTGGCAAGACCGTCACCGCCGGACAAGTGGTCGCGGTGGTGGAATCGGTCAAAGCCGCCTCGGACATATACGCCCCGGTTGCGGGAAGCGTGGCCGCGATCAACGAGGCATTGAAGGATGCTCCGGAAGAACTCAACCGTGACGCCTTTGGCGCGTGGCTCTTTCGGATGCGACCGGAGAACGTGGCAGACGTCGGCCGACTGCTCGATGCCAAGGCCTACCAGGCGCAGATCGATTCGGAGAAATGATGGACGGAAACAAAACTCGCGCAGTGGCGCCATTGCACGATCTCGAGAACCCGGCCGAATTCATTGCCCGGCATATCGGTCCTAGCCAGGACGAGATTGATGCCATGCTCGCGCAGCTCGGGCATGCGAGCCTGGAGGATCTGGCCCAGGCCATCGTCCCGGAATCGATACGCCTGGCGGCGCCCTTGGCTCTGCCGCCGCCGGTGAGCGAGGCGCAGGCGCTGCAAGACATTGCTGCGCTGGCGCAGGCCAATCGCGTGTTGCGCAGCCTCATCGGCATGGGCTACTACGGCACCATCATGCCGGCGGTGATTGCCCGCAACGTCTTCGAGAACCCCGCGTGGTACACCGCGTATACGCCCTACCAAGCCGAGATTTCGCAGGGCCGCTTGGAGGCCGTGCTGAACTTTCAAACGATGATCGGCGACCTCACGGCGATGCCCATCGCCAATGCCTCGCTGCTCGATGAAGGGACCGCGGCTGCAGAGGCAATGATGCTTGCGCGGCGTGCGGCGCGCAGCCAGTCGAACCGGTTCCTGGTATCGCGCGATTGCCATCCGCAGACGATCAGCGTTGTACGCACCCGCGCCGAGCCCTTGGGCATCGAGGTCGTGGTCGGCGATGAAGCAAACGCCGTCGGCGATTACTTCGGCGTGTTGCTGCAGTATCCGGCGTCCACGGGCGAGGTGTACGACCATGCCGCAACCGTGCGCAACGTGCATCGGACCGGAGCCCTGGTTGCCGTGGCAAGCGACCTGCTGGCATTGACCGTGCTCGAGCCGCCGGGACGCTGGGGTGCCGACATCGTCATCGGCAGCGCGCAGCGCTTCGGCGTGCCCATGGGCTTTGGCGGCCCTCATGCCGGCTTTCTCGCCTGCCGCGCCGAGTTCAAGCGGTCCGTGCCGGGTCGCCTGGTCGGCGTTTCGGTCGACGCCCAGGGCGACCCGGCGCTGCGCTTGGCATTGCAGACGCGCGAACAGCACATCCGCCGCGAGAAGGCAACGTCGAACATCTGCACTGCGCAAGTCCTGCTGGCCGTGATTGCTGCGATGTATGCCATCTACCATGGCGCCGACGGTTTGCGCCGCATTGCGATGCGCGTGCACCGCCTGGCGGTGATCCTGGCGGCCGGTTTGCGCACGGCCGGCCTGCGCGTGAACGAATCCTTCTTCGATACCCTGCGGATCGACGGCGTTGACGCCGCCCGGGTGCACGCGGCGGCGCGGGCGCGCGGCTACAACCTGCGCGATCTGGGTCCGCGAACCATCGGTATTTCGCTCGATGAAACCTCGAGCCGCGACGACGTGCAGGCGCTCTGGAGCGTGCTTGGGGTCGAGGCCGATTTGGACGCCTTGGAGCGGTCGCAGCCCGATGCGCTACCCCCGGAGCTGCGGCGCGGACCGGACTACCTGCTGCATCCGGTATTTCACCGTCACCGGTCGGAAACCGCGATGCTGCGGTATCTGCGCGAGCTTGCGGATCGGGACCTGGCGCTGGATCGGACGATGATCCCGCTGGGTTCGTGCACGATGAAGCTCAACGCGGCCTCGGAAATGATTCCGGTGAGCTGGCCACAGTTCGCCGCGCTCCATCCGTACGCGCCGGCCGACCAGAGTGCCGGATACCGTGCATTGATCGAATCCTTGGAGGGCATGTTGGCCGAGTGCACCGGCTACGATCGGGTCAGCGTGCAGCCCAATTCCGGTGCCCAGGGCGAGTTTGCCGGACTGCTGGCAATTCGCGCCTTTCACCGCGATCGAGGCCAGGCGCAGCGCACCGTGTGCCTGATTCCGGAGAGCGCGCATGGTACGAATCCCGCGTCGGCGAGCCTGGCCGGTATGCAGGTGGTCGTCGTAGCCTGCGACGCGCAGGGCAACATCGATGTTGCCGATCTCGCTGCCAAGGCGCAGCTTCATGCCGAACGCCTAGCAGCGCTGATGGTCACCTATCCGTCCACGAATGGCGTGTTCGAAGAATCGATCCGCGAGATATGCGATATCGTCCACCGCTGCGGCGGGCAAGTCTACACGGACGGCGCTAATCTCAATGCGCTGATCGGATTGGCCAAACCGGCCGAATTCGGCAGCGATGTCTCGCACCTGAACCTGCACAAAACCTTCTGCATTCCGCATGGCGGCGGCGGTCCCGGCGTGGGTCCCGTGGCGGTCAAGTCCCACCTCGCGCCATACCTGCCCGGACACCTGGGCGAAGCGAAGAGCGTTGGCATGATCAGTGCCGCCAATTACGGTTCGGCCTCGATACTGCCCATCTCATGGATGTATTTGACGATGATGGGCGGGACAGGGATCACCCGCGCCACCCAGGTCGCATTGCTCAACGCAAATTACCTGACACGCAAACTTGCGCCGCATTACCCGGTTCTATATAGCGGGCGCAACGGCTACGTCGCGCATGAGTGCATCCTCGACCTGCGGCCGATCAAGGAGCAATGCGGCATCAGTGCGGAGGATGTCGCCAAGCGCCTGATGGATTACGGGTTCCATGCTCCGACGCTGTCGTTCCCCGTTCCCGGGACGCTGATGATCGAGCCTACCGAGTCCGAATCGCAGGGCGAACTCGATCGCTTCGTCGATGCAATGGTGCGTATCCGCGCCGAAATCCGGGCGGTCGAAACTGGCGCCGCCGATCGCGAAGACAATCCGCTGCGCAACGCCCCGCACACCGCCGCCATGGTGAGCGCCGACAGCTGGGAGCATGCGTACTCGCGCGAGCTGGCAGCCTTCCCTACGCCCGCGCTGCGGCGCAGGAAGTACTGGCCGCCGGTAGCGCGTGTCGACAACGTGTACGGCGACCGAAATCTTGTATGCGCCTGTCCGCCCACGGCCGATTGGGTCGATTCGCCGGTACCAAGCGCGTGAGCAGGTGGCCAGCACCGAATCGCGGCGCGCCGTTTCGGTAAGCTAGGCGCCTTCCGTTCGAGGGCTTCCTATGCAATATGTGTACACCATGCGGCGCGTGGGCAAGATCGTGCCGCCCAAGCGCCATATACTGAAAGATATTTCGCTCTCCTTTTTTCCGGGCGCCAAGATCGGGGTGCTGGGCTTGAACGGCTCGGGAAAATCGACTTTGCTGCGCATCATGGCCGGCGAGGACCGCAATTTCGAGGGCGAGGCGGTTCCCATGCCGAACATGAAGATCGGCTACCTGCCGCAGGAGCCGCAGCTCGATCCGGGGATGACCGTGCGCGAGGCGGTGGAACAGGGCTTGGGGGAGGTGATCGAGGCGCGCGCCAAGCTGGAGCAAATCTACGCCGCGTACGCCGAGGCCGATGCCGATTTCGACAAGCTGGCAGCGGATCAGGCGCGCTACGAGGCGATCATCGCGGCTAGCGGTACGGACGTGGAACATCAACTCGAGATTGCCGCCGACGCCTTGCGCCTGCCGCCCTGGGACGCGCGGATCGAGCGGCTCTCCGGTGGCGAGAAGCGTCGGGTGGCACTATGCCGGCTGTTGCTGGCCAAGCCGGACATGCTGCTGCTCGACGAGCCCACCAATCACCTCGATGCCGAAAGCGTAGAGTGGCTCGAGCAATACCTGCAGCGCTTTCCGGGAACCGTGGTGGGAATCACCCACGACCGCTACTTCCTGGACAACGCTTGCGCCTGGATACTCGAACTCGATCGCGGCCAGGGTATTCCCTGGGAGGGGAACTACAGCTCCTGGCTAGCACAGAAGGAGCAGCGCCTGGCCGTCGAATCGCGCCAGGAAGCCGCGCGCATCAGGAGCATCAAGCAGGAGCTCGAGTGGGTACGCCAGAATCCGAAAGGGCGCCAGGCCAAGAGCAAGGCCCGGTTGGCGCGCTTCGAAGAGCTCAACTCCTACGAATACCAACAGCGCAATGAGACGCAGGAGATCTTCATTCCCGTGGCCGATCGCCTGGGTGCCGAGGTCATCGAATTCACGGAGGTCAGCAAGGGCTTCGGTGACCGGCTGCTGATCGACAAGCTGTCGTTTCGCGTGCCCGCGGGCGCCATCGTCGGCATCATCGGCCCGAACGGCGCCGGCAAGTCGACCCTGTTCCGGATGATCATGGGGCAGGAGCGCCCCGATAGCGGCCAGGTGGTGGTCGGCCCCACCGTGCGCCTGGCCTATGTCGATCAGTCCCGTGACGCCCTTGCTGGTTCCAAGACGGTCTGGGAGGAGGTCTCGGGCGGCAACGACATCCTCACCGTGGGCAAGTATCAAGTGCCGTCCCGCGCGTATCTCGGGCGCTTTAATTTTCGCGGTGCCGACCAGCAAAAGATTGTCGGCCAGCTCTCCGGCGGAGAGCGTGGCCGCCTTCATCTGGCCAAGACCCTGATTGCCGGCGGCAACGTCCTATTGCTCGATGAACCGTCCAACGACCTGGACGTGGAAACCCTGCGCGCCCTCGAAGATGCCTTGCTCGAGTTTGCCGGCAGCGTGCTCGTGATTTCGCACGATCGGTGGTTTCTCGATCGCATCGCCAGCCACATCCTCGCCTGTGAAGGCGATTCGCAGTGGACGTTCTTTGCGGGAAACTACCACGAGTACGAAGAAGATAAGAAGCGCAGGCTTGGGGAGGAGGGGGCGCGCCCGCACCGCCTGCGGTACAAGCCGCTCAAGTAAGGCTTGCTTCCCGTACCGTAGCGAATCCCGTACATTCCCGATCCCGGACCACTTTTGGGAGAGACCGATATGCGAACCTTTGCCGTTCCCAGGACCCTTGCTTGCGCCTTTGCTTGCGCCGCGCTCGCTGTGGCAGCCGTTCCAGCGGCCTCGTTCGAGCTGCGCAGTGCCGATATCGCCGAAGGATCCACCCTGAGCAAGGCCCAGGTATTTTCCGGATTTGGCTGTACCGGTGACAACATCTCGCCGGCCTTGACCTGGTCCGGTGTGCCCGCCGGCACCAAGAGTTTCGCGCTCACGGTCTACGATCCCGACGCACCGACCGGCAGTGGCTGGTGGCACTGGATCGTCTACGACTTGCCGGCCGGCACCACCGGTCTTGCACGCGGCATCGGCAAGGGCGCCTCCCTGCCGCAGGGCGCCAAGGAGGGCCACAATGATTTCGGCACCGGGGATTTCGGTGGCGCTTGCCCGCCCGTAGGCGATAAGCCGCACCGCTACATCTTTACGATCTACGCGCTCAAGGTGGACAAGCTCGACGTGCCAGCCGATGCCAGCGGCGCGCTGATCGGCTTCATGATCAATGCCAATCGCTTGGGGTCGGCAACTCTGAACGCTCGCTTTGGCCGCTGAGCACCGTCAAGCTGCGGGCAGGCACGCGACCACGAACGCAAAGCCCGCAGCGGTACCCTGTTAGGGCCGTTCGGTCGGCGCGCGGTCTTGCGCGCATCGCCGGGCTTGCTTGCGTCAGGTTAATAGCGCAGGGCGGATTCGTCGCCTCAGAGTCCCGTAATCGCCAGGCCGCCACAGATCAGGCCGGCCCCTGCGACCAGGCCGACGCCGTAGAGCAGCCAGACGCGGCGTGACAGCAGGACAATGGCCGACAGCGCGATGCCGATCTGCATCGCGGTGGCGCCAAGAGCCCAGCGGTGATGCCGATGCATTTGCTCAGCGCTGCGCGTGTCCCACTCGGTGACCTCCTCTTCGAGCTTGTCGGCCTTGGTCTTGATCTCGGCCTGCTCCTTTCGGTAGCGCTCTGCCTCGGACTTGTAGGCCTCGATACGATCCGGGTGCGTCGATATCGCCGCGCCGAACTCGGCCAGATTGTGCTTGATGCCCTTGGCCTCGTAGTAGTTCCACTGGTCGTTGGCCTTGGTTTTCGTGATCGTCGCGGTGTTCTTGTACAGCTGGGCCCTGGCCTGGGTGTCGCCGCCGGCGAATGTCATCAGCGCACCCAAGGTGGCGAGCACGGCGGAAAGGACGGCGACGCGCCCCGAGAGGGAATCGCCGCCGCCGTGCTCTGCGGCATGTTCGAGTGCATGGTCGTGTACGCCGTGAACGTGAAACTCGTCACTGGACATCTGGATCTCCGGAAGGCGGTTGCAGATTGTGCGCGGGAACGGCATCGTAACGGACGAAATCGAACCCAAAGCTGCGAGTGCTGTCGGGCTCGAAATGCTGCCGCGAGACCTCGCGCCAGCGCGCCCGATCGAGCCCCGGAAATATCGCGTCGCCCTCGAAATCGGCATCGATCTCGGTAAGAAAAACTGTATCGACATGCCGCTGCAAGGCCTGGGCGTACAGCTGCGCACCGCCGATGACAAATACCTCCTGCGCGCCGTCCTGGTTGCCGCCGCGCCCGGAATCTGCTCGCGCGGCACATTTGTTCAGGGCGTCCTCCAGGCTGTGCGCGGCTTCGGCACCCGGGGCGTGCCACAGCCGACTGCGCGTGACGACGATGTTGCGGCGCCCCGGCAACGGGCGACCGATCGATTCCCAGGTCCGGCGTCCCATCACGACGCAATGGCCTAGCGTCATGCGCTTGAAATGCGCCAGATCCTCCGGCAGATGCCAGGGCAGGGCGCCGTGGTTGCCGATGACGCCATTGCGCGCCCGCGCCACGATCAGCCGTACGCGCGTCACGGTCTCATACCGCAACCGGCGCCTTTATGTGCGGGTGCGCCTGGTAATCGGTGATCTCGAAATCCTCATAACGATACGCAAAGATCGACGAGGGGCGGCGCCGGATCTGCAGCCGCGGATAGGGAAACGGCGCGCGCAGCAGCTGCTCGCGCACCTGGTCGAAGTGGTTGCGGTAGATGTGACAGTCGCCGCCGGTCCAGACGAAATCGCCCGGCGCCAGGTCGCATTGCTGCGCGACCATGTGGGTGAGCAGGGCGTAGCTGGCAATGTTGAACGGCACCCCGAGAAAGATATCGCAGCTGCGCTGGTAGAGCTGGCAGCTCAGCCGGCCCTGGGCAACATAGAACTGGAACAGCAGATGGCAGGGCGGCAGACGCATGCGTGCGATGTCGGCCACGTTCCACGCCGATACGATGAGTCGGCGCGAATCCGGATTGGTCCGGATCTGCTCCAGCACCTGCGCGATCTGGTCGATGTGCGAGCCGTCCGGCGCCGGCCAGGAGCGCCACTGGACTCCGTAGACCGGTCCTAGCTCGCCGTCGGCGTCGGCCCATTCGTCCCAGATGCTAACGCCGTTCTGGCGCAGATAGGCAATATTGCTCGAACCCTGCAGGAACCACAGCAATTCATGGATGATCGAGCGCAGGTGCAGCTTCTTGGTCGTCACCAGCGGGAAACCCTGGGCCAGGTCAAAGCGCATCTGGTGGCCAAAAACCGAGCGCGTCCCGGTGCCGGTGCGGTCGCTCTTGTCCACGCCATGTTCCATGACATGGCGCATGAAATCCTCGAACTGGTGCATACGGAGTGCGTGGATGCTGCGCGCTGCATCGCGCGAAGTTCTGCCCTGGGAGCGTTCCCGGCATTGCCGACGGTACGCCGCAAGTATAGCGGCGTGCCGCAGGGGGCCCGGTCGAGCGCGATTCCAGCGCGCGGGGCTGCGGCTACGGCACCCCGTCACTGCCGAATTTCACGGCCCGGCTCTTTTGTTGCAGCGCCTCCCGAACGGTAATGCTGCAAGTCCGGTACCGGATGAGGTCCGTATTGCGCACGATTCTCGCTTCGCGGCGCGATCCGGTCCTTGCGCTTTGCCAGGTGCCAATTTTTTGCGGCTTGGATGCTCCGCGCATATCGAATATCGCAATCGTTCGTTCCCGCGCCGGCGCCGGCTGCCTACGCTAACGTCTGCTGTCTATAGCCATCAAATTTGCCACCAGACCCCCAGGATGCAACATGTCCACTGCACTTGCCGATACCGCCACTCAACCCGTCCTGGACCGTGTACGACAGGAAGCCAAATCCGCCGGCCTGCCGTTTGCCGGTAGCGTGCCGCCGCGGGAGGCCTGGGCGCTGCTGCAATCGGGCGGCGCGGTGCTGGTCGACGTGCGCTCGGCCGAGGAGCGCAAATTTGTCGGCCATGCGCCGGGCAGTCTTCATGTGGCATGGGCCACGGGCACCAGCCTGACGCGCAATCCGCGTTTCGTGCGCGAGCTCGAAGCCAAGGTGCGCAAGGACGAGGTCGTGCTGCTGCTGTGCCGCAGTGGCAAACGCTCTGCGCTGGCTGCCGAGGCCGCCACCAAGGCCGGATTCACGAGCGTGTTCAACGTTCTCGAGGGTTTTGAGGGAGAGCTCAACGAAGCCCAGCACCGCGGCACGGCCGACGGCTGGCGCTTCCGGGGCCTGCCGTGGGTGCAAGATTGAGATTGGCGGCCCCCGGTGGTGCTTTCGTGACGGCTGCCTCGCAAATCCCCTCCGAGCAGAACAACGGCAACGGCAACGGCAACGGTCAAACCTTGGCCGATCACGTTTCGCTTGACCTGGCCAACATTGTTGCGCAACTGCGCGGCGTGCGGCAACTGTGGCGCGACGCACAGCAGCGACCACGCGACATCCGCGGGAGGGAGCTACCGTCACGCGAATCCTTGTCCGCGATCGTCGACGGTTTGCGTGGGGCCCTGTTCCCGATGCGGCTCGGCCCGCCCGACCTGCGTCAGGAGAGTGAGGACTACTACGTCGGCTACACGCTCGACATCGCGTTGAACCGCCTGCTTTGCGCGGTGTCGCTGGAACTGCGCTATCACGTGCGCCACGGCAGCCAGGCGCTGAGCGACGCCGATGCGCGCGCACTCGAGATCGTGCGCGATTTTGGCGCCACGTTGCCGCAAATCCGCTCGCTGCTCGACAGCGATGTGCTGGCCGCCTACCAGGGGGACCCGGCGGCGCACAGCGTCGACGAGGTGCTGCTTTCCTACCCGGGCATCCACGCGATGATCAATCATCGCATCGCCCACCGCCTGTACTTGCTGGGTGTGCCGCTGCTGGCGCGGCTCGTTGCCGAGATCGCACACGGCGAAACCGGAATCGATATTCATCCCGGCGCCAAGATCGGTCCGGGGTTCTTCATCGATCACGGCACCGGCGTCGTGATCGGCGAGACCGCGGAAATCGGCCGCAACGTGCGCCTGTACCAGGCGGTGACGCTGGGCGCCAAGCGCTTTGCAACGGACGGGCATGGCAATTTGAAAAAGGGCGAGCCAAGGCATCCCATCATCGAGGACGATGTCGTCATCTACGCTGGCGCCACCATTTTGGGCCGCATCACCATCGGGCGTGGCGCGGCGATCGGCGGCAACGTTTGGCTAACGCGTAGCGTGGCCCCGGGAAGCCGGATCACGCAGGCGAGCACCCGTGATGAAACGGTCGTCGACGGCGCGGGCATCTAGTGTGGTCAAGCTCAGTCAACGCTTCGGCGGCGTGGTCCGACAGCTGCGCGAGGCTCGCGGCTGGTCACAGGAGCGCCTGGCGGGCCGCGCGGAGCTGAACCGCTCTTACATGGGTGAGATCGAGCGGGCCACGGCGATGCCCTCCCTGGCCACGGCGGCCAAACTGGCGCAGGCACTGGAGGGAGCCGGCGCCGCCGTGCTTTTCCCGGTATGGCCCTGCTGGTTATAGACGGTTGATCCTGGCCGTGAAGAATCCGAAACTTGCTCTCCCATTTTTGTCATAAACAGAATCATTTTGCGCATATAGATACAGGAGTCCCACATGGCAGATAAAAAGCCCGTGCAACTGGCACTGGGCGATAACGCCGCCCGCCAACTAGCCAACACCACCAAGACTGCACCGACGCTGTCGACCATCAGCCCGCGTTGGCTCACTCACCTGTTGCAATGGGTGCCGGTCGAGGCCGGCATCTATCGGTTGAACAAGGTCAAGAATCCGCTGGATGTGCAGGTGCTGTGTGCCAAGCGCGACGAAGCGGACCTGCCGACCACTTTCGCCGACTACGAGGATCAGCCGCGCGAGTACTTCCTGAATTCGGTCAGCACGGTGCTCGACGTTCACACCCGCGTGTCGGACCTGTACAGCAGTCCGCACGACCAGATCAAGGAACAGCTCCGACTGACGATCGAGACGATCAAGGAGAAGCAGGAGAGCGAGCTAATCAACAATCCGGAATACGGGATGCTCGCCAATGTCGCGCCCGATCAGATCATCTACCCGTTGGCCGGTGCGCCGACGCCGGACGACCTCGATGAACTGCTGACCAAGGTGTGGAAGGAGCCGGCGTTTTTCCTCACGCATCCGAGTGCGATTGCTGCGTTCGGCCGCGAATGCACGCGCCGTGGCGTGCCGCCGCCGACCGTGAGCCTGTTCGGCTCGCAGTTCCTGACTTGGCGCGGCATTCCGCTGGTCCCGTCGGACAAGGTGGCGGTGGCCGACGGCAAGACCAAGATCTTGCTGCTGCGTGTGGGCGAGCGGCGCCAGGGCGTGGTTGGCTTGTTTCAGCCCGGACTGCCAGGCGAGCAAAGCCCGGGGCTCTCGGTACGCTTCATGGGTATCAGCCGCAATGCGATTGCCTCGTACCTGATTTCGCTGTACTGCTCGCTCGCAGTGCACACCGATGACGCGCTTGCCGTGCTGGAGGATGTGGAAATCGGCAAGTACCACGAGTATGGCCATACCTACAAGTGAACCCAGCGCTATGGCGACTCCCGAGGCAGTGAGCCCGGGGCCGCCTGCGGGCCTGCCGGATCCGGCAAGCTTGGCGCGGCTGGCAAACGAGTTTTTTGCCGCGCTGTCGGGCGCCCCGGCTGCTGGCGCAGTTCCGGCGCCGACGAATCCGCAGCCGGCCGGGTTCTCCTTGCCGCCCGGCGCTGCTGGTCCGTCCGCGCAGGCGGCCGGTGCAGCACCGGTGCCGACGAATCCACAGCCGGCGGGGTTTTTCTTGCCGCCCAGCGTTGCTGGGCCGTCCACGCCGGCGGCCGGTGCAGCACCGGTGCCGACGAATCTACAGCCGGCGGGGTTTTTCTTGCCGCCCAGCGTTGCTGGGCCGTCCACGCCGGCCGCCGCTGGAGTGCCGGTGCCGATGAATCCGCAGCCGGCCGGGTTCTCTTTGCCGCCCGGCGCTGCGGGCCCGTCCACGCCCGCTGCCGTGCCGTTCGGCGCCCTGGCGCCGGGCGCGAACCTGCTGCCGAGTTCGCCGCAAGCGCCGGCCAATGCGGGCGCCTCGGCGCCTTCCTTGGTGCCGCACGCGCAGGCACCCAACGGCGTGCCTGACCATGCCATGAGCGCAGCGCCCGGATATGACGGGCGGGCCGGCAACTACGCTCTTGGCGTGCCGCAGGCCTACGCAGCTGCACTGCCACTGGCGACGATTTCAATGCCCGGTGGCGGCGCAACGGCGCCGTCCGAACCGACGGCATACTATTTCCTTGGTGCCACCGGCGCCCCGGTGTCGGGCATACCGAGTGCCGGTGAATCTGCCCTGCCTAGCGACGATCTCGTCAGCGCACAATCCTTCGGTCTACCCGGCAGCGAAGCTCTGCGCTCGCTGCTTGCTGATAGCGTGAAGGCGCCTTCGGCGCCCGCCCTGCCGGTAGCCGGCCCCGGCCGCTACTACTTCATCGATGCCGAGCAAGCCAGCGCCACGCCGAATGGTGCGATTCCCCAGGCCTCGGCATCTGCACACCCGCCGTTCGATGTCAACGCGCTCCGCCGCGACTTCCCGATCCTGCAGGAGCGGGTCAACGGCCGGCAGCTGGTGTGGTTTGACAATGCCGCAACGACGCAAAAGCCGCAGGCGGTGATTGATCGGCTCGCGCACTTCTACGCGCACGAAAACTCCAACATCCATCGTGCCGCGCATGAACTCGCGGCGCGCGCGACCGATGCCTACGAACAGGCGCGCGAGACCGTGCGCCGCTTCATCGGCGCAAGCTCGAGCGAGGAGATTGTCTTCGTGCGCGGCACCACGGAGGGCATCAATCTGGTGGCCAAGAGCTGGGGGGCCAAGCATGTCGGGCCGGGCGACGAGATCATCGTCTCGCACCTCGAGCACCACGCCAATATCGTGCCGTGGCAGCAGCTCGCTGCCGAGAAGGGTGCGAAGATCCGCGTCATTCCGGTCGATGACTCCGGTCAGGTGCTGCTCGAGGAATACCAGCGCCTGCTGAATGATCGCACCAAGATCGTCTCGGTCACGCAAGTCTCGAACGCCCTGGGCACCGTGGTGCCGGTGAAAAAGATCGTTGAGCTGGCCCACCGGGCAGGCGCGCGCGCGCTGATCGACGGCGCGCAGTCGGTGTCGCACATGCGCGTGGATATGCGCGCGCTCGATGCGGACTTCTTCGTCTTTTCGGGGCACAAGATCTACGGACCTACCGGCATCGGCGCGGTCTACGGCAAGCGCGAGGTACTCGAAGACATGCCGCCGTGGCAAGGTGGCGGCAACATGATCCTCGATGTGACCTTCGAGCGTACGGTGTACGACGAGCCACCGACGCGCTTCGAGGCCGGCACCGGCAACATCGCCGACGCGGTCGGCCTTGGGACTGCGCTCGATTATGTGGAGCGGGTGGGTGTCGAGAACATCGCGCGCTACGAGCACACGCTGCTCGAGTACGCCACGCACCACATGAACCTGATTGATGGTGTGCACCTGATCGGCACCGCAATCGACAAGGCCAGCGTCCTTTCCTTCGTGGTCGACGGCACCAGTACCGAAGAGGTGGGCAAGGCGCTGAACCAGGAGGGCATCGCGGTGCGAGCCGGACATCACTGCGCGCAGCCCATCCTGCGCCGTTTCGGGCTCGAATCCACGGTGCGCTCGTCGTTGGCGTTCTACAACACCAGTGAGGAAGTGGACCGCATGGTGGCGGTTGTGCGTCGACTCGCGGGCATGCGGCGCTAGTGCGCTGCGGTCCATCAGGAACTGCATCCGCCCCGCTACCGCGGGGTAATGACGCGCCTCATGCGTGCCATTCGGGATTGCGCAGCGCGCTCAGCGACCGGCGGGCGAAGTCGCCCTGCATGCCGCGGGCGGCGAGGTCCGCACCGGGCAAATGCGCAGCGTGTATTAGGTGGCTCGCATTTCTTCGTTCACGTCGAGGCGATCGCGACCTACCATTGCCCCTATCCATCTACTGCATTGAAGGATCATGGCCGGCACGCTCCCTCTTGCGTCGGCTCGGCTGCTGATCGTGCCGGGCCTGCGAAACAGCAGTCCGCTGCACTGGCAGAGCTGGCTGCAGTCGCTGCACTCCGGCTCCGTGCGCGTCAACCAAGCCGATTGGACCAAGCCCGACCTCGAGACTTGGGCGGCGAATATCACCGACACCCTCGCGGCCGCCGGCCGCGGGCCCTGGCTTGGGGTGGCGCACAGCTTTGGCTGCCTCGCGCTGGCCCGCCATCTCGCATTGGAGGCGGACTCACCGCTGGCAGCCGCTTTGCTCGTGGCGCCGGCCGACCCGGACGCTTTCGGTTTGGCCGGGCTGTTGCCGCAAACCGAGCTGGCTATCCCGACCACACTGGTTGCCAGCGACACCGATCCTTGGATGCGCGTGGCCACGGCACGTCTTTGGGCGCAGCGCTGGGGCAGCCATTGGGTCAATCTCGGGGATGCCGGACACATCAATGCCGAGGCGGGCTTCGGGCCCCTGCCGTACGCGCAGCGATGGCTTGACGCGATGCGCGAGCCCCCGGAACGTGCACACCATTTCCATACGGCGTCGCTGGCCGAAGGGCCGTTCGCGGTGTGACGCGGCGCGTTGGCGTCAACCGGCGCGACCAATCCGTCGGATTTTCACGGCCGGTGATCTTGCGGACGTGCACGCTAGGCCGTGAACTGCAGCGCCGCCAGCCGGGCGTACAAGCCCGCTTGTCTCATCAGATCGGCGTGCTGGCCCTGCTCCACGATGATGCCCCGATCCAAGACGAAGATGCGGTCGGCGCGCTGCACGGTAGCGAGCCGATGCGCGATGACGATGGTAGTGCGCCCTCGCATGGCCACCTCCAGCGCATCCTGGACCGCGCGTTCGCTTTCGGCATCCAGGCTGCTCGTGGCTTCGTCGAGCAGCAGCAGGGGCGCGTCCTTGAGTATCGCGCGCGCAATGGCGATGCGCTGGCGCTGACCGCCGGACAGTCGCAGTCCGCGCTCCCCAACAGCGGTGGCGTAGCCCTCTGGCAGGCGCTGGATGAATTCGTCCACGTGCGCGGCTTCGGCTGCGGCCAGGGTCTCGGTTTCGGAAGCGGTGCTGCGGCCGTAGCGGATATTCTCGAGCACGCTTCCGGAAAATATTACCGGGTCCTGAGGTACCACGGCGATGTGCGCGCGCAGATCCGCCAGACGCAGCTCGCGCACCGATACGCCACCGATCAGGAGTTGCCCCTCGTTGATATCGTAAAAGCGCTGCAATAGCTGGAAGATCGTTGTCTTGCCCGCGCCCGAGGGGCCTACCAGCGCGACCGTCTGGCCAGCCTCGATTGACAGCGTCAAGCCCTGGAGCACCACGTGCGTTGGCCGCGAGGGGTAGCGAAACACTACGCCGGCCAGTTCCACTCGAATCGCACGCGCCCCCGTCTCTACGGCAAGGGTTCGCGCCTGCGGCGAATCGGCAATTGCCGATTCGACGGCAAGCAGCTCCATCAGGCGTTCGGTGGCGCCAGCCGCGCGCAACAGCTCGCCCCAGACCTCGGCCAGCACGGCAACGCTCGACGCCACGAGCATGATGTACAAGGAGGTCTGACTGAGCTCTCCGGCACTAATTTGCCCGGCCAGCACAGCCTCCACCCCGCCGTGCAGGCCATAGAGCAGGGAGCCGAAAATCCCGACAATGAGAAAGGCCGTGAATGCCGCACGCGTGCGGGCGCGGCGGACCGAGGTGGTGAATGCAGTTTCGTTGGCAATTGAGAAACGGGTCGTTTCCGCGGTCTCCTGGGTGTAGCTTTGCACTACCGGCACCGCATTGAGCACCTCGCCGGCAATGGCGCTGGTATCGGCAATGCGATCCTGGCTGGCGCGCGAAAGCCTCCTGACCCGGCGTCCTATCCAAAGCGCCGGAAGCACTACCAGGGCGATGATCCCGACCACCGTTAGCATCAGGCGCGGACTGCTCGCGATTAGCAGGGCAATTGCGCCGATGCCCATTACGGCGCTGCGCAGACCCATCGAGATGCTCGAGCCGACCGCGCTTTGGATGACCGTCGTATCGGTGGTCAGTCGCGAGAGAATTTCGCCGGTCTTGAGCGACTCGAAGAACTGCGGACTCTGGCGCAGCACGTGCGCATACACGGCCCGGCGCAGGTCGGCGGTGACCCGCTCACCTATCCAACTCACCGTGTAGAAGCGGGCGGCGGTAAACACCGCGAGCACAACCGCCAGGGCGAACAGGTCAAGAAAGTAGCCGTGTACCGCCATTATCCGGGTCCCCATGTCGATCGTCGCCGGCTGGGCCAATCCGCGATCGACCAGCAGGCGCACCGCGGCGGGCAAGGCCAGCGTTGCACCGGCCGCCAGTAACAGGAACAGCAATGCCAGCAGGACTTGGCGCCGATAGGGGCGAACGAAGGGAACCAGGGCCCGGAGCGGTCCGAGCTTCGGGCCCGCTTGCTTGGGGGCCGGGATCTTCAGCAGGGGCTTTCGCTGTCGCGCACGGGGCGCTTTCTTTCGGCCGATCAGGCTCGCTAGGACGCGAACAAGGAGCGCGCCACGCCGAAGGCCGCATAGCCGACCAGAACCGCGAGGGCGAGCAGGGAGACTCCAAAACTGGGCGCACGCTTGGCCGGATCCTTTGCGTACGCCAAGGCGTAGGCGACGCGTGCGCCGATCCAGACCAATCCTGCCACCGCAACGAGCATGGTTGCGCCGTACAGGGCCGCCAGCCATACGGCAGGCAGGAATACCGTGCTGTTTTCCAGCGTATTCATTTGTACGCGGACCGTGCGTTCGAAGCCCGGGTTGCCGGTGGTGGCAGAGGCCGAAATTGCGTACTTCGTACGGGCGCGCCCAACCAGTGCACCGACCCACAGCAGCAACATGATATTGAGCAAGGTGTTGATTGCGGGCCACGTGGTGGAAACCATATGATTCTCCAATGGGTTTTGGCGGCGAGTGCGCGGGCTCCGGTCGCGCTGCAAGTCATGGCAACAGGCGCGCACTCATGAGCGGCCGCCCCCGTCGAACACCGGTTCGCCCAGGCGCACGATGCGATCCACGTTGCGAACGGTGTCGGGTCGGTGGCTGACGATGACGATCGCGATGCCGAGCTTTCTCAGGCGCTCGCTGATCTCCTGCTCCCGGGCCAGGTCAAGCTGGTCGAAGGCTTCGTCAAGAAAAAGCACCTGCGGTTTGCGGTAAAGCGCGCGCGCAAGCAAGACCCGCTGCTTCTGGCCCCCGGACAGGGCCACGCCCAGGCTGCCGACGATCGTGTTGTATTGCATCGGCATGGCCATGATGTCGGCGTCGATCCCGGCAACCGTTGCCGCCGCACGTACGCGGCTGGGTTGGTGCTGGGGATCGAAAAAACTGATGTTGTCCTCGATTGAGCCGACAAACAGGGGATCCTCCTGCATTACCACCCCCAGTCGCGAGCGATATGCGCCCACGCCCCAATCGCGCAGGTCGCGGCCATTGGCTTCCAGCGATCCCTCCGTGCGATCGAGCAGGCCGATCAGTACCTTTACCATGGTTGTCTTGCCGGCGCCGGATGGGCCGACGATGGCTACCACCTCGCCGGGCCGAACGGAAAAGTCGACATTGCGAAACGCAAATCCTTCGACCCCGTAGGCAAACCCCAGGCCGCGCGCCTCGATTGCCAGCGGCGCCTCGGGAGCCGGTGCACTCGGCGCACGCGCTTGCTCGATTTGCGCCAGGGCGATATCGGCGATCCGCTCCGCGTGCAGGTCGAGCATGCGAAACTCGATCCACTTGTCCACCAGGTTGTTGACTCTGGTTAGGAAGAGCAGCTTGAAGGCCAGGAAGCCGAAAAGCATACCGACCGAAAAACTGCCGCCGACGACCAGCTCCGCCGCCAGCCATACGACCGCAACGTTTTCCAAGCCGAAGATCAGGCCATTGGCCGCGCGGTTCAGGATCGTCAGGCGCTGGACCAGCACGCCGGCGTTGGTCTGGTCGATCACCAGGTTCTGGTAGGCGGAGCGGCGTTCGGGCTCGCGCAGATTGAGCTTGATCGCCATCATGCCGCGCAAGGTCTCGATGAAGTGCGTGGCGGCCTTGCCTTCGTGTACCAGTTGCTCATCGAGCGCACGGCGCTGGGCACCGTAGAACAGCCAGCGGGTCGCGCCGTACGCCAGCGTGGCCGCCAGCACCACGGCCGCCAGGAGGACGCTGTACCAGAGCATCACGCCCAGCGTTAGGACCACCATCGCTCCGTCGACCAGCGTTTCCAGGAAAGTAACGCTCAGCGTGCGCTGGATCGCATCGACGCTGCGAAAGCGCGAAACGATGTCGCCGATATGGCGCTTTTCGAACCAGGCCATGGGTAGGCGCAGCAGTTGTCCGAAAAGGGCGTCGAGCAGGCGCACGTTCAGCATCGTCGATAGGTACACGCCCAGCCAGCCCCGGACCGCGGTGACCGCCACTTGCATCACCGCAAGCAGCGCAAAGCCGATACCCAGGACCGTCAGCAGGTCCTCGTCGCGGCCGACCACGACCCGATCGACCACGATCTGCACGAAGAAAGGCGATGCGATGGCGAACACTTCGAGCGCAATGGAAAGGATTAGAACCTGCGCAATGGCGCCGTGCAGACCCTGCGCCGAACCAAAGAGCTGCCGTAGCGACACCTTTTCGCGCTCGTCGCGCGCCGCAAATCCGGTCGCTGGTGTGAGTTCCGCGGCCACACCGGTGTAGTGGCGCGAGACATCGTCCAGGGCCAGCACGCGCTTGCCGCGGGCCGGATCCATAATCGTGATCTTGTTGCCGTCGGCGCGCGTGAGCACCACGAAGTGATTCATGTCCCAATGCAGGATCGCCGGCATGCGCAGCTTGCTCAGCGCCGACATCGGCGCCTGCACGCCCCGAAAGGACATCTTCAGCGTGTCGGCGATTGCTGCGATGTGCTGCAACGTCACGCCCTTCATCGACGGCGAGAGACGCAGGCGCATGGCCGACAGGTCCGTTCGCAATCCGTGGTAGCTGGCAATCATTGCGACGCAGGCGATGCCACACTCCGGCGCTTCGCTCTGCAGGATCATGGGCACCCGGCGCCCGAAAAGGCTGGAGAACACGGCTCAGCGCAACCGCTCACGCAACGCCAGGACGGGCTCGAACACCCATTCGAAGACGGTGCGCTTTTCCAAGAGAATGTCGGCATTGACGAGCATTCCCGGTCGCAAGGGAATCTCCTGCGCTCCGGTGTGCACGGTCTGACGATCGAGGGCGACCTCGATGCGATACACCGGTTCGCGCACCGACAGGGGACCGACCCGCTCGCCCGGGGACCACACCGTGCGCCCGACGCTCGTAACTTTGCCCTGGTACTGGCCGAAGTACTGAAAGGGGAAGGCGTCATAACGCAGTACCACCTGATTGCCCGCTTGTATGAATCCGATCGCACGGGTCGGCACGAGCAACTGGGCGTGAATGGCGCTGCCCTTGGGCATTATTGTTGCCAAGGTCGCGTTGGCAGCAACCGAATCACCACGCGCGGCCGCAATATTGGTAATGATGCCGGCGATCGGGGCGCGGATTTCCAGATCGCTGCGCGCTTCCTCCTGCACCAGGCTCTGCTGCAGCTCGCTCCTGCGCTGCTCGATCTGCTGCTGCTGGGTGCGCGCTCGGATCTGAATCAGGGGCAATTCCTCCTGGGCGGCCCGCAATTCGCGTTCGATGGCGGCCTGGTTTCCCCTGAGGCTCTCGAGTTTGGTCGTCTGGTCGAGCAGATCGTTGCGCCGATCGCGCACCATGGCTTCCGAGGCAAAACCTTCCTTCACGAGTTGGGCAAATCGCTGCGACTCCTGCTGCGCCGACGCCAGGCGCTGCTGTTGCGCGCGCACCTCGGCACCGGCCTGGTCGAGTTCCTTTTTCAGGTCATCGACCCGTTTGCGCGCCTGTGCGGTTTGCTGCTCGCCCAGCATCTCCGCCTGCTTTTGCTCCGACGCGAGTGAACCCAGGCGCCCAATGAGTTCCTGTCGAACCAGCTCCGAAGCATTGACGCCGTTGGCGGTCGTGCGTTCCTGTGACAGTCGCGCAATCGGCTGCCCCGCGTCGATCTCGTCGCCCTCCTTGACCAGCAAAGCGGAAACGACGCTCACTTCCGGTGCGTTTACCCGCGCTGCGCCAATATCGAGTTCCAGGTAGCCGTCCACGCGTTCACGGCGGGGCGGGTGTAATGACCGACGAAGGCAAACGTAAGCAGCGCGCCCGCCAGTGTCGCGGCGAGCACCGTGAAAACCCATACCGGCACCGGCCGCGCCTTTGACACCTCGCCCAGGAGCTTTTCGCGCTGGGCATCGATCGCCTCCTGGCGAAACAGCGAACGGATCGGTGGTGGGCTCAACGTAGATCCGGGGTCTCGTCAAAGGCTTGTGCACCGGGAGCGGGCTACTCGCTCATTCCGGCAACGACACGGTTGAATCCGGCGTCAACGTACGTGATCTCGCCGGTGACGCCGGCTGCGAGGTCGGAGAGCAGGAAGGCGGCCACGTTGCCGACGTCATCGATCGACACGTTGCGTCGCAGCGGGGCGTTGCGCTCGACCAGGTCAAGGATCTTGCCGAAGTCCTTGATGCCGGCCGAGGCCAGCGTGCGGATCGGACCTGCGGAGATAGCGTTGACGCGTATCGAACGGGGGCCCAGCGCGGCGGCCAGGTAGCGCACCGATGCCTCGAGCGAGGCCTTGGCCAAGCCCATCGTGTTGTAGTTGGGAACGACGCGCTCCGCGCCCAGGTAGGTCAGCGTGAGCAGTGCGCCCCGGCGGTCCTGCATCATCGGCACGGCCGCCTTGGCGAGAGCTGGGAAACTGTAGGCCGATATGTCGTGGGCAACGCGAAAGCCCTCCCGCGACATGCCGTCGAGAAAATCACCGGCGATTGCCTCGCGTGGCGCAAATCCGATGGCATGCACCAGTCCATCGAGCCCATCCCAGGATTTCGCCAGATCCGCAAACACCGCCGCAATCTGGGCGTCATCGCCAACGTCGCAGGGAAACACCAGCGTCGAACCAAATTCCTGGGCGACGTCGGTTACGCGCTCCTTGAATCGATCCCCGACGTAGGTGAATGCAAGGTCGGCGCCTTCTCGCCGACAGGCACGTGCGATGCCATAGGCGATGGATCGATTGGAAATGACGCCGGTGATGAGGATGCGCTTGCCGGTGAGAAATGCCATGAAAGAGCCTGTTTTTTGTAAGGCGTGTCAGGAAACGCGGATTATGACGTCGGCGGATCTCCGACGGCTTGCGTGCGCAATTATGCCGTCCGGCGCAGGCCGGACGCAGGCGGGGTACCTACATGCGCGACGGTACGGCGGCGGCAGCGGTGTGAACTACCGTTGCGGCTCTCGTGCCAACGGCGGGCATAGCCTTCTTGGAGGTCTTGTGGATGCTTGCCGGCGAGGGCCGGCCCACAGTCAGCGAAAGCCTTTGTCCCGCAAAAAGCGTCATCGAATGCAGACTGTTCCAGGCAACGATGTCGTCGGCCGATACGTGCCAGCGGCGTGCCACGGACGATAGCGAGTCACCGCGGCGGACGCGGTACGTCACCTGGCGCAGGTTTCCGCTCTCCGGGATCAGCGCAAACGAAGCCGAAACGAACCCGGGCGCAATGTCGTCGCTCGTGGTCTCATCCCTGGGCACCAGAATGGTTGAGCCTGCCGCGGGCCGGTAGCGCGGAGGAATCCTGTTGGCATCGCGCAGCTCGGCCTCCGTCAAGCCGACTCGTTCGGCGATCTTGGCCAGCACATCGCCCGGCTGCAAGGTGTAGGCTGTCCAGCTGGCCAGCGGCTGCCCGGTCGCCTGCCAAGCCGCCAGGTTGGCATCGAAGGCTTCCGCCCGATCGGCCGGAACCAGGATGGTCGGCGAAGATGCACCGACGATCACGGGACGATTGAACGCGGGATTGAGGGCGCGGAATTCGTCGACCGGCATGTCTGCCAGCCGCGCGGCGGTGGCAACGTCCATGTCGCGTGTCTTGCTCACGGCGATGAAATATGGCTCGTTGCGGATATCCGGCAATTCGATTCCAAAACGTTGCGGATCGGAAATGATGTTCTTGATTGCCTGCAACTTCGGCACGTAGTACTGCGTCTCCATCGGCAGGCGTAGGTCCTTGTATGCCACGGAACGATGCGCGGCCCGGGCCCGGGCCAGCGCGCGCTCGACGCCCGCCTCGCCGCAGTTGTATGCGGCCAGGGCCAGCTGCCAGTCGCCGAATTCGGCATAGAGTTTTTGCAGGTAGTCGAGCGCGGCCCGGGTCGACTCGATCACCCCGAAGCGCTCATCCTTCCAAAGATTTTGTTCGAGCGAGTACAGCTTGCCGGTGGATGGTATGAACTGCCATAGCCCGGCAGCCTTTGCAAACGAGACCGCATCGGGCTGCATTGCGCTTTCCACGAACGGCAGCAGCGCCAGCTCCGTCGGCATGCCGCGTTTTTCGATCTCATCGACAATATGGAACAGGTACATGCTGGCGCGGTTGGTCATGCGCGCGATGTAATCCGGTTGTGCGGCATACCAGCGCGTGCTCGCCTGTGCGCGTTTGTTGTCCAGATCCGGCATCTTGAAGCCGCGACGGATCCGTCTCCACAAGTCGGGGTCTTCCGGCACGACCACCGTCTCAAAATGAGCGGCGCTGTCCAGAGCGTTCGGAGCGTTTGCGGCTGAACCACCGCTGTCGGTCGTTCCCGTACCAATGGCCTGATCCGCGGGCGACGCGGGTGTCGGACCGGCGTCGGGACCGCCCGTGGTCGCGGGCGGCGCATCGGCTGCGGGTAACCCGGCCGCGGTCGCGGTCGTCCGTCCTGGCGATGTATCGGCGCTGTTATTGGGCATTGGGCCCGCTGCCGGCGCGCTAGCCGCCGCCGGGGAAACGACCGCCGCATCCGCAATGGGAGCCGCCTGGTACCCCCCCTGGTACCCCATCCTCCTGCTGGTAATTCTGCTGCCCGCGTCTGCCGCGGTGGGCTTGGGCGCGCTGTCTGCCGTGCTCCCGTTGGCGGCCGCTGGCAGCGCTTGCTCGGGCGTGGTCACTGCCTCGGCGGCAGCCGCGGACGCACCTGCCAATGCCAGGCCGAGGATTGCCATGCACAGCGATAGCCGGGCTCGTATGGACGGACCGTTCAAGGCATCCCCAACCAGAGTTGACGTACGGTTATGGCCAGTGTAGGTGCTCGCCCACGCCAGCGCAAGACTCTCCATCCGAAGGAAAGGGGGGAGAAAATCCTAGACCCGGCTCGATTTAGCCACCGTGGCTGGCAGAATCGAGCCTCAGAAGGCATCCTTCCAGGAACGCAATGCAGCGAAAACGGCAATCTCCTCCCGGCCCAGGCCGGGACTTCGCCGCTGCGCCGCAGCCTGCACCGTGGCTTCCGCGCAACGAAGGAATGGATTGCTCGCTTTTTCCAATTCGATGGTCGACGGGACGGTCGGCTGACCCCCCTGTCGCAATGCAGTGCATTCCTCGCGGCGGTGCAGCAAGTCCGGGTTGTCCGGCTCCACCGCAAGCGCGAAACGAATATTGGCGCTGGTGTACTCGTGCGCGCAGTACACCTTGGTCCGATCCGGAAGGCGGGCGATCTTGGACAGCGACAAGTACATCTGGGCCGCGGTGCCCTCGAAGAGTCGTCCGCAACCGCATGCAAACAAGGTATCGCCACAGAACAGCACATCGAGCGCCGGGCACCAATACGCAATGTGATCTAGCGTGTGGCCGGGCACTTCCAGAACCGAAAAATCCTGTCCCAAAACAGAAACGTGATCACCCTCGCGCAACGGCACATCGACGCGCGAAAACGGGGACTTCGCCGGACCGAAAACCCGGGCGCCGTGGGCCGCGACCAAGTCTGCAACTCCTCCGACGTGGTCGGCGTGGTGATGCGTGACTAAAATGGCCTCGAGTTTGCGCCTGCGCGCCTGAAGCAGGTGCAGAACAGGCGCGGCGTCGCCGGGGTCGACCACGACGGCGTTCTCTCCAAGTTCGATGAGCCAGATATAGTTGTCCTGAAATGCCGGAATTGGTGCAATGCGAAATCCGGCCATCGGTTCGGATCCGGACAAATGCGCCGCGTCTGCTATACCTGATGACCGCAACATAATTGTAGGAATGCGTTCTATGAGCGAGTCGCAGTTTATCGTGAACTTCTCCGATTTTCTGGACTCGGCGCCGGGCCGCTACGTGCTGGCATGGGAGCAACGCCTGCTGGACAGTGTCGTTGCCGATATCTTCGGCTACCACGCGATGCAGTTGGGCATGCCGCAGATCGACACCCTTCGCGAGAACCGCATGCCCTTGCGATGCATTGCCTTGGATTGCAGCCCCGTCGGCCCCATCTGGATTGAGCACGACAATGGCGACCGGCGTGAGGCGGCCCTGGTTGCGCGATTCGATGAACTGCCCTTTGCCTCGCAGTCGATCGATCTGCTCGTACTGCCCCACGTGCTCGAGTTTGCGCAGGAGCCGCACCGCGTCCTGCGCGAAGTCGATCGCGTACTCGTACCGGAGGGACAGCTGGTCCTGACCGGGTTCAATCCGGCGAGCATATGGGGCGCACGCCATTGGATGAGACGCATCGGCGTGCGGCCGTTCCTGCCGCGCTCCAGTCAATTGATCGCTTTGCCGCGCTTAAAGGATTGGCTCAAGCTGCTCTCCTTCGAGGTCAATCGGGGGCGTTTTGGTTGCTACGTGCCTTGCGTACGCAGCGAGTCATGGCTTGCGCGCTGGTCCTTCCTCGAAAAGGCAGGAGACCGCTGGTGGCCGGTGTTGGGCAGCATCTATGCGCTTACCGCGATCAAGCGGGTCCATGGGATGCGGTTGGTCGGTCTGATCAAGAAGCGGCGCGAGGAGCTCCGCGCGGCGCTGGCACCTGCGGCGCCCGTGGCGCAGCGCACGCACCGAACCGAAGAGGCGGTATCGGTACAAATGCGGGTTTCCAGGGAAGCGGCCAATGACACGCTGACGAACGCGGCGCACGGATGAGGCATGCGCGTTCGGTGGGACTGATTCCCGAGTCCACAGTTTCGGCGGCGGCGGCCGCGCCGGTGGATTCGATCGTAGAGATCTGGACCGATGGCGCATGCAGAGGAAATCCGGGCCCCGGCGGCTGGGGCGCGCTGCTGCGCAGCGGGTCAAACGAGCGCGAACTCTTCGGAGGGGCGCCGAAAACGACCAACAATCGAATGGAATTGACCGCCGTGATCGAGGCCCTTGCGGCACTCAAGCGCCCCTGCAATGTCATCGTGCACACGGACTCGCAGTACGTGAAGCTCGGCATGACCGAATGGCTGAAACAGTGGGAGCGGCGCGGCTGGAAGACCGCCGATCGCAAGCCGGTAAAGAATGTCGAACTGTGGCAACAACTGGATCAGCAGGTGCGCCGGCACAAGGTGCAGTGGCGTTGGGTGCGCGGTCATGCGGGCGATCCGGGCAACGAGCGGGCCGACGCCCTGGCAAATCGCGGTGTCGACGAAGTCCAGGGAGCGTGAGGAAGATGCGCCAGATCGTGCTGGACACCGAAACCACCGGGCTCGAGGCCAAGGATGGGCATCGCATCATCGAGATCGGCGCGATCGAATTAATCGGCCGGCAGCTCACCGACCGTCGCATGCACCGCTACCTCAACCCGCAGCGCGACAGCGACGAAGGCGCGCTCGCGGTCCATGGCCTGACGCGGGAGTTCCTCGGCGACAAACCGCTGTTCGCCGAGGTCGTCGATGAACTGGTGGATTTCGTGCACGGGGCCGAAGTGATCATCCACAACGCTTCCTTCGACCTTGCCTTCCTCGACGCGGAGTTCGCCCGTCTGGGTCGCCCGCCCTTCGCCGATCATTGTGAAAAGGTTACCGACTCGCTGCGACTTGCGCGGGAACTGCATCCGGGCAAGCGCAATTCGCTCGACGCGCTTTGCGAGCGCTACGGCATTTCCAACCGGCACCGGACCTTGCACGGCGCCTTGCTCGACGCCGGTTTGCTCGGTGAGGCGTACCTGGCAATGACCCGCGGGCAGGACAGCCTGGTAATGGACTTGACGCCGGCGTCGCAAGCCGAAGACATCGCGCCGGTCGCGCCCGATCGCCTCATCGTGATCACGGCGAGCGCTGACGAGGCGTCGGCACACGAAGCCTTGCTCGATTCGATCGAGAAGGAGACCAGGGCCCCTGCTGTCTGGCGCAGCGCCTGAGCCGTGCTGCCGTGGCGAGCGCGCCGACGGCGAAAATAGGAAATATTCTCGAATGTGGAGGGATGGCAGCTGGGCCCTTGGGGGGTTCGGACGACAAGCCTTGGCGCACATGACGTTGCGGCGGGGCAAATACTCCCTGGCGCAGCGGGGCCGGAAATGCCGACTGAGCTAGAATTTACGGCCTCCACGCGACCGGGCGGTTAGCTCAGCGGTAGAGCACTGCCTTCACACGGCAGGGGTCACAGGTTCAAACCCTGTACCGCCCACCATAAAATCAATCAGCTACGACGGATTACTCTCTAGCTGCCGATTCGTACGGAAATTGTACGGAAAGGAACCCAAAAGCTGAAACGGGGCAGGGCCCGTTTTTTCGCGCATGCCGCGCGTCCACTTCACCCCGCACCAATTCACCTCACGTCCGATCGCTTGGCTGCTATACCTGCACCAACTTCCGGATTTCCCGATTGTCTGTCTCGCACCTCCAACCGCATTCGGTTATTTGATCGCCGCCACCGGCCAAGCCGGTAATCTCAGCAGCGGCTTTGTGCACACGTGCGACAACCTCGGGAATCAAACTTCCGTCGCTGGCTCGGTATGGAACAACCAGCGGTGTTCCATGACCCGTTACTGAAACCCCAGACGTGCTGATGGATGCGGTCCGCACCGGCTGTGGGCCGAGGATCCGCTGCACAGTTCCGGTGCCCATGCCCAGTTCTGGCGCGATCGACATGCCCTGGCCGGTGGCCCTGGCGGCATGTACCGCCTGTCGACGTCCGTGGAAACTCGCGGCCGTCCTAGCTGCTTTCATTGCGCCCTGAAAACCCGCGTCATGCAGATGCCGGCAGGAGATCCATTCTGCCTTTGCTCAAAACGTGCCGATTGCAGCTTCGCCGCGGCTAACCGGATCCTTACGTCATTCTCAAGAACTTGTGGGCGACTTGGTGCTTGTCCGTATGCAGAACGTAGGCGATGGGAAAACAGCCGCAACCTATTGATTTCGGCTGTTGGTGTACCTGCGAGCCTTCCTTTCAGGGCAGGCAACCGCGATTTGCGTTACGCCAGGGCAATTTGGCAACACTTGGCAACCCCCCGCTTTCTCACCGCGAATTGCGAACATTCTCAAAAGCGATAGCGAGCCTGTATGCCGTATTCAATGGTCTGATTATGTGGCTCATACCCACCATGATTTCCCAGGGCGGACCTATCGATATTCCAATAATTGAAAAATGGTCCCGCCGACCGATATGCTCTTTCATACATGAGGTTGCCGCGCACGCCATGGCCGCCGTGTTGGTCACTTTCCGTGTTGGGGAACCTCGAGGAGACGTCACTTAAATAGCTGGTCTGCCAACCAAGCAGCAGCTGGTCATATTCAAGATTGGAGCTGATGCGTGCATGGTCGGTGATGCGGAAGCGAAGCGTTCCACCGACCGGTAGATAGAAGTACTGACTGTCGCGTCGGTAACCCTGTGGGCCTTCGGCGCGAAGATCATTGAACAGATTACGGTAGCCAATTCCGACATACGGGGAAATACCGAGGCTCTGGTTGGAAGACAAGACGTTCTCGGCTAGAAAGTCCTTTCCGACCAGCAGACGAATATCCCAAAGATAATCTGGAATGTCGGGTTTTGTGCCGGTCTGCGGACTCCAATAGTCATTGCTGCTGTAGGCAAATCGGAAATCGCCTGCCACAAAGAAGCCGGAGCCGAAAAGTTTGGTGCCGGTGGCGGTAATGCCAAACTTTGCCCCGGTTTCATTCATGAAATCGGTACTAGCTACAACGTGCTCCTGATAACGGTAGTCGGATATTTCACCGCCGAATTCAAATCCGCTATCCGTGGCAAGGTTTTTGCCCTTCGGTAAGGGCTCCGCGTTTGGCGGCGTCTGGGAAACTTGTGCAGGTCCGGTATCTGCAGGCCCTGCGCCGTCATCGACTTGGCCGATCACCCGCGTTATGCAGGGTTGCAGCTGACGCGTCTGTGCAGCACCGATTGCAGGAGTCAGAGCTGGCACAATTGTCAATATGCATACCGCAACTCGCCTCCCGGGAACTACGCCGCTCACGAATAATTCATTCTAAGCTTGCCTCAAACAGGCGCAACGCCGACCGCGCCTTCTAATCACCGCCGATGAACCAGCACAAATCACTTTTCGACACGCCTCAATCCGCTCCTCGCTTCCTGCTGCGCGCACTGTTCGCGACGGACGTCGACGGGCAACCTGCGGTGGATGTTGATGCCCCACGTGCCAGTAGGACGATAGCTGCTTTAGGGAGGGCCGAGGCGCTCGCGCGCAAACAAGGCTTAATCGTGCTTCAACTTGGTGCGCAGGAAGCGGCCGAGGCGCGTGAACTGGTCAGCGTGCATGCTGCAATCGCGCTCCAAGGTGTGCGCGACGGTCGCCCGGCAGCGCCGACCGTGATTCTTTCTGGCGGGCCCGTTCTTGTCGATGGAACGCGTGTCGGCCCGGCGCAGTATCTGCTTACGCTCGCACTGGCGCTCGACGGGCATTTTGCGATTCACGCCTATGCCAGCGGAGGGGAACCGGATTCCGTGCGGTCCGCGGGGTACGCCGTTTTTCTGGCGCCCGACACGCTCCTGCGCGCGCAGAAGCTGCGCATTAACCCTTCGGAGCGGCTGCTCGCCCAGGATGCGTCGTTGCTTTTTCAGGCACTGGACGATTGCGTCACCGCGCAGCCGTCCGGCTCTGATGGCGATGTGCTGCGGGCACTTCTTCTCGCGCAGGAATAAGTCCCATTCGCCGATAGTCGGTGCCCGTCGGGCATGGTCGCCTGCGATTGCGTACAATCACAGTTTCGTCACAGCTTGCTTGGCACGCGGCTGAAGCCTGTGGCTCGCGCGGTCCCCGCATCCGCTCGGAGGCGACTCCTGCCCCTGATCGCGTAGCCCCTATCCAAACGGGAAACGTATGCGCAGAAATCGAAACGCCAAGATTGTTGCAACACTTGGTCCCGCCAGTTCCACGCCTGAGCTCATCCGCGACTTGTTTGTCGCGGGCGTCGACATGTTTCGGTTGAATTTCAGTCATGGAACCCATGTCGAGCACAAGGAGCGCTTTGACACCGTCCGGCGCATCGGCCGAGAGCTCGGTCGACCGATTGGCATCTTGTGCGATCTACAGGGGCCAAAGCTGCGTGTCGGCAAGTTTTCCTATGGCGGTGTTACCTTGGAACCCGACGCGATTTTTCGGCTTGACCTCAATCCGGCGGACGGCGATGCGCGCCGGGTCAATCTCCCGCACCCGGAGATCTTTGCCGCCTTGGTGCGCGGTGCAGCATTGCTGCTTGACGACGGCAAGCTCGCGCTGCGCGTTGAGGACTTCGGTCCCGATTTCGCTACGACGCGCGTGGTGGTCGGCGGCCGCTTGACCGATCGCAAGGGTGTCAATGTTCCCGGCGTTGTGCTGCCGATATCTCCGCTTACGGAGAAGGACCGACGCGACCTTCAGTACGCCTTGGAGCTCGGAGTCGACTGGGTCGCGCTGTCCTTCGTACAGCGACCCGAAGACATCTTTGAGGCTCGGACCATAATCGGCGACAGGGCGCTGGTGATGACCAAGCTGGAGAAACCGGCCGCAATAGATCGCCTCGATGAAATCGTCCGTGCTTCCGATGCAGTCATGGTTGCGCGCGGGGATCTGGGGGTCGAGACGCCGCCTGAGCGCGTGCCGATCTTGCAACGCGCGATCGTCCGCGCGTGCCGACGCGAGGGTAAGCCCGTGGTCGTTGCGACGCAGATGCTCGAATCGATGACCGCCAGCCCAGTGCCTACGCGCGCCGAGGCATCCGATGTTGCCAGCGCCATCTTCCAAGGAGCCGATGCGGTGATGCTCTCGGCCGAATCGGCCGCGGGCAAATATCCGGTGGAGGCCGTGACCATGATGGACCGCATCATCGGCCAGGTGGAAGCCGATCCGTACTATCGCGCGTTGCTGGAAGCAAATCACGAAGAAGCGCGATCGACGGTTGCCGATGCGGTCTGTGCCGCCCTGCGCCAGACCGCACATATCGTTTCGGCCAAGGCGACCATTACCTATACCTCCTCCGGTTCGTCCGCGCTTCGTGCTGCACGTGAGCGGCCGGAGGCTCCGATCCTGTCGCTTACCCCAAGCGCGCGGACCGCCTGCCGCTTGGCCGTCGTCTGGGGTGTTCATTCTCTGCAGACCACCGAAGCGCCCGACGTCAACACGATGACGGACTTGGCGTGCCGCGCGGCGCTGCAGGAGGGCTTCGCCGCGGCCGGTGATTTCGTCGTGATTGCCGCGGGCGTGCCGTTCGGCCATTCGGGGACAACGAATCTGTTGCGCATTGCCAAGGTTGGCGCGCATGGCGCCGACGACGGTGTTCCACTGCGTAGCAAGTAAGCCTTCTTCCAAGCGCATGCCGGCAAGTGCGGCGCGCGTGTTGCCGCACGCCGCTCTTTGTCGTAACCGGCAATGAATACCCCCGTCCGCACGCGTGTTGCACCGAGTCCTACCGGGATGCTGCACCTTGGCACCGCACGCACGGCCCTTTTTTGTTGGGCTTTTGCGCGCCACCACGGGGGAACGTTCATCCTGCGGATCGAGGACACCGATCGCGAGCGTTCGACGGAAGAGGCGGTCCGGATCATCTTCGATAGCATGGCTTGGTTGAACCTGGACTATGACGAAGGACCCGTTCGCCAGACCGAGCGACTGGCGCGCTACCAGGAGCTTATCGAGCGTTTGCTCGATGAGGGCAAGGCCTATCGCTGTTACGCCACGCGCGAAGAACTCGATGCTTTGCGTGCCCAGCAGACCGCGCGTGGCGAAAAGCCGCGCTATGACGGCCGCTGGCGCCCAGAGCGCGCCTCCGGCAGGAACCCGCCGCCGGGCGTGACTCCGGTGATCCGTTTCCGCAATCCCGATGCGGGCGAGGTTTGGTGGCATGACCTCGTCAAGGGTCCAATCAGTGTCGACAATTCCGAGCTCGATGACCTGGTAATTGCACGTGCCGACGGCGTCCCGACCTATAACTTCGCTGTCGTGGTCGATGATATCGACATGCGGATCACGCACGTGCTGCGCGGCGATGATCATGTCAACAACACGCCGCGCCAGATCAACATCTATCGCGCGCTGTTGGGCGAGGGCGGTCAACTGCCTTATTTCGCTCATCTGCCCATGATTCTCGGGCCTGATGGGCAGAAACTCTCCAAGCGGCACGGCGCGGTCAGCGTTCTGCAGTATGAGCAGGACGGCTTCCTGCCAGAGGCTTTGTTCAATTACCTGGCGCGGCTTGGCTGGAGCCATGGGGACGCGGAAAAATTCTCGCGCGAGCAGTTGGTGCAATGGTTTGATTTGGAGCATGTCAATCGTGCACCGGCGCAATATGACATCGACAAGCTTCTCTGGCTCAACGGCGAGTACATAAAGCAGAGCGACGATGCCCGGCTCGCTGCTCTTGTCGAACCGCGGATGCGGGCACGGGGCATGCTACCCGGTGGCCCGGCGCTGGCCGCGGTCGTAGCCTTGTACAAGGATCGTGTCAAGACGCTCAACCTGCTCGCCGATGAGGCCATGTTGTTTTATTTCGATCCGCAGGTGCACGCGGATCTGCTGCACGAGCATGTTCACGGAAAAGCGCGCGAAGCCATAGTGGCATTCATCGCGTTGACCGAGGCGACAAACGACTGGCAACGGACATCTATCAACGCCCTGATCAAACAGGTGCTGGGCGAATTCG
>OMSW01000100.1 GCA_900290295.1 Burkholderiales bacterium
GGGGCCATGCAGGCCGGAATCGCCGCGCTGTTTCGCGTGGCCGGGCGTGATCCACGCACGGCGCGCGCCTCCGACCTGGGATTTGCGCTCGGTCCGCGCATCAATGCCGCGGGCCGCCTCACCGACATGACGCAGGGCATAGAGTGCTTGCTAAGCGACGACGCCGATCAGGCCCTGGAGCTGGCGCAGCGCCTGGACACCTTGAACCGCGAGCGGCGTCAGATCGAGGCAGATATGCAGGCCGATGCGGAAATCGAACTCGATTCGGCCGACCTCGACGCCCTCCCCTTGGGCCAGCAGTGCACCATAACCATGTTCCGCGAGGGCTGGCACCCGGGAGTCGTGGGCCTGATCGCCTCGCGCATCAAGGAACGTCACCACCGCCCGACCATCGCCTTTGCCCGCGCGGACGCGAGCTGGCTGCGCGGCTCCGGGCGTTCGATCGAGGGCGTTCACCTGCGCGATACGCTCGATCGCATTACGAAGACCAGCCCCGGCCTGATTGCTCGATTCGGTGGTCACGCGATGGCGGCCGGCTTGACCATCGCGCACGATGCACTCGAATCTTTCACCCTGGCGTTCGAGCAAGCGGCGCGCGAGACTACCGATCCCGCCCTGTATGCGCGCACCCTGGCGGTGGACGGCGCGCTGGAAGCCGATGAAATCACCCACTCCCTGGTGGAGGCCATCGATCGAATCGTCTGGGGACAGGGATTTGCCGAACCATTGTTCGCCAATGAATTTGAAGTTCTCGAACAGCGCATCGTCAAAGGCAAGCATTTGAAGCTCACCCTCGCGCTCGACGGCCGACGCTGGCCGGCGATCTGGTTTCGCCATTCGGAGGCTGTGCCTGACCGTGCCCGCCTCGCCTATCGACCGGCGATCGATGAGTTTCGAGGACAGCGTCGCGTTTCCCTGATGATCGAGCAGCTTTGCGCATAAACGTATAATCGTCGTCCTTTGGCAGGACGAACTATGGACGCAGAACAGCTCAACCAGATCGCCGCGACGCTTTCCGATCTACACGCTCGCTTGAACGAGCTGCGGAGGTACCTTTGACGTCGATGCCAAGGAACGGCGCCTGACCGAGGTCGCAAGCCAACTCGAGGGTCCCGACGTTTGGAACGATCAAAAACGAGCGCAGGAACTCGGCAAAGAAAAAAAACTGCTCGACGACGTGGTTTCGCGCATGCGCCGCATCGCGGGTGATTTGACCGATGCATCCGAGCTCTTCGAGCTCACCCGCGCGGAAGGCGACGATGCCACACTCCAGGCCATCGGCAAGGACGTAGCAACGCTGGCACGCCAGATCGGCGATCTGGAATTCCAGCGCATGTTCAACAATCCGCTCGATCCCAATAATTGCTTTGTCGATGTCCAGTCGGGCTCCGGTGGCACCGAGGCGCAGGACTGGGCGGCGATGCTCGAGCGCATGTACCTGCGCTACGCCGAGCGCAAGGATTTCAAGACTGAGCTTCTCGAGGAGTCGGCCGGAGAGGTGGCAGGCATCAAAAGTGCGACGATCAAGGTCACCGGCCCATATGCCTTCGGCATGCTGCGCACGGAAACCGGTGTGCACCGCCTGGTGCGCAAGTCGCCCTTTGACTCCAACGCGCGGCGCCACACCTCCTTTGCAAGCGTCTTCGTGTATCCCGAGGTCGACGAAACCGTTCAGGTGGAAATCAATCCGGCCGACCTGCGAATCGACGTATACCGCGCATCGGGCGCCGGAGGTCAGCACGTGAACAAGACCGAATCGGCCGTGCGCATCACCCACTTGCCCACCGGCGTCGTCGTCCAGAGTCAAAATGATCGATCGCAACATCGCAACAAGGCCGAATGCATGGCGATGCTCAAGTCCCGACTCTATGAGCTGGAGATGCGTAAGCGTTTGGTGGAACAGAACAAGCTCGAAGATTCCAAGACCGATATCGCCTGGGGCCACCAGATCCGCTCGTACGTCCTGGATCAGTCGCGCATCAAGGATCTGCGCACCAACGTCGAGGTCGGCAACACGCAAGCGGTGCTCGACGGCGACCTGGACGAATTCATTTCCGCCAGCCTCAAGCAAGGCGTTTGAGTCCGCGCCTCAGCGCGGCAATCAATCTTCTACGCACGATAGGAGCGCCGTGACCAAGGTTGTACCGCCCTCTTCCGCCGCCGTGCCTGATGATAATCAGGTCATTACCGAGCGCCGCAGCAAGCTCGCCGCGATGCGCGCCCATGGCCCGGCGTATCCTAACGATTTCTACCGCACCCACCTTGCGGCGGCGTTGCACGCGGCATACGACGATACCGCGCGCGAGCAGCTGGAGCAGGCACCGGTCGACGTCGCAGTGGCTGGCCGCCTGATGCTCAAGCGCCTGATGGGCAAAGCCAGCTTTGCCACCGTCCAGGACGGCTCCGGTCGTATCCAGTTCTTCATCAGCAACGAGGACGCGAGCGCCGAGGCGCATGAGGCCTTTCGCCACTGGGACATCGGCGATATCGTCGCGGCGCGCGGTACCTTGTTCAAGACCCATCGGGGCGAGCTCTCGGTACGCTGCCGCGAGCTGCGCCTGCTGGCCAAGGCGCTGCGCCCGCTTCCCGACAAGTTTCACGGCCTGGCCGATCACGAGCAACGCTACCGCCAGCGCTATGTCGATCTGATCGTCAACGAATCGACACGCAGGGCATTCCAGGTACGCGCGCGCGCCATATCGGCCGTTCGACAGTTCTTGCTGGAGCGCGACTTTCTCGAAGTCGAGACGCCAATGCTACAGGCGATTCCGGGCGGTGCGCAGGCGCGGCCGTTTGCCACCCACCACAACGCCCTCGACATCGACATGTATCTGCGCATCGCGCCCGAGCTCTACCTCAAGCGCCTGGTAGTCGGCGGCATGGAGCGCGTCTTCGAGATCAATCGCAATTTCCGTAACGAGGGCATCAGCCCGCGCCACAACCCCGAATTCACGATGCTAGAGTTCTACGC
>OMSW01000211.1:0-1843 GCA_900290295.1 Burkholderiales bacterium
CGTGTGCCGATGTCGATCTTGCCCGGCCAGAGCATCTCGCCGATGAAGTCGATGGTGAGCCGCGCGATGACCAAGGCCGAGCCCGGCTCTCGCAGCGGCCCGGCGCTGTCGTACAGCAGCTCGACCCGTCCGGTTTCGAATAAGGTGGCGTACACCGCATTGTTGACGTGACCCTGCCGATCCGTATCCCCATAGCGCAGTTTGTCGAAGGCGTGCAGTGCATAGTCCTGCAGTCGGCAACTCTCGGACATATGCAGGCTCCCTGGCGCTAGCGGTTCCTTGCAATTGGATCCAAAGCGATGTCCTGCCACGGCCCCGAATGTGCGAGCGCGCCGCGAGCCGCGGGCCTTAGTCGCCCTTGAGGCGTCTTGCGAGCGCCGCCCCGGTGAGCAGCTCCAGCTGCGCCTCCAGCCGAATCACCCGTCCGGTGAGGTCTTCGATTCGGGCCTGTTGCCCCTTCATCGCATCGGCCTGGCGGTTCACCTTGTCTTCGAGCTTGATCACGGAGGTCAACGCGCCCCAAATCTTTTCCGTGACACCCATCAGGCAACCTTGCGATCGCTGGTCTTACCGCTCTTGGACGCCTTCGACTCCATCGCCGAGATGCGCTTGTTGCTCGCCTCGATGAAGCTGAGCGCCTCCTCGATGGCCGCGCCCGCGCGCTCGGCGGCACCCTTGGCCGCATCGGCCAAGGCGGCCATTTCGCCATCGGTTTGGCTGGCGTCGTAGGCGAAGGCGCCGCGGCGCATCAGCTCCGAAATCGGGATCGCGAGCTTTTTGGCTTTCGCGGCGATCGCCTTCTTGTCTTGCGCCGTGGTCTGCACGACGATGCGCTCAACGGCAGCTGCCATGTGGGAACCTCAACTCGGGGAACATGTACATGTACAGTATATGTACATAAGATCCCGTGTCAAGTTCAAGTTCCGGCCCGCTCGGGCTTGGCCCTGCAACCGGCAAGGGCAAGTGCTGCGCAGGTATCATTTGCGCCGACAGCAAAGGTCCACAAAGGAGCAGCCTGCATGACCCAAGCCAAGATCGCCCAGCGCGCCCCGTATCCGGTGGCCGTGGAGGCCGGAAGGACGTATTACTGGTGCCGCTGCGGACGCAGCGCCCAGCAGCCGTTTTGCGACGGCTCGCACAAGGGGACGGAATTTACCCCCATCGAATTCATCGCCGGAAAAAGCGAGACCGTCTACTTCTGTGGTTGCAAGACCAGCGCCAAGGCCCCCCTGTGCGACGGGTCGCACAAGCGCCTCTGAGGGCCAAGGCGGCCATGCCGCCGATCCGGCCGCTGGCGCAAACGAATCTTTCACCAGCGCTATCGGGCCAGGACGGGGAAAACCGGGCCGAGCGCTCCAAGCGGCAGATCGACGCGGACGACGACCTGGATGCGATCTCCTGCTTTTTGTCCGAATATGACCGCTCGCCAGGCACGGCACGTATTTATCAGCGCGAGTGCGAGCGACTCGTGCTTTGGGCGGTGCACGAGTGCGGCAAGCCCCTGTCGAGCCTTACACGGCAGGATTTCGAGGGATACCTGAACTTCCTGGCAGATCCGCAGCCCGCGGACCGCTGGTGCGGCCCCAAGGTGAGCCGAACCTCGAGCGCCTGGCGTGCGTTTGTCGGCCCGCTCAGCGAACCGGCCCTGCTTACAGCGATTGCGGCCATCAATTCGCTCATGCGCTATCTGGTCGATGCGGGTTACCTTGCCGGCAATCCCCTGGGCCTGATCCGCCAGCGCCGGCGCAAGCTGGCGCTGGAAGGCCTCGCGCAGGGCACGGCGTCCGCTGCGATCGCCCCGGAGTCAACATCGATCGAGCGCTTTCTCGACACCGACATGTGG
>OMSW01000211.1:1853-2704 GCA_900290295.1 Burkholderiales bacterium
AAGCGCGCCAAGGTCCCGGTTCCTGACGATATGATCCAGGCGCTGGTGCGCTATCGCAAACACTTGGGACTGACAGCGGTACCCAAACGCAGCGACACTACCCCCCTGCTCGTCGGCTTGCGCGCGCGCGCGCCGATCACCGCGCGGCGCCTGAACCAGATTCTCAAACGCTTGTTTTCCCGGGCGGCGGACCTGCTGGGGCCGGAGCAAGAACACAAGGCGGAAAAACTACGTGCAGCCTCGGCGCACTGGGGGCGCCACACCGGCATTACGGCCAAGGTGGACGCGGGAATCGAAGAGCGTTACGTACAAAAAGATGCGCGGCATTCTGACAGAAGAACCACGCAGCGGTATATTCATGAAGAAGAGCGCCGCTGGCACGAGGAAGCGCAGAAACAGCGACTTCCCTGGCCGCGCCCGTAGTCAATAGTTTTGCGCTGATCTGTGCGCGCAAATTGATCCCTGACAAATAGTTGCCGACAAAGCTCGTGGCGGTGAATATTTTTCGGCGAAGATTCGATTCGTGCATTGCTGCAAGAGGGAAGAATGCGGGGGGATGTTTATGGGAACGATTTACGCCAATGAAAACGAAGCGGCGCTACACGAGGCAGCGATCGACGCCTTGGCCAGCGAAATGCGTCGTCCTGTTGACGAAATCAAGCCGCACTACGAGCGCGAGTTACTGCGTTTGCAAAAAGGCGCCCGCGTGCGCGATTTCCTGAGCGTCTGCGCGACGCGCCACCTACGCGAGGCCTTGCGCGGCTCGCAGCGCTGAGCCTAGCGCATCAGCCGGCACGCGTTCCGACCACGCGCTCGAAGTGCTCGACCTGTGGCGGCTTCGCAAAGTACGG
>OMSW01000102.1 GCA_900290295.1 Burkholderiales bacterium
CGAGGGAACTAGGGTCCGGCTGAATTTCAGTGGCGCTTGCCACCACCACCGTGACCTCGGGAGTGCCTCCCGCGATCACCACCCCAAGATCCGCCGCCAATATAGACCACCGGTGGCGGGGCATAGTAGGGGGCAGGCGCATAGACCACTGGGGGGGGATACGCTACAAACCCGAACGGACTGATGCTGATACTTACCCCCGCACTTGCGGCCGAGGCTGCCGTAAGCGCCAGAGCGACAAAGACAAGTGAAAGAATTCCTTGTTTCATGATAAATCCTTAAGGGTGAAGCCGTGCGGCGAACGTCACCGTGCGAAACTTGGCAGAGTTTTATTTCGTTGCTTTGGTTGTTTTCTTAACTGGCTGCGCTCGATGAGCGAATACGTCGTCGGCCACCTTTTTCTGGTCGTCAGACATCGAGGCATACAACGGAGCAAAGGCTGCAGCGAGCTTCTTGACGTTATCCGCATGCGCCTGGACGATATCGCCATAGGCATTCAAGTTATCGATCGCCGTCGCGTTGTTAACGATTGCTTCACGCTTGTCGATCGCTTTGTCAATTTCGATCGCGCTGTCACGCATCGTTTGGGCTACGTCGGTCCATTGGGATTCCTCAGCCGAAGTGATTTTGAGCTTTGCGTGCAAATCCTTGATGTGCGTCTCGACCTCCATATTGCGTTTGGCATCGGACTTCACCCTCGCGGGGGTCGAAGCGTCCGGAGAAGGTGGAGTGCTTGCCGATACACCTGTCGACTGCGCGTATGCGCTGCTAATGAGAAACGTGGATGCGAGTACTGCGACAATTGTTTTCATGAGTTTCTCCCTACGGATGGTGGATTGTCTGGGCTTCGTGCGTTAAGGTCGGGAAACGGAGGCAACCACGGTCGATCTCGAATTTCCGGGAGCAATCAATCTCCAACGCGCACGGCTTCCGTTCTTTGATACTACGCGTACACAATGGTTTGAGATTTTCCCTCGCCCGGAAATTAAATGCAGTCTTCTCAACGGCGATTCAACCATGAGTGAACCGCTGCCGTCTGTGCGGCTGCGCACATAAAGGATGATTGCGCTGCACCCGACCAAGGAAATGTAACTGGCAAGACAATGAACTGCGTTTTCCCGCTGGCCGGCCCGCGGAAATCTGCCGCCGTCCGTTGGTGGTGCGAGGGGGATGGTCTTGCGGTCGAGGCCGGTTGCCCGCGCGATCTCAGGCTGGATCTCACGCCGGCCTTGGCCACGCGAAGGGAGCGTGGGATTGTTTGCTTGCAGACAGGATTTCGAGACAATTCCGTAGCAGAACGCGACCGAATGCAATTGCTCCTGCACCAGCGATCCGGCCGAAGGGGACTTGCTCCAGCCCACATCCCGACGGTCTCTACTTCCCAGCATTCAGTGGACAGTTCGGCGACCCCTAGTTGCCGCCTCAAATTCTTCTGGGTTCACGCCGCCGAAATGGCAGTGGCGTTGCGTTTGATTGTAGAGGGTAGTAGCGCAAGGCTAGTTGGCGCCCGTGCGCATATAGGTCCCCCGGGAGTCTTACGACGACCCCACAATTCCTTCGAGACTCCGCCGCGGTTTTTGGGGCACTTGTTAGCCCACAAAGCAACTGGCGAGCCCGCTATCGGCTGCCGTCACTTCTGCTGCGCGCACGCTATAGCGATCACCTGCGCCGATTTGAGCACCCTCGTTGCATCATCGACCGAGTCCACATCCACGGCAACACCGAGGAGATTGAAACGCACGACGGTTACACCTTCGCCAGGTATCGAGGCTCCGGTGAAATCGAAGTGCTCCGTGATGGTGTGAATCGAGTGGTAGGCAACATCCCAATTGACCTTTCTAAGATCCACCGCAGATTGATGATAAGGGCGGAATGCCCTAAGCGAACATGCACCAGTAGCGAAATAAACAAGTCGGGCAACGGCCGTTCGCCCAACTAGCTGCTCGAGGCCGACCGGTGGGGAGAAATCAGGAGACAAACCGAGCGAGTCGGCAATGGTCGCAGATGCCGCGGTGGCAGCATTCTGAACTGGAGCCTTTGCGCCGCGTTCCTTTAGCAAGCGATACATGCGCCGATCCAGTCTTGCGAATTCTGCGTTAAGAGTCTCCAACTTCTTCTGGTTCTCTGCAATCAAATCCCGTTGACCATTGAGTTCATCGGCCTTTCGTGTTTCGTCGGGTACCGACAATTGTTTTCGATCCGCAACGATTGTAGGATTGGCAGCACTGACTTCGGCATCGGTTATCCAGACGATATAAAACTGATGGTCATCATGTGTCAGTTCTGCGCTCAATACCACTTGGATTATTTCCGCAGAGCGGCAAACAGTGGATCGAATATTGTGCGATGTGAACAGGTTGTACTCGGCGGTAAGAATGTCTTCAACTTTGTTCTTAAGTTCCCGGGTTTCAGAACTCTTTAAGAGTTCTCCGCCGTTCGCCTTGCACCAGTCAGCTGCATCAGAGATCAAGGCGGCCGCCACACCTTCGGCCGGAGTCCTAACGATCTGCTTGATCAAACCACGTCGCGATGACTCCACTCGCAAGTTCACCTTACGCTGTGCTAGCGAAGCACTTGGAAGGTCTTTGAAGCCGACGCCGGCGTAGCCAACAGACGCAGGAATGTCGCCACCGCGTGCAGATAAATTTGGCGGCCCACTGGCGCACCCTGCTGAGATGGCGATGACCGTGGCAATGAAGGTGGCCGCCGCAAACCTGCGGGCGGGTACGCGTTGGTTGCCTTGGGTCTGCTGCAAGCGAACCTCCGCTGGTGCCATAGGTGCGCCTAGCCAGCAGTGCTGGCGACTCGCCAGCGGGAAGGGTGCGATGCGTGCTTGCCGTAAGCCGAGACGAGCATGGCGCGCACAATCTCAGGCGCGGACTTTGCCATTCGCGAGCCTGTCAGACTGGGCGGTCGAAGCAATAGGCGGGCGCATAGATCTGCGCGCAGCGTCTCCGCGCAGATTGATACACGCTTGCACTGGACCGCCATGCGGACGATTCCACACATAAGATCGCCAGTTTGTGATATCTCGAAAAAAAGCTTACGGGGTCGTTGGGTGAGCGGTCCTCAGAACT
>OMSW01000104.1:0-314 GCA_900290295.1 Burkholderiales bacterium
ATCCGCGAGCCGGCGGAGATGGATGACCCCGGCGTGGTCAAGGCCGTGGCGGCGCTGGCCGCCGACCGGCGGATCGCACGCGCGCTATATTTCACCCGCGCGCGCTGCCCGGCGGGCGAGGGGCCCCTGTTCCACCATATCGGCATCTACGCTTATCGGCGCGCGGCGCTCGCCCGCTTCGTCGCTCTGCCGCCCTCGCCCCTGGAACGGCGCGAGAAACTGGAGCAACTGCGCGCGCTCGAAGCCGGCATGCGCATCGAGGTCGCTCTCGTTGACACGGTTCCGCTCGGTGTCGATACTCCGGCCGATCTCGC
>OMSW01000104.1:324-1109 GCA_900290295.1 Burkholderiales bacterium
CTGCATATCGTGGGCGAGCATTTCCAGCCCGTCGTGCATCACCTGCTGGCGCCCCGGGGGGCGACGATCCAGGGGCTGAAGACCGTGCACAGCCACGTCCACGCCCTGCCGCAATGCCGCAAGCTGATCGCCGAGCTCGGCCTGAAGGCGATCGTCCATGCCGACACCGCGGGGGCCGCGGCTGACGTGGCCGCGCGCCAGGACCCGAGCGAGGCGGCGATCGCATCCGAACTCGCCGGCCAGATCTACGGCCTCACGTCGCTGCGCGCCAATGTGGCCGATCTTGCGAACAACACCACCCGCTTCATCATCATGCGGCGCGAGCCGGTCGATCCCGATCCGGTCGAGGGCCCCGTCATCACCAGTTTCGTGTTCCGGGTGCGCAGCGTCCCGGCCGCCCTCTACAAGGCCCTGGGCGGCTTCGCCACCAACGGCATCAACATCACCAAGCTCGAAAGCTACATGGTGGACGGCGCCTTCACCGTGGCCCAGTTCTACGCCGAAATCGACGGCCATCCCGAACGCCGGCCCGAACGCCTGGCGCTGGAAGAGCTGAGCTTCTTCTCCCGCGAGGTGCGCATCCTCGGCGTCTATCCCGCCGACCCCTTCCGCCGGCGCACTGAGCAGTAGGAAATTCCGCCGCGGCGCTAGGATTTGCCTTGAAGTCCGGCGCGCTTGTCTTACATTCCGCGCCAGACGCACGCGCACGTGCCAATGGCCCCTGGTGGTTATGCTACGACGTTTGGCGTCCTTTGTTGGTTTCACCGGCCCGATGGCCGAAACCT
>OMSW01000103.1 GCA_900290295.1 Burkholderiales bacterium
GCTCAATATGGCTTCCGTCTCGGCCGAGGACGCGCCGCGGCTGCGGCCGTACATGAAACTGGCCGAACAGCTGGGCAGCCTCGTCGGGCAGGTCACGCCGGGCGGGATCCAGTCCGTCGAGATCTCCTTCGAGGGCCACGTGGCCTCGCTCAACACGCGCCCGCTCACGAACACCGTGCTGATGGGCTTGCTGCGTCCATCATCCGATTTCGTCAACATGGTCAATGCTCCCGTGATCGCAAAGGACCGCGGCATCCGCACCGCGGAGACACGCCTGGAGCGCGAGAGCGATTACCACACGATGATCCGCGTACACGTCAAGACCGACCGCGGCGCCCTGGGCCTGGCCGGATCGCTGTTCAGCGGCAAGCCGCGCCTGATCGGGATCGACGGCGTCGCGCTCGAATCCGAGTTGACCGCGCGCATGCTTTTCGTGCGCAACAAGGACGCGCCCGGCTTCATCGGCAGCCTGGGTACTGCCCTGGGTCGCGCCGGGGTCAACATCGCCAACTTCAACCTGGGTCGCACCAGTCCGGGAACCGATGCCGTTTGCCTGGTCTCCGTCGACGACGAGATTCCCGCCCAGGTACTGCAACAGATACAGGGCTTGCCGGGCGTGGTTGGCGTCTACAGCCTGCGCTTCGATGGGCCCGCATAGCTTGGCTCTAGGGCGCCCGGTAGCGTTTGCCAAGGCGCTTGACGCCCGCGCGCACCGGTGCCAGGATGGAACCTGGGGGATGGTCACCGCTGTGCTTCGCTCCAAACAAGGGCTGCTGCCGGCGCCGCTGGGCAGGACAAAAAGTCGTTTGACCCTACTTTGACGGTGCACGCGGACTGACCTCCCCCGATCGGTATCTCAGCACCCGGTCAATGGCTAGACCTGCATCGGCGCGAGACGCGGCTTTTTTCGCGCTGGAGGTTTCTTTTCCTGGAGATGTCATGAGCTCGTCGACAACCGCAGCGCTGCAAAGCGCGTCCTTTCCGATCTTGATCCCCGGCGCGCCGTCGACACGCCCGTTCACGATCGATCCGGGAGCGCCCGCAAGCCAGGCGATGACCGACTTTCGCTCGGCCCCGATCGTGACGAGCAATTTCAACACGTCGATCGACGACGCGCTCAACCAGATGAAACTCTCCGGAGCACGCTTCGCGTTCGCCCTGGGGCCGGATCGCAAACTGGTCGGGTCGATAACCTCGTACGACATCCAGGGCGAAAAGCCGGTGCAGTACATGGTCTCGATCGGGTGCACGGAGACCACCTGCGCCTGGCAGGATGTGCAGGTGGAGAACATCATGGAGCCGGTTAGTCAGTGGCGGGTGCTCGAATTCGCCCACGTCGCCCGGATGAACGTTTCCGAGGTTGCCGCATTGGTGGCCGCCTCCGGGCAACGGTACGTGGTGGTCGTGGAGGCGGCAGCCGATCCAAAATCGCGCCAGGTTCGCGGGCTGTTCTCCGCCGCGCGCTTGCAGTTGCTGCTGGGCAGCGGGGATTCGGCCGCGGTCGGCTCCAGTGCGGTCGCGCGGACCATGTCCAGCCTGGCCTGAGGCGCGCGCCGGCGCGGCTTGCGCGCTAGCTGCGCTGGAACAGCAGAAAAATCCCGCCGACGGCAAGCACCGCGACGCCGACCAGGGCGCCGATCTTCACGTACGCCAGGCTGGCGTACAGCGTGTAAAGACAACTGAGAAAAAACAGGATCGGCGTGACCGGGTAGCCGGGCACGCGAAACGGGCGCGGCGCATCCGGGCTGCGCACGCGCAACACGATCACCGCCAGCGCGCTGAGCGATAGAAAGAACCAGTACACGGGGGCAAGGTAGTCGACCATGGTGGAGAAGCCCCCGCGCGTCAGGCTCCCGAAGCCGATCAGCAGTATCGACACCCCTCCCATCGCCAACATGGCACGGGCGGGCGTTCCGCGCAGCTCGTCCCAATGATCCAGGTCGGCCAGGCCGGACAAATCTTGCGCGGCCGCAAAGGTCGTACGCGCGCCGACGATGAGCAGCGCGTTCATGATGGAAACGGCCGCCGTCGCCACCGTGGAAACGATCAGGATTTCTCCCGGCCGGCCAAACGCAAGGCGCATAAGATCGGCCGCCGGCGCGTTGGTATTGGCCAGCCCGTCCAGGCCCAGCACGCGCACGTAGCCCCAATTCACTGCCAGGTAGAGCGCTCCGACGATCGACATGCCGCCGACCAGGGCAAGGACGATGCCGCGCCGCTCATCGCGCATTTCCGCGGAGAGCGTTGCGGCATCGCTCCACCCGCCATAGGCGAGCAACACGAACACCATCGCGGTACCAAAGCTTGCGCGG
>OMSW01000264.1 GCA_900290295.1 Burkholderiales bacterium
CCCATGGGTTTCAAGTTCGCCCTTACGCTTGGCCTGGCACGAATTTTTGGCGCGAGCCCGGGAACGGCAATCAAGACAGCCCTGCCCTTGGCAGCGGCCGGCGAGTTCGGGTTCGTGCTGATCAACCTTGCCTCCAGCCATGACCTCCTGCCGGCGCCGCTGCAGCAGGTCGTGCTGGCGGCGATGCTCATCTCGATGCTGGCCACCCCCTTCCTGCTGGCCAGCGGCGCCAGGCTGGCGTTGCGGTTTGGCGGCTCCGAGTGGATGCTTCGGGCGCTCGAGTTGCACCGCATCGCGGCGCGCTCGATGGCGACCGAACGTCATGTCGTCATCTGCGGCTATGGCCGAAGTGGCCAGCACCTGGCCACCATGCTCGAGCAGGAAAAGATCGGCTACGTCGCCCTCGACCTGGACCCGGATCGGGTGCGCCAGACGGCAGCGGCCGGGCACACAGTCGTCTACGGAGACGCGGCACGCAAGGAAACCCTGGTAGCCGCTGGAATCTCGCGGGCCGCTGCACTGGTGGTCAGTTTCAGTGATGTTCGCGCGGCGCTGCGGATCATCGCCTTCGCCCACGAATTGAATCCCCGCGTACCGGTCATCGTCCGAACCCAGGACGACGGCGATCTGGATCAATTGCTCGCTGCCGGCGCCACCGAGGTCGTGCCGGAAGTATTTGAAGGCAGCCTGATGCTGGGCTCCCATGCCCTGGTGCTACTCGGCGTACCACTTAAGCGGGTGATTCGGCGCCTGCGCGATGCGCGCGACTCGCGCTATCGCCTGCTGCGCGGCTATTTCCACGGTGCGGACGATATGGAAGACGGCCTCGACGAGCCCCTGCAGGTGCGCCTGCACACGATCGTCCTGGAGGCAGACGCAGCGGCGGTCGGGCACAGCTTCAATGATATCGACCTTACTGCCACGGGCGTCGAGGTTACCGCCGTGCGCCGACGCGGCATCCTGGAGCACAATCCCAGCGGCAATTTCATCTTGCAATCCGGTGACGTTGTCGTGCTGCGCGGAACCGCGGCCGCCCTGGAGGCGGGCGAACAACGCCTGCTGCTCGCGGACTAGCCGCAGATCTGCATCCAGGTCCAGAGGCGTTGGCGTGCCGGCATTTGCAGCATCGGCACAAGTGGCAATTGACCGAGCCGGACTCCTCTGCGACGATAGGTGGCAGGAGACCGCCGCCGTGACCGACCCCGTCCCTACGTCCATCAGCCTCGTCCGCAGTAATGACGCGGGCCGCGGGATCCGCTGGTGGGCGGATTCGATCACCTGGCTGTTCGGCGACATTGCGCGCCTCGGTGTCTGGGTTGCGATGTTGATCTGCTTTTTCCTGCTCCTGACCCCACTGAATTGGTTCCCCTTCATCGGATCGGTCGCCTCGTACCTGCTTTGGTTCGTTTTTTCCGGGGGCCTTATGGTGGCTGCGCGCAAGACAGGGCGCGGTCAGACGCCCAGCTTTGGCGACCTGTTCGCCGGTTTTGGTCCGCAGGGCGGCGCCCTGGTCGGCGCTGGTTTGCTCATTCTGGCCGCCAGCCTCGCCGTGGTGGGGCTAATGCTGGCAGTCGGCCTCGGTGCGTTCGTCGGTTCCATGCTGAGCGCTGCGTCGTTGGCAGATCTCGAGGCGCGGCCACTTGCTGTTTTGAGCATCGGCTGGGGCTCGCTCCTACTGCTGCTGTGCTGCCTTTTCCTGTTCGTGCCCATCTCGATGGCGGCGTGGCTCGCGCCCGCGCTCATCATGCTGCGCGGGGCCAGTCCCGTCGATGCCCTGCGCATGAGCCTTGCCGCTTGCCGCCGCAACCTCGGCGCCCTGACCGTATATGGACTTGTGTTCGTCGGGCTCGCCTTCGTGGCGACCCTGATGTTCCTGATCGGCTGGATCTTCTTGGTGCCACTGACCTTTTTGTCGACCTATGCCGCGTTTCGCGATATGTTCGACACGGAGGTGGAGGTCCTGGACGCGGTCGCCAGTCAGCCCAGTTAGTCGGGCGGCCTGGGCGGACCGGTCGCTGCGCCGCGCGGGTTTGCCCTCGCGAGTCCACGGGCAGCCAAGGGCCCACGCCGCCACGGCGCGCGCACCAGCGGGAATCGCCGTCCCTCAGAGGCCTGCCAGGGCGGCTTCTTGCCGCGCCAACACCTCGCGCAGGTAATGCCCGGTGTGGCTGCCCGGCTCGCTCGCGATGTCCTCGGGCGTGCCGATGGCAACGATGCGCCCGCCGTCCTGGCCGCCTTCGGGACCCAGATCGACCACCCAGTCGGCAGTCTTGATGACGTCGAGGTTGTGTTCGATGACAACCACCGTATTGCCCGCGTCGCGCAGCCGGTGCAACACCTTCAGCAGCAGCGCAATGTCGTGAAAGTGCAGCCCGGTCGTGGGCTCGTCGAGCACGTACAGGGTGCGGCCGGTATCGCGCTTGGACAGTTCGTGCGACAACTTGATGCGTTGCGCCTCGCCGCCGGAGAGCGTGGTCGCGCTTTGTCCCAGGCGCACGTATCCCAGGCCAACATCGGTCAGAGTGCGAAGCTTTCGTTCCAGGACCGGGACCGCGCCGAAAATCTCGCGCGCCTGCTCCACGCTCAGGTCCAGCACCTCGGATATGTTGCGGCCCTTGTAAAGCACCTCCAGCGTCTCGCGGTTGTAACGCCTCCCCGAGCAGCTCTCGCAGGTCACGTAGATGTCGGGCAGAAAGTGCATCTCCACCTTGATCATGCCATCGCCCTGGCACTGTTCGCATCGTCCTCCGGCAACGTTGAAAGAGAAGCGACCCGCACCATAGCCACGCTCCCGGGCCGTCACGGTGCTGGCGAACAGCTCGCGAATGGGCGCGAACAGCCCCGAGTAGGTCGCCGGATTGCTGCGCGGCGTACGGCCGATCGGCGCCTGATCGATGCTCACGATCTTGTCGAAATTTTCTAGGCCCTCGATCGCGGCATACGGGGCCGGCTCCGCGCGCGCGCCATGGAGATATCGCGCCAGGGCCAGGGCCAGCGTGTCGTTGACCAGCGTCGACTTGCCCGAACCAGATACGCCGGTAACGCACACCAGGCACCCGACCGGCAGGTCCAAATCGACCGCGCGCAGGTTGTTGCCGCTTGCGCCACGCAAGCGCAGCCACTGCATCCCGGCGGGTACGCGCGCGTGTGGCACCGCGATCTGGCGGCGGCCCGAAAGATAGGCGCCGGTCAGCGAATCCTCGTCGGCGATGACCTCGCGGGGGGTACCCTGCGCGACCACCGCGCCGCCATGCTCCCCGGCGCCCGGCCCCATATCCACGACATGATCCGCGCTGCGGATCATCTCCTCGTCGTGTTCGACAACGAGCACCGTGTTGCCTAGGTCGCGCAAGCGCTTGAGCGTCTCGATGAGGCGCTGGTTATCCCGCTGGTGCAGCCCGATGGACGGTTCGTCCAGTACATAGAGCACGCCGGTCAGGCCCGATCCGATCTGCGAGGCAAGGCGGATGCGCTGTGCTTCTCCGCCCGATAGCGTGTCGGTGGCCCGGTCCAATGCCAGGTATCCGAGACCAACATCGTTGAGAAAGCGCAGCCGCGCGGCGATTTCGGCAATGATCGGGCGACTGATCTCTCGACGCGCCCCGTCGAGCACGAGCGTCTCCATCAGGCCGCGCGCCCGTGCCAGCGGCAAGGCCTCGATTTCGAAGATCGGCCGTCGCTGCTCACCGTGGCCCAGAAACACAAAGCGTGCCTCCCGGCGCAGGCGCGCGCCACCACAGTCCGGGCAGATCCGCAATGCGCGCAAGCGCGCCAGCACGTCGCGCACCGCCGGGGAATCGGTTTCGCGCCAGCGCCGCTCCAGTGTCGGCAACACGCCCGGAAAAGGCGCCAGGACCATGTTCTCATTCGAGCCCGCGGCCCCGTGGTCCGGCCCGCTTCCCGCTCCGGGCGGCTGCACTGCATCGCTCCCATATAGGACCTGCCTGCGAAAAGTCTCCGGCAAGCGCTCCCAGGGCTGCTCCAAATCGACGCCGTGGCGTTGCGCAAAAGCGAGTAGGCGCGCGTGGCTCTGCCGATTGCGTGCATCCCAGCCGGCAATGGCACCACCACCCAGGGTCAACTCCGCATGGGCAACGACACGCTCCGGATCGAAGAACTCGACCTTTCCCAGACCGGCGCAGGTACCGCAGGCGCCGTAGGGACTGTTGAAGGAAAACAGGCGCGGCTCCAAGCTCGGCGCAACGTAGCCGCAGCGCGGGCAGACCGCTCGGAGGGAAAACGGCGTTTCCTCGCCGCTGTCGGCGTCGAGCAGATGCGCCTTGCCGTCGGCGATGCGTAGCGCCGTCTCGAACGACTCGGCCAGGCGCGACCGCGAGAGCG
>OMSW01000105.1 GCA_900290295.1 Burkholderiales bacterium
GCCGCCCGGGCCCGGCGCGCTATGGCATGACGGTTGTCCTGCTTGCCATCGAGCGCCGGCAACCAGTGCAATTGCGCCGTCAGGCGTGGTGTTACGAGGATCCGCCACATCGACTCGATCAGGTTCATCTCGCCGATGAATGCCGCTGCACGCGTAGGCATTGCGTCCTGTCGATACTGCAGCGCCAGCGGTATCACCGGCGCGCGGGCATCGATCGCCGGCTGCACCAGGTTGGCGTGAAAACGCAGCAGCTGCGAGCCGTCGGTCGTGGTCCCTTCGGGGAAAATACCGATCGATTGGCCCGCACGCAGGCGGGCGGTGACGGCGTGATTGACATGGGCCACCGCGTGATGGCGCCCGCGTTCGACAAAGACGGTGCCGACCGCCCTTGCGAAGCGGCCCAGCAGCGGCCAGCGCGCGATTTCCGCCTTGGCGACAAACCGCGCTGGTGTCACCGCCGCAATCACGAACACGTCGACCCAGGAGATGTGGTTGATCACCAGCAGCGATCCGCGCGTTGCCGCGATGGGGCCAGCCCGAGCATCGTGGTGCAGTTCGAGGCGCAGCCCCAGCACGACGAGCAGTACTCGCGACCAAAATTGCACCAGCGCATTGGATGTGCGTGCCGGCAGCAGCGGAAACAGCAAGCCCGCGACCAGAAATCCCCAGAGTACGTGCGCGAGGATAAAGAGCATCGCCAAGGGCGCCAGCACCGCCAGCGCGATGCCGAGCAGGCGATCGAACCGGGGGGAACGGATCGTCGGCATCGGGTTGGGCGCGAGCATAGACGCAAGGCAGGGGCGCCGGTCTAGCCGGCGCCCTCGAAGCGCACCTCGCCGCCGACCATGGTACAACGGGCCCGGCCCGACAGACGCTGACCGATAAACGGCGAGTTCTTGCCGCTGCTTACCAGCGACTCGGACTGCACGGTCCACGAGGCTGCCGGATCGAACAGGACCAGGTCGGCCTTGCGCCCCACCTGCAGCGTTCCGGTGTCCTCGCCCAGTATGCGAGCAGGCGCGCTGGTGACCACGGCCAGCGCCTGCACCAGGGGTATGGCCTCGGCCCGCGCCCAGTCCAGGATCAGCGGCAATAGCGTCTCCAGTCCGCTGGCACCGGCACGCGCTTCTCCGAAGGGCAGCAACTTGTCCTCCAGGGCGACCGGCGCGTGGTCTGAACACACGGCATCAATCGTGCCGTCGGCCAAGCCGCTGCGGATGGCGGCGCGGTCGCGCTCGGTGCGCAAGGGCGGATCGAGGCGGCAATTGGTGTCGTAGTAGCCGATATTCTGATCGATCAGGTGGACGTGGTGAATCGATACATCCGCGGTCAGGGGAAGACCCTCGCGCTTGGCAGCGCGCACCAGGGCCACGCCCTCGGCCGAGGAAAGGCGGCAGATGTGGATGCGGGTACCTGCGGTGCGCTGCAGCTCGAAGATGGTATGCAGGGCCACCGTCTCGGCGGCGACCGTGATGCCCGGCAGCCCCAGCCGCGATGCCAGCGCACCGTCGCCGGCGATCCCATCACCGACCAGCGAGGCATCGACCGGGCGCAGCCAGATCGGCAGACCGAAGGTCTTGGCGTAGCGCAGGGCCTGCAGCAGCGTGCCATGATTGGCGGGCAGGGCCGTCGTCTGGCAAAACGCCACGCAACCCACCTGCGCCAGGGTATGCATCTCGGCCAGGGTTTCGCCCGCCAGGGCGGCGGTCATCGCCCCAAGCGGATACAAGCGCGCGCCGGCAGCCTCGCGTGAGCGCTGACGTAGCATGCGCACCAGTCCGGGCTCGTCCAATGCCGGTTCGGTATCGGGCGGGCACACGACCCCGGTAACGCCGCCGGCCAAGGCAGCGCGCATCTCACCACGCAAGGCGCCCTCGGTGCCCGGTTCGCGCATGCGCGCGCACAGGTCGACCAGGCCGGGAGCCACCACCAGGCCGCGCGCGTCGATCGTGCGCTGCGCCGAGAATCCCGGCGGCGGCGCACCGATTGCGGCGATGCGTCCGTCCGCGATGTAGATGTTGGTGGCCGCGTCGTACCCGCTAGCTGGATCGATCAGCCGGCCGCCTTCGATTGCCAGCGCGGTATTCATCTGCGCGCGCTCATCCTAGCCTTGCTGTCGACTCGCCGGCATTGGCACGCGCATGCGGCACAGTGGAGCCGGGCGCGGCGGCTTCGGCGCGATGGCTGCCCGAGCGCTGCGAGGAAGCCACCATGGAAAGCACGGCCATGCGCACCGCGATGCCGAAACTGACCTGCGGAAGGATCACGCTGTGCGGACCATCAGCGACCGTGGAATCGATCTCCACGCCGCGATTCATGGGTCCCGGGTGCATGACGATGCAGTCGGGTTTGGCGTGGCGCAGCGCCTGCGGTGTCAGGCCATAATTGCGGAAGTACTCCTGCGCGCTGGGCAGCAGGGCACCGCGCATGCGCTCGCTCTGCAGGCGCAGCATGATGATGACGTCGGCGTTGCGGATGCCCTCCTCCAAGCGCGTACAAACGCGCACGCCCATCTGCTCTAGCCCAGTTGGCAGCAGCGTGAGCGGCCCGACGGCACGCAGGTCGGTTACGCCCATTGCCAGCAAGGCGTGGATGTCGGAGCGCGCGACGCGCGAATTAAGAATGTCGCCGACGACCGCAACCGACAGCGATGGGAACGCCCCCTTGTAGTGGCGGATGGTGTACAGATCGAGCAGGGCCTGGGTCGGGTGGGCGTGACGACCGTCGCCGGCATTGACCACGTGGACGTGCGGAGCCAGGTGGCGGGCGATCAGGTAGGGCGCGCCGCCCTGCGAATGGCGCACGACGAAGATGTCGGCCTGCATGGCCGTAAGGTTGTCGATGGTATCGAGCAGCGACTCGCCCTTGGCGGTGCTGGAGGCGGCGATATTGAGGTTGTAGACGTCGGCGCTCAGCCGCTTGGACGCGATCTCGAAGGTCGTGCGCGTGCGCGTCGAATTCTCGAAGAACAGATTAAAGACCGAGCGCCCGCGCAGCAGCGGAACGCTCTTGACTTCGCGCGTCCCGACAGCGATGAAGCCGTCGGCCGTCGTCAGGATGCGCTCGATCAGCGGTCGCGGCAGCCCCTCCGTCGACAGCAGGTGATGCAGCGCGCCGTCGCGGTTGAGTTGCAGGCTCTCGGTCAGGACTTGCATGCCTTAGCCGCCCGGATCGCGTTCGAGCCGCAGGTGCAGACGCTGCTGATCGTCGCGCGAGAGCACCACGCTCACGTCGGCGGGCACCTCGATCGTGCGTCCAATCAGCGCCGTGGAGATCGGCAATTCGCGCCCCCCGCGGTCGATCAGCACCGCCAGGTCGATTCTTGCCGGCCGGCCGTAATCGAACAATTCGTTCATCGCCGCGCGCACGGTCCGCCCGGTGTACAGGACGTCGTCGACGAGCAAAATATCCGCGCCGTCGACGTCAAACGGAATACGCGACGGGCGCACGCCGCGGCTGAGCCCGGTTTGTCCGAAATCATCGCGATAAAACGAGACATCCAGGATGCCGACCTCGGGCTCGATGTGCAGGTCGACCCGCAGCCGCTCGGCCAGCCACACCCCGCCCGTGTGCACGCCCACCAGGCGCAGGCTGCGCCCGACGATGTGCTCGCGCACACGACGCACGAGTTCGAAATAAATGCTCTCGGCGTCGAGCTCTAGCATGCCGACGCCGACGTCTCGTCGAACCACTGCTGCAGGATCACCGCAGCCGCCTGGTCGTCGGTGGCGTCGCGCCGGGCCAATACGGCGGTGGAGTAGCGCTCGTCGACCCGCGCCACCGGCAGGTGAAAGCGCCCTTCGAGCTGGCGCGCAAAGCGCTCGCAGCGCTGCGTCATCTCGTGCGCTGCACCATCCGGATGGCGCGCCACGCCGACCACCAGTTGTTGCGGACGCCAGTGTTCGATCAGCGCGGCCAGCTCGTGCCAGTGCGCCTGCGCACTGCGATCGACGACCTTCAGACCGCGCGCGTTACGCGTTATGCCATTGCCCAGCGCGACACCGATACGCCGCGTACCGAAATCAAAGCCGAGCACGATCCCACGGTCTGCTTCCCCCATTCCCTCACGCATGCCCGGATTGGCTGGTCAGGTGCAAGGGGTCGACGCCGAGCAGCTTGAGCGCCGCGTCAAAGCGCGCCGTCAACGGTGTGTCGAAAATCACCCGAGAGTCGGCGGTCACGTTCAGCCAGCCGTTGTGCGCGAGCTCGCGCTCGAGCTGGCCCGCCGCCCAGCCGGCGTATCCCAGGGTCACCAGCAGGCGCTGCGGACCGTTGCCGTCGGCCAGCGCCTCGAGCACGTCCTTGGACGTGGTCAGGCCGATGTCCTCGGCCACCGTCAGCGTCGAGCCGTAGTTACCCGCCGGCGCATGCAAAACGAAGCCGCGCTCGGTCTGCACCGGCCCGCCGTAGAGCACCGGTTCATCCCGCCAGGGTGCGATCTCCAGGCGCAGGTCGATCTTGTCGAACAGGCGCGCAAGCGTCAGTTCCATCGGCCGGTTGATCACGACACCCATCGCACCCTTGTCGCTGTGTTCGCACACATACACGACCGTCCGATCAAAGTTCGGATCCTCCATGCTGGGCATGGCAATCAGAAACTGGTTCGTCAGGTCCATAGCCGCAAGTCTAGCCGTAAAGTGCCGGTTTCAACAGGGTGGATTCGGGGCCGGAAAATCGGTACCCGATCGCCCAAATTTTGGCAGGCGGCGCCCGCCGGGGTGGGGGACGAACCCCCGAAAAAAAGCCCCGCCGAGGCGGGGCTTTTGCGGATTCGGCAAGCAGCCGCACTTACATGTCCATGTCCATGCCGCCCATACCGCCCATGCCGCCCATGCCGCCGCCGCCGCCGGGGCCGCCCTTGGGCTTGTCCTCGACCAGCTCGGCCACCATTGCATCGGTGGTCAGGAGCAGGCCGGCAACCGACGCGGCGTTTTGCAGCGCCATGCGGGTCACCTTGGTCGGATCGAGAACGCCCATCTGGACCAGGTCGCCGTAAGCGTGGGTCTGGGCATTGAAGCCATAATTGCCCTTGCCCTCGACAACCTTGTTGACGACCACGCTGGGCTCTTCGCCGGCATTGGCAACGATCTGGCGCAGTGGTTCTTCGATCGCGCGCAGCACGATCTTGATACCCGCGTCTTGTTCCGGATTGTCGCCTTTCAGACCGGCGATCGCCTGCTTGGCACGCACCAGCGCAACACCGCCGCCGGGCACAACGCCTTCTTCGACCGCGGCACGCGTTGCGTGCAGGGCGTCCTCGACGCGGGCCTTCTTTTCCTTCATTTCGACTTCGGTAGCGGCACCGACCCGGATCACGGCCACACCGCCGGCGAGCTTGGCAACACGCTCCTGGAGCTTCTCTTTGTCGTAGTCGCTGGTGGCTTCCTCGATCTGGGCCCGAATGGCCTTGACGCGGGCCTCGATCGTCTTGGTTTCGCCGTTGCCGTCGATGATCGTGGTGTCTTCCTTGGCGACCTCGATGCGCTTGGCCTGTCCCAGGTCATGCAGCGTGGCCTTTTCCAGGCTCATGCCGGTTTCCTCGGCAATCACCGTGGCACCCGTCAGGACGGCGATGTCCTCGAGCATGGCCTTGCGCCGATCACCGAATCCCGGGGCCTTGACCGCAGTGGTCTTCAGGATGCCGCGGATGTTGTTGACCACCAGGGTCGCCAGCGCTTCGCCTTCGACTTCCTCGGCGATGATCAGCAGCGGGCGGCCGGACTTGGCCACTTGTTCGAGCACGGGCAGCAGGTCGCGGATGTTGGAGATTTTCTTGTCGTGCAGCAGCACGTAGGGGTTCTCCAATATGGCACTTTGCTTTTCGGCATTGTTGATGAAGTACGGCGAGAGGTAGCCGCGGTCGAACTGCATGCCCTCGACGACATCGAGCTCGTTGTTGAGCGACTTGCCGTCCTCGACGGTGATGACGCCTTCCTTGCCGACCTTGTCCATCGCGTCGGCGATGATCTTGCCGATGTCGGGGTCCGCGTTGGCGGAAATCGACCCAACCTGGGCGATTTCCTTGCTGGTCGTGCAGGGCTTGCTGATCTTCTTGAGCTCTTCGATCGCAGTTGTCACCGCCTTGTCGATGCCGCGCTTTAAGTCCATCGGGTTCATGCCGGCAGCCACGTACTTAAGGCCTTCGACCACGATCGACTGCGCCAGGACGGTTGCCGTCGTGGTGCCGTCGCCGGCGTTGTCCGAGGTCTTGGATGCGACTTCCTTGACCATCTGCGCGCCCATGTTCTCGAACTTGTCCTTGAGTTCGATTTCCTTTGCTACCGAAACGCCGTCCTTGGTGACCGTCGGGGCCCCGAAACTGCGCTCGAGCACGACGTTGCGCCCTTTCGGCCCCAGTGTGACCTTGACCGCATTGGCGAGAATGTTGACCCCGCGCACCATGCGGTGCCGCGCGTCTTCGCCGAAAAGTACTTGTTTGGCTGCCATAGAAAAACTCCGAATCTGTGTAAGTCAGTCAGTTGAAATCGACGCTCGAAACCCGGTGCCACCGCGTCATTGCATCGACGCCTGGCCGGGCGCTCGCCCCGGGCGATGAGACGCCCGGTTAGGCGATCACTCCCATGATGTCTTCCTCGCGCATGACGAGCAGTTCGTCCCCGTCGACCTTGACGGTTTGCCCGGCGTATTTGCCGAACAGGACGCGATCGCCGACCTTGAGGTCGACCGCGATCAGCTTGCCGTTGTCATCGCGCTTGCCTGGGCCGATGGCAACGACTTCCCCTTGATCAGGCTTTTCTGCAACGTTATCGGGAATCACGATGCCCGAGGCCGTTTTGCGCTCGTTATCCAAGCGCTTGACGATCACGCGATCGTGCAAAGGACGAATTTTCATAGCTTCTCCTGACAAAGATCCCGGGCGCTGGACGTGCCCGGAGGTATCCAAAATGGTGGTTTCGTTCCGGCGCCAAGTTGTCTAGGCAAAAAAACTGTTAGCACTCAGCGCCAGCGAGTGCTAATTATATGGGCAACATGGTCCCTTTTCAACTCCACGCCGGGCATTTATTTCGATTTCTGGTCGCCCGGACCCCGGCCGAAGCCGGGACGACGCGCGAAGCGAGTCTTAGGACGGGAGTCGGTCAGCGCGGCTGCGAGGGCTGGGTCGCCAGCCGAAACAAGTGCTCGGTTCGAGCACCCGAGCGGCAAAAGGCAAAGACCGGCGTGGCCGCCGTCTCCAGGCAGCGTGCCATGTCGACGACCTGCTGGGGCGTTAACTGGCCGCTGACCAC
>OMSW01000107.1 GCA_900290295.1 Burkholderiales bacterium
TCGCACATCTTGCTGGGCCCGGCGCCCATCACTTCCGTGAAGCTGACCAGGCCGATGCCCATCAGGGTCGGGCTGTTCGGGTCGGCGCGCTTGGCGGTCTGTTCCGCGCGCAGGCCCTTGTAGTCGCATGCGTCGAGCACCTTTTGCAGCCCCCTATGGTAGTCGCCGGAGTCGTATTCGAATCCGAACGGTGATTTGTACGGGAACTGCTCCTTGCGGATGAAGTTTTTTGCCCGGATCTCGGCCTTGTCCATGCCCAGCTGCTGCGCCAGGATGTCCACCAAGCGCTCGATCACGTAGACCGCCTCGGTGACTCGGAACGAGCAGCGGTAAGCAACGCCGCCCGTCGCCTTGTTGGTGTAGACGCCCTTGACCTGACAATAGGCCGCTCGGATGTCGTACGAACCCGAGCAGATGTGGAACATGCCAGCCGGGAACTTGCTCGGGTCGGCGCAGGCGTCGAAGGCGCCATGGTCGGCGATCACGTTTACCCGCAGACCGAGGATCCTACCCTCCCGCGTCGCTGCGATCTCGCCGTCCATGTGGTAGTCGCGGGCAAATGCGGTGCTTGAAATGTTCTCGATGCGGTCCTCGACCCACTTGACGGGCCGGCCCAGCACGATGCTCGCGACGATCGCGCAGACGTACCCGGGGTAGACGCCGACCTTGTTGCCGAATCCGCCGCCGATGTCCGGCGAGACGATACGAACCTTTGATTCCGGAATACCCGACAACATCGACACTACCGTGCGCACGATATGGGGCGCCTGCGAGGTCATGTAGGTCGTCAACTCGCCGCGCACCGGGTCGAACGAGGCCACACAGCCGCAGGTCTCGAGCGGACAGGGATGCACGCGCGGGTAAACGATGTGTTCCTTCGCGGTCACCGGTGCGGACGCGAAGACCGCATCGGTGGCGGTCTTGTCGCCGGATTCCCAGGTGAAGATGTGGTTGTGGTGTTCGCGCTTGCCGTGCGCGCCTTCGGTCTTGCCTGCCAGGTCCTCACGCAGCACGGGCGCCCCGGGTTCGAGCGCTTTGTATGGGTCGATCACCGCAGGCAGCTCCTCGTATTCGACCTCGACCGCCTCGACCGCGTCAGCGGCAATGTAACGGTCGTCGGCGATCACCACGGCTACTTCCTGCATCTGGAAGTGCACCTTCGTGTCCGCCAGCACCGCGGCCACGTCGCCGGCGAGCGTGGGCATCCAGTGCAGCTTGAGCGGCTTCAGGTCGTCGGCCGTCAAGACGGCATACACGCCCGGGATGGCGAGCGCAGC
>OMSW01000023.1 GCA_900290295.1 Burkholderiales bacterium
TGCCTCCGCAGGATTCGCACCGAGCGTGGCATTGATCTGCACGTCCGTAACAATTGCCGTCGGGGTGCATGTATAGCCATACGAGGTCGAACCAGCTGGCGGAGCCGCAAGCGCCGGGCAGGCTGCACCGTACGCAGCAATCGGCACGCCCGGATTTGAAGAATACGACTCGGAGACCGCTGTCTTGGCCGCGTCGGCAAGGCTCAAACCTTCCGAAACCTTCGCGCGGATCGTGTAGTTCTGATACTGGGGAATTGCGATGGCCGCGAGAATGCCGATGATCGCCACAACGATCATCAACTCGATCAGCGTGAAGCCACGCTGTGCTGCTTGGATTTGACGTTTCATTTCAAAGCTCCAAAAAGTTAAGTTGCATCGGCGCCAAACCTGGGAAAAGCAAACTCGTCGAGCCGATGACCATTACGTATTCAAGATCCGTGCCAACCTCAAATCACGCATATATGGTAATAAATTGGATGATTTACGGCGCACCCCGCACAAAAGTGACGGGTTTCGTCCCATACCTGACGAATTGCGTCAACCTCTTTCGTCAAATTCCGCGAGACTTTACTCTGGAAAATTGCGTCAGCCTGAAGCGCCTGCTGGCAGGCGCAATACCGAGTCAAGCCCGCGACGAGATTGCGCAGCCTGGCCGGGATGGGAAAATTCCATCTGCACGCCGGCAAGCTCGATCACGTCGCCATGATGCAGCGGGTGCGCGGCCGAACCCGGGTTCTGGCCGTTGACCATCGGGAAGAGTTCTCCCTCGACGTGTGCGACAAAGTAGCCGGTAGGTCGGCGCGTGATGACCGCAACCTGATGGCCGGGGCGGCCCACCGTGGTCAGTGCCTTGACCAGCGCAAGCTCGCCTCCGGCGTTGGCCCCGGTAAGGATCTTGATCGTCGCGTTCGCGTGCGGCGCGGTGGACTGTCCGCCGGGCTGGCGCAGCTGGATCGTGCTGGGCCCGGGCCCGTAGAACTCGCGCCGCAGTGGTTGCGAGTTGTCGATGTCGACGGCGTTTTCTTCATTCTGGACACCGTCGACCTGGTAGCGCAGGCGGTACTTGCCGATCTCGACGGTGTCACTGCTTTGCAAGAGGTGTTTCTTGATCGGCTGGCCGTTGACGGTGGTGGCAGAGCCGTGAAAAAAAGCCGCCCGAAGGCGGCTTTTTTATTGCAATGTCCTGCAGCTAGATCAGAAGCGGCAGTTGGAAGGAAGGTACGGAAAAATCGCCACGACGCCCCCTGCGGCGGCACCGGCCCCCGTATGGCAACCCCAGCTAATCGGGGAACCAATCGTTAGACCAGCGGCGGGGACGCCGTTAGCAACGACGCCCGAGCCAGGTTGCAGCGAAAGTACGCTGGCGGCCGGCAGACCGGAGGCCGCGGCGTAGTCAATGATGATCTGACCAGCGCCGGGTGCCTCCGCAGGATTCGCACCGGCCGTGGCAGCGATTTGCACGTCCGTAACAATTGCCGTCGGGGTGCATGTATAGCCATACGAGCTCGAACCAGCTGGCGGAGCCGCAAGCGCCGGGCAGGCTGCACCGTACGCAACAATCGGCACGCCCGGATTTGAAGAATACGACTCGGAGACCGCTGTCTTGGCCGCGTCGGCAAGGCTCAAACCTTCCGTGACCTTCGCGCGGATGGTGTAGTTCTGATACTGCGGAATTGCGATGGCCGCGAGAATGCCGATGATCGCCACGACGATCATCAACTCGATCAGCGTGAAACCACGCTGGGTTGCTGCAATAGGACGTATCATTTAACGCTCCCTGAGGTAGGTTATATCGGCGCCAAACCGCGGAATTATTGATTTCGTCGAGCCGGCCGGTTAAGGATAAGCAAGATTTGTGCCAGCGCTAAACAGTCAAAATACGCTATTTTATAAGCCTAGTTCGGACAGGTTCCCCAGAAAATTGACAGATTTCGTCGCTTAGATGACGAAAAGTGTCAAGCTTTTCGTTCGAATTCGGTGGTATTTCGGTCCGGAAAATTGCGCGAGCCTGAAGCGCGCGCAGGCCGAAAAAAATACGCGGTCAAACAAGCGATGAGATCACGCAGCCTGGCCGGGATGGGAAAACTCCATCTGCACGCCCGCTAGCTCGATCACGTCGCCATGATGCAGGGGGTGCGCGGCCGAACCCAGGTTCTGGCCGTTGACCATCGGGAAAAGCTCTCCCTCGACGTGGGCGACGAAGTAGCCGGTGGGTCGGCGCGTGATGACCGCGACCTGATGGCCGGGGCGGCCCACCGTGGTCAGTGCCTTGACCAGCGCAAGCTCGCGTCCGGCATTGGCCCCGGTAAGAATCTTGATCGTTGCGTTGGCGTGCGGCGCGGTGGGCTGGCCGCCGGGCTGGCGCACCTGGATCGTGTTGGGCCCGGGCCCATAGAACTCGCGCCGCAGCGGTTGCGAGGTGTCGATGTCGACGGCGCTTTCTTCGTTCTGCACACCGTCGACCTGATAGCGCAGGCGGTACTTGCCGATCTCGACGGTGTCACCGCTTTGCAAGAGGTGCTTCTTAATCGGCTGGCCATTGACGGTGGTGCCGTTGGTCGATCCCAGGTCTTCGAGGTAGGTGTCGTTGCCGTTGGCGATCATCACGGCATGTTCGCCGCTGACGGCCAGGTTGTCTATGACAATGTCATTGTGTGAGCGCCGGCCGATCGTGGTGCGATCTTTGGTCAGGTTCACCTCGCGCAGCACGACGCCATCCAAACTCAAGACCAGTCTCGGCACGGCCTCCCCCTCCACCAACATCGTCCTGCCCCTCTGCTCGGTTGCACCGATTCGAAGAATGCCTCATTCTGCCAGCAAGCACGGCGCATGCCAATATCGCATTCACTTTACTTGCCGGCAACCCTTGCAGCTGACGCGGGCGCTTCGGCTTCGGCTTCGCCGATCGCGCCGCCGTCCGTTGTCCTAGGCGCCAAGGTCGGCTCCTCCGACGTGCGCTCGTCCATTTCGTCTTCGCTCGCTGCCGGTATCGTCAGCGTAGGGATCTCGGCCTCGTCCCCAGAGGCGGTTTCATCGGCTGCCGGTATTGCCGACGCCGGGTCCGTGGATACCTCCTCAGCGGGGTCCTCCACTGTGGCTTCGTTCACTGCGGTCTGGGCCATGACGGGCTCCGCCGCCATGGGCTCGACGGAAGCCTGCTCGTCACCGGAAAGATCACCCGCCTTGCTCTGCACCCGCAGGCCGGAGAACGCATCGTCAACCCGAACCAGGATCACTGAACAGTTGTCGCGACCGCCGGCCTTATTGGCGTTGTCGACCAGGTGCCGTGCCGCCTGGGCAATGTCGCGCTGATCGGCATCGACCATGGAACCGATTTCGGCATTGCTTACCATTTCCGTTAGTCCATCGGAGCACATCAGGATGATGTCCCCGGCCTCCAGATCGTAGTCATGCACTTCCGGCTCGAGTGTGGGCGAAGCGCCGACAGCGCGCGTGACCAGGTTTTTCGCCGGCAGCACGCGCGCCTCTTCCTCGCTGATCATGCCCGCGTCGAGCAGTTCCTGCGAAAACGAATGGTCACGAGTGATCTGTTGCAGTACGCCAGCGCGGAAGCGGTACAGGCGCGAATCCCCGGCATGTGCAACCCACAGCCGGCCTCCGAGAAACCAGGCTACGACCGCAGTTGTGGCCATGCCCTCATACATGGTGCTGTGCAGCGCAGCACGAAAAATCTCGTCGTTCATCTTCACCAGCGCATCGCGCAGCGCGCGGGCCGGATCGAAACTGGCGTCTTCGCTGGCGTGTGCCCGCTGCAGCTCGGCTCCCAGGCCGCTAAGCAGGCTGCTGACCGCCATGGTGGAGGCAACCTCCCCGGCGTTGTAGCCCCCCAGCCCGTCGGCGAGCACGAACAGGCCGATGTTGGGATCGGCACCGACGGCATCCTCGTTCAGTGGGCGCACCTTGCCCGGGTGGCTTTTTAACGCAAAGCGCAAGGCAAGTTCGTTGGCTGGCTGCATGATGGGCGCGTACGTAGGTACGGGCGAAGATTAGCCGAGTTGGCAGCCGCTACAACACGCTTTTGAGCAGCGCACCAAGCTCGGAGGGATTCTTGGTCGTGCGGATGCCCGCCGCCTCGAGGGCGTCGAGCTTCTCCTGGGCGGTGCCCTTGCCCCCGGAGATGATGGCCCCGGCGTGCCCCATGCGCTTACCGGGCGGCGCAGTGATCCCGGCGATGAAGCCCACCACCGGCTTTCTCATGTTGTCCTTGGCCCAGGCAGCGGCTACTTCCTCGTCACCGCCGCCGATCTCGCCGATCATGATCACGGCATCGGTTTGCGGGTCCTCGTTGAACAGGCGCAGCACGTCGACGTGCTTCAAGCCGTTGACGGGGTCGCCGCCGATGCCCACCGCGCTCGATTGGCCCAGACCCATCTCGGTGAGCTGGCCCACCGCTTCGTAGGTGAGCGTTCCCGAGCGCGAGACCACGCCGATCCGCCCCTTGCGATGGATATGGCCGGGCATGATGCCGATCTTGATTTCCTCGGGCGTGATCACGCCGGGGCAGTTGGGTCCGACCAAGATGGTTCGGGAGTTGGCCTTGCGCATGCGATCGCGCACGACGACCATATCGCGCACGGGAATTCCCTCGGTTATGCAGATGACCAGGTCGAGCTCGGCCTCGACCGCCTCCCAAATCGCATCGGCCGCACCAGCCGGTGGAACGTAGATGACCGACGCGTTGACGCCGGTTTGGCGCTTGGCCTCGCGCACGGAGGCAAAGATGGGAATTCCTTCGAAGTCCTCGCCGGCCTTTTTGGGATTTACCCCGGCGACGAAACACTGGCGCCCGAAAGCGTAGTCGCGGCATCCGCGCGTATGGAACTGGCCGGTCTTGCCGGTGATGCCCTGCGTGACCACGCGGGTGCTCTTGTCAATCAAAATGCTCATTCCGGCGCTCCTCGTTGGGAGGGAGTCTGTTTTCTCTAGCGGCGTTGTCTAGCGTGTTGCGGCATGGGTTGCTTGCACTACGCGCTGCGCGGCCTCGGCCATGGTCTCGGCCGAGATGATCGGCAATCCCGATTCGGCGAGAAGTTGTCGGCCCAACGATTCATTGGTGCCCTTCATGCGCACCACCAGGGGCACGGACAGGTGGACTGCCCGCGAGGCCGCGATCACTCCTTCGGCGATCGTGTCGCATTTCATTATGCCGCCGAAGATATTGACCAGGATCGCCTTGAGATTGGCACTTCGCAGCATGAGCTTGAAGGCCTCCGTCACCTTCTCGGCAGTTGCACCGCCGCCGACGTCCAGGAAATTGGCCGGGCTGCCGCCGTAGAGCTTGATGGTGTCCATGGTGGCCATGGCCAGGCCCGCGCCGTTGACCAAGCAGCCGATGTTGCCGTCGAGCTGGATGTAGGACAGATCGAACTTCGAGGCTTCGATCTCGGCCGGATCCTCCTCATCGAGATCACGCAGCGCCACGATCTCCGGATGGCGGAACAAGGCATTGGAATCGAAGTTGAACTTCGCATCGAGCGCGACGACACGGCCGTCACCGGTGAGCACCAGCGGATTGATCTCGGCCAAGGATGCGTCCGTCTCCCAAAACGCTCGGTACAAGCCCAGCAAAGCCGCGCGCGCCTGCGGCAACGAAGCCTCCGGTATACCGATGGCCCGGGCAATCACGTCGCAATCGGCCGCGGCAAGCCCGGCGACCGGGTCGATGCTTAGCCGGTGGATCTTCTGCGGGGCATGCGCGGCAACCTCTTCGATGTCCATGCCCCCTTCGCTCGATGCCATCAGGCACACCTTTTGGGTGGCGCGATCCACGACCATGCCCACGTAAAGCTCCTTGCGGATGTCGGCGCCTTCCTCGATGAGCAGACGGCGCACCGGCTGGCCCTGCGGCCCGGTCTGGTGGGTCACCAGCTGCATGCCCAGGATTTCCTGGGCGCGGGAGCGCACTTCCTCCAGCGAGCGCGCCAGCTTCACGCCGCCGCCCTTGCCGCGCCCGCCGGCGTGGATCTGCGCCTTCACGACCCAGACCGGACCACCGAGCCGGCGCGCAACGGCCAGCGCTTCGTCCACCGAAAACGCCGCCTCGCCGCGAGGAACCGGCACCGAATAGCGCCGCAGGATCTCCTTGCCCTGGTATTCGTGGATTTTCATTCCTGCTCTCCTTTGTCCCGGTACCAGCGCGGGTAAAGCTTGGCCACAACCGGCCCGTCGAGGCGCAGGGCGCGGCAGCGATCGAGCTGGCGGGGCATTGCCGTTTCGTCGTGCGCGGGACGGTGC
>OMSW01000157.1 GCA_900290295.1 Burkholderiales bacterium
AAGCGTATTCGAAGCAACGCAAGGATTTTCGCAGCCGGGTGTTGGCGCACAAGAAGAACCGGGCGGTGCACGTCGGATCGCATGTCACCTTGATTTTCGAGGACGAGATAACGATCCGCTACCAGGTGCAGGAGATGCTGCATATCGAGAAGACTTTTGAAGAGCAGGGCATACGCGACGAACTCGATGCCTACAATCCTCTAATTCCGGATGGCACCAACCTCAAGGCGACGATGATGATCGAATATGAGGACCCCGAGGAGCGCGCGCGCGAACTCGCACGTCTGATCGGCATCGAGAACCGCGTGTACGTCCAGGTGGAGGGCATGGAGCGCTGCTATGCAATTGCAGACGAGGACCTGGCGCGTGAGAACGAGCAAAAGACCTCGTCCGTGCATTTCCTGCGCTTCGAGTTCCCTGCGGCGGCCATCGCGGGATTTCGCAGTGGCCGCAGCGTGGCGATCGGGGTCGATCACCCAAACTACCGCGCACGCGTCGAGGCGATTGCCACCGAGGTGCGGGATTCGCTTGCCAAGGATTTCGCCTGAGGCAATTTCAAAATAACCGCTGCTGGGCCTCGGGCGGCTCCGGAACGCGGAAGCGGCTGCAATCGAGCGCATCGTGTTGCTGCCCAATCCGCAACCTCCTGCAGGCCAGTTCAAAGCGTTGCCGTAACAGCGTGGCGTAGGCCCCGGTGCCTTTCATGCGCGTGCCGAACCCAGGCTGGTAGTCACGGCCGCCGCGCATCTGGCGAACCAGGCTCATGACGTGCTCGGCGCGCAGCGGTGCCGATTCCCGCAGCCATTCCACGAACAGGTCGCGAACCTCGAGCGGCAGGCGCAGCACCACGTAGGAGGCCCGGCATGCGCCGGCCTTCGCGGCCGCCTCCAGCACCGCCTCCATGTCCTGGTCCGTGAGCGCCGGAATGATGGGCGCCACGATGACGCCCGCCGGGACGCCCGCCTGTGCCAGCTGCCGGATCGCTTCGAGCCGGCGCGCGGGCGCACTGGCGCGCGGCTCCATCGTGCGCGCGATCTTGCGATCAAGGCTGCCGATCGAGATCAATACGCGCACCAGGTTCTGGCGCGCCATCTGCTGGAGCAGGTCAAGGTCGCGCAAGATCAAAGCGGACTTGGTCGTGATGGCAACCGGGTGGCCAAAGGCCGCCAGGGTCTGCAGCACGGAGCGCGTGATGCGAAGATCTTGTTCGATGGGTTGGTAGGGATCGGTGTTGGCTCCCAGAGCAAGCATCGCCGGCTGGTAGCCGGGTTTGCGCAGTTCGCGATCGAGTAGTTCGGCCGCGTTGCTCTTGGCGAACAGCCGGGTTTCAAAGTCCAAGCCGGGGGACAGCCCGAGGTAGGCGTGGCTGGGACGTGCGTAGCAATAGACGCAGCCGTGTTCGCAGCCGCGATAGGGATTGATCGATCGGTCGAAGGGTACGTCCGGCGACTGGTTGCGGCTGATGATCGTGCGCGCCTGCTCCTGCGTGACGCAGGTCTTGATCGTGGGGACGAGCTCCGGTGCCTGCCACGCGGTGTCTTCGTCGCCGGGCCTCGCGCGGCTTTGTGCGGGGCCCAGCGCGGCCTGCGGCGCGATCCCGGTCGATTGCGCAAAGTCGCGTACCGTGCGGTTCTCGTCCCGGCCGGCCGCCTGGTGCGCGTGTTCGAGATATTCCGGGTCGATCTCATGCACCGCTTCGGAAAAGCGCGATTCGCGGTTGCTGCGGGCGCCGCGCCCCTTCAGATCGGCAAATGTACCCGTAAGCAGCGCAGTTCGGATGGCTTTCACGCACGCCTCACCCAGTAGATAGTGTATAAAATAACAGTATACGTCCCCTTTCGCAGGGCATCGGCAAGGGCTCCCAACGCAAGCAGATGCGTCGTCTAGTCATCACACACAAGGATCGTTTGTTGCGCTTCGGTAGCGAATTGGTCTTTGCGCTCTGTGCCCATCAGCGGATTGAAATCGTGATAATCCACAAAGGCGATCAGCCAAGTTTCGAGGAAGATCTTGCGAAAGACGTTCTCGAAATAATCACGGTGTTTTCGGCTCGCCTGTACGGCAGCCGCAGCAAGAAAAACAAGAAGCTGATAGAGGCAATCAAGACCGCCGCCGAGTCGTAATCATGCACCGCGTCCACAAAATCAGACTCGACCCTACACAAGCCCAGGCGACGTACTTCGCCCGCGCGTGTGGCACGGCCAGGTTTGCCTACAATTGGGCGCTCGCCGAATGGAAACGCGAATACGAAGCAGGCGGCAAGCCTAGCGAAATCTCGCTGCGCAAGCGACTTAACTCGATCAAGGCGACCGAGTTTCCCTGGATGCTCGAAGTCTCGAAGACGGCCCCGCAACAGGCGATCAAGAATCTCGGCGCGGCGTTTCAGCATTTCATCCGGCGCGTCAAGTTGGGTCAGAAACCCGGCTATCCGACATTCAAACGCAAAGGCGTCCGCGACTCGTTCCGCGCTGATAATGGTCCGCTCGATGCTACCAGTCATGCGGTCTTGGTCGAAGGTCAGACGATCAAACTGCCACGCTGCGGACTAGTCCGCATGCGCGAATCGCTGCGGTTCGATGGTCGCGTTCTATCCGCGGTAGTCAGTCGCGCAGCAGACGGATGGTATGTTGCGATCCTGGTCGATACGGCTAACTGTCTCGCGCGTGTCGCCGACCATGGCGCAGTCGGTGTTGATCTTGGCGTGGCGACTCTTGCGACGCTTAGTACCGGGCTGACAGTCCCGGCATTGAAACCGCATCGGGCCGCGTATAAGCGGCTGGCGCGACTGTCCCGCAGTCTTAGTCGCAAGCAGAAAGGCAGCCACAACAGGGTCAAGGCGAAAATCAAGCTGGCCCGGTTGCATCAGCGCATCGGCAACGTGCGTGCCGACGCGCTGCACAAGCTGACCACAAAACTCGCGACCGAGTTCACTACCATCGGCATCGAAGACTTGAACGTCGCCGGGATGCTGCAAAATCGTTCGTTGGCCCGATCCATTGCCGGCAGCGGATTCGCAGAATTCCGGCGACAGTTGGAATACAAGTCGGCGATGACCGGCGCGGACGTGGTGGTCGTGGATCGGTTTTTCCCGTCGAGCAAGACTTGCTCGGACTGCGGAACGATCCACGAAATGCCGCTGTCGAGCCGCCGGATGGTATGCGAGTGCGGCTGCGATATGGACCGCGATCTGAACGCGGCGATCAATATTCGGCGTCAAGCTCTGGCGCATCAGTCTGTGGAGAATGAAGCTCTGGCCGTCGCTTCGGTGACGACGAAACTGCATTCGGCGAAGCAGAAAATAGTAGGTTTATGCAGCTATGCGTAGACTCTGTGGAGCGGATGGTGGTCGTCTGCGCGGATCCTGGGCGGGTACACGGGGGATCCGGCCGACAAGGGCGATAGCCGGTCGGCAACCGGCCTCTACCGGGACTGAATGCAAACCGAGGCCTCAGGCATGGACCCGTCACGCCGAGCCGGCATCACCCTCGGCCGGCGGTCGCGCTGGGCCGCGCTCCTTCGCGCCTTGCCGGCGCATGCTTCCGGCAACCATGTCGAAACAAAAGAGGCGACATTCGAGCGCGCCGTTAAAGAGCACCGTCTTGGCGGATTCGCGCAGGCGCATCTGTTGCGGTAATTTTCGATCCGAGCTCAAGAGCCAGACCTGCCAGCCGGCGAATTTGCGCTTTAGCTGAGCCGCGACGTCGCCCACCATTGCCTGGACGCTGGCCGACTTGGGGCTGCTCTGCTCGCCGTAGGGCGGATTGGTGACGATCATCCCGATCTGTGCCGGAGGCTCACCGACGCGCGCATCGGCGGCCTCGAACACCAGGGACCGGTTTTTTAGCGGGCTGCCCAGTCCCGCGCGCAGGGCGTTGGAATTGGCGATCTCGATCACGCGCGTTGAGATATCGCGCCCGACCAGCTGCATTGGAGCGCGGTCGTTGATTGCGGCGCGAGCTTGCTGCTGCAACGATGTCCAGGCCTTGCGATCGAAGCCGCGCAGGTTCTCAAAACCGAATCGGCGCTGCAGACCGGGTGCGCGTGCAGTCGCGATGCATGCGGCCTCGATGACAATTGTGCCGCTGCCGCAGAATGGATCGAGCAGCGGCCGTTGCGGCGTCCACCCCGCCAGCATCAGCAAGGCCGCAGCCAGGTTCTCCTTGATCGGAGCCTCGCCTTTGTCGGCGCGCCAGCCGCGCTTGAAGAGTGATTCGCCGGACAGATCGATGTACAGCTGCGCCGATCGATCGTTCAGGTGTGCCAGGACCTGGACCTCGGGGTGGACGCGGTCGATCGACGGTCGCGCGCCGCCGCGTTCGCGCGCACGGTCGACGATTGCGTCCTTGACCCGCAAGGTCGCAAACTGCAGGCTGCGCAAGGGGCAACGATTCGCGGTGATGTCGACCCGCAGGCTCTGATGCGGAGAAAACTCGCGTTCCCAGGCGATGCCGTGGGCAAGCTCGTAAAGATCCGCCTCGTTGCGGTAGTCGCCCGCGCCCACGCGCCAGAGCACCCGGCTGGCGATGCGCGAATGCAAGTTGGCGGCGTAGGCGGTTGCCAGCGTGCCGGCAAACTGTGCGCCGCCCGCGCCCGGCGTCACGCTCGAGGCGCCGAGTGCGCGCAGCTCCTGTCCGAGGACCACCTCGAGTCCGCGCGGACAGACCGCAAAGAATAGCTCAGGCACGCGGATCGCCCACGAGCATCGTCCTCGGTTTGCTGCGTCCAATCCCGTGTTGGCGCGCTTGCGTCACGGATTTGCCGGTTGCGCTTTGGCGTCGTTCAAAACGGCTTGACTACAACCAGCACGACGATGGCAAACAGCAGCACGGTCGGAATCTCGTTGAACCAGCGAAACCAGATGTGCGTGTGTCGATTGCTGTCGGATCGAAAACCGGCAAGCATGCGCCCACAGACGTGCTGGAACGCAAGCAGTGCGAGCACCAGCGCGAGCTTGGCGTGAATCCAGCCCTGGCCATGACCGATGTCGTATCCGAGCCAAAGCCAGACCCCGAAGAGCAGGGCGGCGGCCGAGAGCATGTTCGAGAAGCGGTAAAGCTTTGCGGCCATCAGCAGCAAGCGGTCGCGCTCGGCGCCAGGTGCGCGAACCTGCGCCAGGTTGACGAAAATCCGGGGCAGGTAGAACAGGCCGGCGAACCAACCGATCACGAAAAAGACGTGCAGCGTCTTGATCCAGAGCATGCCGCTTAACTGCGGATCTGGCCGTTGCCGAAGACAACGTATTTCAGCGAGGTCAGGCCTTCGAGGCCGACCGGTCCGCGCGCGTGGAGCTTATCGTTGCTGATACCGATCTCGGCGCCCAGTCCGTATTCGAAGCCGTCGGCAAAGCGTGTCGATGCGTTGATCATGACCGAGGCCGAATCGACCTCGCGCAGGAAGCGCATCGCGTTGGCATGGTGCGCGGTCACTATGGCATCCGTGTGGTGGCTGCCGTACGTATTTATGTGCTCAATCGCCGCATCGAGATCGGCAACGACGCGGATCGACAGTATGGGTGCCAAGTACTCGGTGCTCCAGTCCTGTTCGTTGGCCGGCCGAAGCTGAGTAAGGCCGGCCTGGGCGAGGATCGCCAGCGACCGCGGGCAGCAGCGCAATTCGACATCCCTGGCTGCGTAAATATGCCCCAGTTGCGGCAGGACCTCAGGGGCAATGCCGATAGCAACCAGCAAGGTCTCCATCGTATTGCAGGTTCCATAGCGTTGCGTCTTGGCGTTGTCCGCAATTCGTAGCGCCTGCTGCAGGTCGGCCGATTCGTCGATGTACACATGGCAGATGCCGTCCAGGTGCTTGATCATCGGCACGCGGCTTTCGCGCATCAGACGCTCGATGAGGCTGCGCCCGCCACGCGGCACGATGACGTCGATCAGGTCGGGCAGCGTGACCATGTGGCCGACCGCAGCTCGGTCCGTGGTGTCGATCAACTGCACCGCTGTGCGCGGCAGCTGGACGGATTCGAGCGCGTCGCCCACGATTTGTGCCAGTGCCCGATTGGACTCGATCGCTTCGGAACCACCGCGCAAAACGGTGGCATTGCCGCTTTTCAGGCACAGCGCGGCCGCGTCGATGGTGACGTTGGGACGGCTCTCGTAAATAATGCCGATGACCCCAAGCGGAACCCGCATGCGGCCGACGGAAATACCCGATGGCATCGGTCGCAGGTCTATGATCGCGCCGATCGGATCGGCCAGCCGCGCGATCTGATCGACCCCTGCTGCCATCGCCTCGATCGTCGATTCGGAGAGCGTCAGGCGATCGAGCGCGGCGCTATCGAGCCCGCCGGCGCGGGCCCGAGCGACGTCAGCGGCATTGGCCCGCGCGATCTCGTCGCGGCGCGAGCGGATGGCCGTTGCAAGGTTCGTCAGGCACCGGTCCTTGACCGCCGTTGGGGCGCGTCCGAGGGATGCCGAAGCAGCGCGCGCCGCCTGGCAAACTGCGCGAACGTAGCCGGCGATGTTGTCGATCGCGTTCGCGGCCGAGGCCGTGCTGGGACGAGCGATCGATGCATTCATGAAGTCCACCTCGACAGCGCGCTATTCAGGCCGCTTGCAGGCCAAGGGCCAGATCGGTCAATTCTAACCAAGGATCGTCGTCACGATCGGCAAGATGCAGACCCTTGGCAAGTCGATCCAGCTCAGCGCAGCGCGCGAGCAGGTCGGCTAGTCGGGCCGCTGTTACGCGCGGCAGTGCCCGCTCCACCAGGGCAGGCGGCGAGCTCAGACGCACGCTGCGCACGGCACTGGCGAAGGGTCTTCCGGCCGCAACCGCTTGCTGCAGACGCAACAAGTTGCGCAGTTCCTCGGACACCATCCAGAGCAGCAGCGGCAGCGGCTCGCCCTCGGCCTGAAGGCCGGCAAGCAGCCGGACGATGCGCGACTTGTCCTCGGCGAGCATTGCTGCGGGCAGCGCGGCAATATCAAAGCGGGCCACATCAAAGATGGCCGATCGGATCTGCTCCAGGCTCAGTTCACCCGGACCATACAGCAAATGCAGTTTGGCGATCTCCTGGTGTGCGGCAAGCAGGTTTCCCTCGACCCGGTCGGCCAGGAGCTCCAAAGCGGCACGGGTGGTCGATTGCTGCTGTCGGCCGAGGCGGGCCGAGATCCAATCCGGCAGGCGATCGCGCGCAATCGTGGCGATATCGATCCAGACTCCCGCCGACTGCAGCGCGCTGGCCCATGCGGAATTGCGGGTGGCGCGATCGAGCTTGGGCAGGCTGATCATCGTGAGCATATCCTCGTCGTCGCGTCGGGCGTGCACCTGGAGCGATTCGGAGCCGGCTTTGCCCGGTTTACCCGATGGCAGGCGGATCTCGAGCAGGCGCCGGCGCGAAAACAGCGACAGGCCGGTGGCCACCTGGTCCAGCACCGACCAGTCCATGCGGGCATCGGCGTGCAGCACCTGGCGCTCGGAATAGCCTTGTGCGCGCGCCGCGGCGCGGATCGCGTCCTGCGCTTCCGAGCTAAGCAGGGCCTCGTCACCGGCAAGGACGTAGCAGCGCGCGAGGCGGCCGCGTTCCAGGTGCTGTCCGAGTTGGTCAATCCGTAGCTGCATATGGCTTTGCCGCTGCAACGCGCCGCAGCAGCTGCTGCACGAGGTCGGTCTGCATGTCGCGGTACAGCATGGCCTCCTCCGTTTCCTTGGACAGGCGCTGCGAGTCGTTGTACGAGATCTGGCGCTGCACTTGTAGTTCGGTCGGCTCGATGACCTCTCGTCCCTGGGCGTCGCGCAGGCGGAACCGCAGGCGGTCACGCAGCGTGTATTCGATCGCACGGCCCTGTGCGTCGAGCGTGAGCACCTGGCGGTCGCGGTTCTCGCCGATCAAATCGAGCGCCGCGGCTGCCTTCGTGGCATTGGTTTCGATCTGCGTGCTGGTGCCGGTGCGGATGTTGCGCGCCAGCTCGGTGCCCAGCGGCGAATTGGGCGGAAAGTTCAGGTAGATCGTGGCAAACGGCAGCTGTTGGGTGCCGCGCAAGGTGAAGCCGCAGGCACCGAGGCAAAGAACCAGCAAGCTCGGGCCCAGCACGGCGCCGATGCCAATCGCCGGACCGACGCGATCCCTCGGCCTAGATGACCACATTGACCAGTTTCCCGGGCACGACCACGACTTTCTTGGGCGGCGTAACGATGTATTTTGCGAGCCCTGCGTCCGCCGAAACGGTTGCCTCGATGGTTTCACGGCTCGCATCAACGGCCACGCGAATCGAACCGCGCAGCTTGCCGTTGACTTGAACGACAAGCTCGATCAGTTCGCGCTGCAGCGCCGCCGGATCCGGCTCGGGCCACGCCGTGTAGACGAGCTCGCCATGGCGTGCGTCCAGACCCAGGACGCTCCACAGCACCTGGGCAATATGGGGCGCGACCGGATAGAGCACCCGCAGCAAGATGTTCAGCCCCTCGTCGATAAAGCCGTCGGAGCCGGCCGACCGCTGCGCCGATTCGAGCAAGTTGAGCAGCTTCATCGCCCCGGACACTACCGTGTTGTATTGCAGGCGCTCGTAGTCGTAGTTGATTTGTCCCAACAGCCGATGCAGGTCAAAGCGCGCCTGCGCCAGCCGGGCATCGAAGCCGGCGCCGGCATTGGGTCGGTCGCGAACGCAATGGACAAACGACCAGAGCCGGCGCAGGAACCGGTGTGTTCCTTCGGCGCCAGCATCCGACCAGGCCGCGCTTTGGTCCGGCGGTCCGGCGAACATGACAAACGCCCGGGCCGTGTCCGCACCGAAGCGGGCGATGATGTCGCGTGGTTCGACGACGTTATTCTTGCTCTTGGACATCTTTTCGACGCCACCAAGTATGACGGGTTTGCCGTCTTCACGGGCCACGGCGCCGACGACGCGACCGCGATCGTCGCTGCGCAATTCCACCTCGGTCGGATAGAACCAGCGCCGGCGGCCGGATTCATCCTCCCGGTAAAAGCAATCGTTGAGCAGCATCCCCTGGGCAAAAAAGCGCTGGAATGGCTCGTCGAACGCGACCAGCCCAAGGTCGCGCATGACCCGCGTCCAGAAACGCGCGTACAGCAGGTGCAGTACCGCGTGCTCGATGCCGCCGATGTACTGGTCCATCGGCATCCAGTAACGGCTGCGCGCATCGATCATGCTCGAGGACGATCCCGGCGAGCAGTACCGCAGGAAGTACCACGACGAATCGACAAAGGTGTCCATCGTGTCGGTTTCGCGCCGTGCCGGGCGGCCGCAAGCCGGGCAGGCGCAATGCAAGAAGGCCTCGCACCGATTCAGCGGATTGCCGCTGCCGTCGGGAATCAGATCCTCGGGAAGAACGACCGGCAGATCGGCATCCGGCACCGGCACCGGTCCGCATTGCTCGCAGTGGATGATCGGGATCGGCGTGCCCCAATAGCGCTGCCGGGAAATACTCCAATCGCGCAGGCGATACTGGGTCTGGATGGTACCCAGTCCCAGCGCCTGCAGGTCGCTCGCAATTGCGGCGACCGCGGCGGCGTGCCCCATGCCGTCGTACTTGCCCGAATTGATGCATACGCCGCCCTGCTTGTCCGCGTACCAAGGCTCCCAGGCGTCGATCGAGAACGCTCGGCCCGGCGCGGCGATCACCGGCTTGATCGGCAGGCCATACTTGTGCGCGAAGGCAAAATCGCGCTCGTCGTGCGCCGGGACGCCCATTACCGCGCCTTCGCCGTAACCGATGAGCACGTAGTTGCCCACCCAGACTTCTATCGGTTCGCTCGTAAGCGGATGACGCACGAAGAACCCGGTGGCCACGCCGCGCTTTTCCAGGGTTGCGAGTTCGGCTTCGGCAACGGCACCGCGACGGCATTCCTCGACAAACTGCGCCAGCGCCGGTCGGTCCCGAGCCAGGCGCGTGGCCAAGGGATGTTCGGCCGCGATCGCGACGAAGGTCACACCCATGATGGTGTCGGCGCGGGTCGTATACACCCGAAGCGTCGATTGCGCGCCGTCCAGATCGTACGGGAACCCGAAATTGACCCCGGTGCTGCGCCCGATCCAGTTTTCCTGCATGGCGCGCACCTGCGAGGGCCAGCCGTCCAGGCCCGCGAGCCGCTCGAGCAGCTCATCGGCGTAGCGCGTGATGGCCAGGTAGTAACCCGGAATCTCTCGCCGTTGCACCGGGGCGCCCGAGCGCCAGCCACGGCCCTCGATGACCTGCTCGTTGGCCAGCACGGTCTGATCCACGGGATCCCAGTTGACGAGCTGGGTCCTGCGGTAGGCGATGCCCTTTTCCAGCATGCGCAGGAATATCCACTGGTTCCAGCGGTAATAATCCGGCGTGCAGGTCGCAAGCTCGCGCGTCCAGTCAAAGGCAAAGCCCAGCGGCTCCATCTGGGCCTTCATTTCCGCGATGTTGTCGTAGGTCCAGCGCGCCGGCGCGATGCCCTTTTCGATCGCGGCGTTTTCGGCCGGCAGGCCAAAGGCGTCCCAGCCCATGGGCATCAGCACGTTGTAGCCGCGCATGCGCAGCTGGCGAACCATCACGTCGTTGATGGTGTAGTTGCGTACATGCCCCATGTGCAGCTTGCCGCTGGGATAGGGCAGCATCGAGCAGGCGTAGAACTTTCCCTTGGGGAAGCGGGGGTCGTTTTCGATCGACGTGTGTGCGTCAATCGCGCGCCAGTGCGCCTGTGCCTGGGCCTCGACATCCTTGGGGAGGTATTTTTCCTGCATGACAGACGCCCATTATATGCGTCGGTATAGTGGCGATCCTGATGAACCTTCTCGACGATCTCAATCCGCAGCAGCGTGCCGCGGTGACCTTGCCCGACGAGCCGGCGCTGATCCTGGCCGGGGCCGGCAGCGGCAAGACACGCGTCTTGACCACGCGCATCGCGTGGCTGATCCAGTCCGGCCGCGTCGGGCCTGCCGGCGTGCTGGCGGTCACCTTTACGAACAAGGCGGCCCGGGAAATGCTCGCCCGCATAGAGTCGATGTTGCCGATCAACCTGCGCGGCATGTGGGTCGGAACCTTTCACGGCCTGTGCAACCGCTTGCTGCGCGCGCATCACCGGGACGCCAACCTGCCCCAGACGTTCCAGATTCTCGATGTGCAGGACCAGTTGTCCTCGATCAAGCGATTGATCAAGACCGCCAATGTTGATGAGGATCGCTGTCCGCCGCGCGATGTGCAGTTCTTCATCAACAGCGCCAAGGAGTCGGGCCGCCGCGCCTCCGATATGTCCGCCACCGGACACGATCGGCGCTGGATCGAGCTCTTTGCCGCCTATGACGCGCAGTGTCAGCGGGAAGGCAGCGTCGATTTTGCCGAATTGCTGCTGCGTAGCGTCGAACTGCTTACTCGGCACGAATCCTTGCGGGAACACTACCAGGAGCGATTTCGCCATATTCTGGTTGACGAGTTCCAGGACACCAATTCACTGCAGTACCGATGGCTGAAATTGCTGGCGGGAAAGACGAATCCGATCTTCGCCGTCGGCGACGATGATCAGTCGATCTATCGCTTTCGCGGAGCCAACGTCGGCAACATGTCCGATTTTCAGCGTGAATTCGACGTTTCTCACCTGATCAAGCTGGAACAAAACTACCGCTCGCACGGCCACATCCTCGATGCGGCCAATCAGCTCATTGGCAACAACGCGCGCCGCATGGGAAAGCGCCTGTGGACGGAGGCGGGGCCCGGCGAAAAGCTGCAACTGTTCGAGGCCGGATCCGATGGCCTGGAAGCGGCGTGGATCGTGGAAGAGGTGCGCGGTCTGCATCGACAAGGTGCGCGCTTGCTCGATGTCGCGATCCTGTACCGATCCAATGCGCAATCGCGCGTGATCGAGCATGCGCTCTTCAATGCCGGACTCGCCTATCGCGTCTATGGGGGCCTGCGGTTTTTCGAGCGCGCCGAGGTCAAGCATGCCCTGGCCTACCTGCGCCTGGTCGCCAATTCCGACGACGACGTGTCCTTTTCCCGCGTTGTCAATTTTCCCCCGAGGGGAATCGGTGCGCGTAGCCTGGAGCAGCTGCAGCAGGCCTCGCGCGAGGCCGCCACAAGCCTGTTCGGCGCCGTCGCTGCAGTCGGCGGTCGCGCCGGGACCAGCCTTGCGCAGTTCGCAAACCTGATCGCCACTTTGCGCGAAGCCGCAGCGGGATTGAGCCTGTCGGAACTTGTGCACGAAACGCTTGAGCGCAGTGGCTTGAATGCCCACTACCGCAGCGAAAGGGACGGCGCCGACCGCGTGGAGAACCTAGCCGAACTGGTCAACGCGGCGGCCGGATTCGTGCTGGAACAAGATCCCGACACGGGCGCCGGGTTGCCGGTGGCGACGGATGCATCGGGCGCCGAGCCACCCGCCGGCGCGCGTCAGGCCGTGCTGCATTCCTTTTTGGCGCACGCGGCGCTCGAGGCTGGTGACAACCAGGCCGAAGTCGGGCAGGAGGCGCTGCAGTTGATGAGCGTGCATGCGGCCAAAGGGCTGGAGTTCGATACCGTGTTCCTGACGGGACTCGAAGAAGGGCTGTTCCCCCACGAAAACAGCCTTAGCGAGGCCGATGGCTTGGAGGAGGAGCGGCGTCTTATGTATGTGGCTATAACGCGCGCGCGCAGGCGACTGAACCTGAGTTTTGCCCAGAGCCGGATGTTGCATGGTCAGACACGGTACGGCTTGCGCTCGCGGTTTGTCGACGAGCTGCCGGCCAAAGCGATCAGGGCGCTTACACCACGATTGCGTGCTGGATTTGCAACCTCCATGGAGGCGGCAATCCACGGTGGGCGTGGCGCCGGGTCGCCGCAGATCGATTGGCCGATGGCACGGGCCGGCAGCGTTGCGGGAGCAAGCTCGGTCGCCGACGAAGGTCGCGGCTTGCGGATTGGGCAGGGTGTGCGCCATGCCAAGTTTGGCGAGGGCGTCATTGTGCGCCTGCAGGGGTCGGGCAACGACGCGCGCGCACAGATCAATTTCGGCGCCTTTGGCGTCAAGGAACTGCTGCTCTCGGTGGCCAAGCTCCAGACCAGCGTCTAGCGTCCCGAACGGCGCATTACGCTGGCGCACTCGGCTCCTGCTCGTCGGCGGCTATGCGGCGCAGGTTCGAGCCATCGTCGACGACGTCCCGGTACATCGCCAGCGTCGAAGTCTGGGTGATGGCTAGGAGCAACAAGGGCAGCGGGGCGAGCAGGTACTGGGCAAAGGTCTCCTTGGCGTTTAGCGCGCCGATCAGCGCTGCAAGGGCAATTACCGCCAGGAAGACCAGACCGAGCAGCGCCAACAAATACACGAGCATCGGGGCGCGATTGCGCCAGCAGGCGAAGAAGCTAAAGAACAAAGCTTTGCGTGCCGGCATTTGGTGCCAGGCGACGAGGGCCGGCGCAAACCAGACGGTCATCTGCAGCGGTACCCAGATCACAAGGCTGGCCAGGAACAGTACCAGGCGCGTCGGTGTCAGTGCCAGGTCCGGGACTTCTGGCACGGGACCGCCAGACGGCGCCGGCGAGGTTTCTGCGGGCCCGGAGGCCCCCGGCGGCGGTGAGGTCCCGGACGGTGCGCTGGAACCATCCGGCAGGAAGGACATCGCGGTTACCAGGGCACCGACGACGAGAGCGTAGTAGACCCCGATCTTCAGCAACCGGAGCCGGGCGACCGGATCGCGCAGGGCGGCGGTATAGCTCGCCAATCCGGGCATGGCACCCTCGTCGACCGTGCGGCAGACCGAAAGCATACCGATCGAAATCGCCGGAACCAGGATCAGCGCGAACGGCGTGCCGACAATGGGCACCAGACCCAGGCTCCATATCAACATGGGACCTAATGCAACCAGCACGACAATCACCAGCGGCCGGCGGGCGAAGAGGCGCATGCCGGCGCGTACCCACGCCAAGCCGGCGGCGGCATTTCGAGTTCGAATACTCAGTTCGGCCATTGCTTCCTAGAGCCAGGGAAGGTCGCGTTCGCGCACACGCAATTTGAGCATGCGTTCAAAGCGACTCGGATCATGCGGTTGCAGCACAGCTGCCGGCCGCGGCAGGTATAGGTCGTACAAGCGGGAAATCCAGAATCGCAACGCCGCGCCGCGCAGCATGGCTCCCCAGTACACATGCTCCTGTTCCTGCAGCGGCCGCACGGCGTGGTAGGCGCGCAGCAGCGATGCCGCCTTCTCATGGTCGAATGCACCGCTGTCCAGATCGACACACCAGTCGTTTACCGTAATGGCCAGGTCGAACAACCAGGGACCGCAGGCCGCAAAATAAAAGTCGATTACGCCACCGATCTTATCGCCATCGAACAAGACGTTGTCGCGAAACAAGTCGCCATGGATGGGCCCGGCCGGCAGTTTTTCGAAATCGCTACTGCGGTTGACACCGTCCTGGTAGATGACTTCCTCGACCAGATTGTGCAGGACTTCGTCGGTCAGAAAGGGCTCCAGGGATCCGGTCGCATGCTTCCACCAGCCTATGCCGCGCAGATTGGGCTGAAAGACCGGATAGTCACGCGCTGCCAGATGCATGCGCGCCAGGAATTGCCCCACCAATGCGCATTGGTCCGGAGCCGGAGACTCGATTGCCCTGCCGGGCAGGCGAGCGACAATGGCGACCGGCTTGCCGCGGATCTGGGTAAAGAGCGTGTGCTCCTTGGTTTCGAAGGGTTCGGGGACCGGAAGTTGATGGGCCGCCAGGTGTTTCATCAACCCCAGGTAAAACGGCAACTGCGAGAACTCCAGGCGCTCAAAGATGGTGAGCACGTAGCGGCCAGTCCCGGTGGTCAGGAAAAAGTTGGAATTTTCGATTCCGCTGGAGACGCCTTTGATATCGAGCAATGCCCCGAGCGGATAGCGGTTGAGCAGCGCAAGGACTTCTTCGTGCTTCAGGGCGGTGAATACGGCCATTTGGCAAGGGAACTCGATACCATGTCGCGCGGTGGCTACGGCTAATTTGCGAGCCGAACGGTGCGGCAGCCGCGTGCTCGGCCACCATTTTATCGTCACTGGGCTGCAATGGCGGCCGGAGACGGCCGTGCGGCAGTGCGTTCACATGGGCGAGCGCCTATAGATAGAGCAGTTGCTCGCGTTCGTCCCCGCCTTGCGCAAAGCCACGCTGTTCATAGAAATCGAAGATTTTCTCCGCCACGACGGCGGCGTCATCCACAAGCTGCATCAGGTTCATGTCCGAGGCGGCGATCATGCCATCGGCCACAAGGCGCTCGCGCATCCATTGGAGTAAACCACCCCAGAACGCGCCGCCGAACAGGATGATCGGGATCTGTCGGCCCATGCCGGTTTGAATGAGGGTCAGCGCCTCTGTCAATTCGTCGAGCGTGCCAAAACCGCCGGGCATGACCACGTAGGCGCTGGCGTACTTGACGAAGGCAACTTTGCGCGCGAAAAAATGGCGAAACCGCAATGAAATGTCCTGGAACTCGTTGCCATGCTGCTCGAAGGGCAGCTCGATATTCAAGCCCACACTGGGAGATCGGCCGGCAAAGGCGCCACGATTGGCCGCTTCCATGACGCCCGGCCCGCCTCCGCTGATCACGGCGAATCCGGCGTCGGACAGCGAGCGTGCGATGGCCACGGTTTGCTGGTACAAGGGGGAGTCCGGCGTCAGGCGCGCGCTGCCGAAAATGGAAACCGCCGGTCGGACGTCGGCCAGGCGTTCCGCGGCTTCTACGAACTCCGAGATAATGCCCCAAAGGTGCCACGATTCACGTGCCTTTACCTTGGTTGCCTGCTCCTGCGCAGTGATGGCGCGCAGTGTCGGGATATTTTTCTGGTGGTCGAGCATCGAATACTCCTATGAAAACACTATTGCTCGTGGACGGCACGGGATATTTGTACCGTGCATTCCACGCCATGCCTGATCTTCGCACTTCCGGCGGGGAACCGACCGGCGCGGTACGCGGCTTTATCAGCATGCTACGCACCTTGCGTGTTGCGGTTCCCTGCGACTACTGCGCCTGCGTTTTCGACGCCAAGGGTAAGACCTTTCGCGACGAGCTATTTCCCGAATACAAGGCTCATCGCCCCCCGATGCCGAGCGAACTGGCGGCGCAGATCCCGACGATTCACGAGGCGACCGTGGCATTGGGTTGGCCGATCCTGCAGATCGGCGGCGTTGAGGCCGACGATGTAATCGGAACCCTGGCAGTTCGGGCGCAATCACAGGGTCTGCGCACGGTGATCGCCACCGGTGACAAGGATCTGACACAGCTGGTCGGCGATTCGGTGCAGCTGATCGATACCATGAGTCGCGATGGCGGTCCCCCGCGACGTCTGGACCGCGCGCAGGTGATCGAGAAATTTGGTGTCGCCCCGGAGCAAGTCGTCGACTATCTGGCCCTGGTTGGCGATCCGGTCGACAATGTCCCGGGCGTGGAAAAGGTCGGACCGAAGACCGCGGCAAAATGGCTGCAGCAGTACGGTTCACTGGACGAGGTGGTAGCGCATTCGGCGGCAATCGGCGGCTTGGCCGGCGAGAAATTGCGCCAGGCCCTGACCTGGCTGCCAACAGCCCGTGTCCTGGTCACGGTGCGCACGGATCTGGATCTCGGACCGCAAATGCAATCCCTCGATCCGTTGCAGGTTCGATTGCCGGATCGGGAAAAGCTGCGCGAGATTTTCGCGCGCTGTGAATTTCGTGGCTGGCAGCGCGATTTCGACGCGACCTTTCCCGCGGTTGGTCCCGTCGGTCCGGCGCCGTCCCTCGAGCAGCCGCCCCCGACCTCGGCCAACGATGCACCGCTGCCGCATCCCGAATCGGAAAGGCAAAGCGGCAGGGCAGCCGCGATTTCCTATGAGTGCGTGCTCGCACAAGAACAGCTCGCGGCATGGCTGGCACGCATTTCGGTCGCCGAATTGACCAGCATCGATACCGAAACGACCTCGCTCGACCCGATGGTGGCAGAGCTGGTGGGCATCTCGCTGTGCGTGCGCGAGGGCGAGGCCTGCTATATCCCCCTGGGACACCGTTACCCGGGCGCACCGGGGCAACTCGATCGGTCGGAGGTGCTCGAGCGACTGCGTCCCTGGTTGCAGAACGAGGCGTGCGCAAAGCTGGGGCAGCATTGCAAGTACGATGCACATGTATTTGCCAACGCGGGCGTGCGGCTGGCCGGCATTGCGCACGACACCCTGCTGCAGTCGTACGTGATCGAATCCCATCGGACGCACGATCTCGGATCCTTGGCGGCACGCCACCTGGGGCGCGAGACGATTTCCTATGAGCAAGTCTGCGGCAAGGGCGCAAAGCAAATCGGCTTTGACCAGGTCGCGCTCGACCAGGCGACCGAATACGCCGGCGAGGATGCCGAGGTCACGCTTGCCGTGCATGACGTGCTTTGGCCCAAGTTGGCCGCCGATCCCGGATCCCGGTACATCTATGAATCGATCGAAATTCCGGTATCCAAGGTGTTGTTCACGATGGAGCGCACCGGTGTATTGGTCGATCCGGAAAGGCTGAAGAACCAGAGCCGCGAACTCGGCGCGCGCATCGTGCAGCTCGAGCGCGACGCCTACGAGTTGGCGGGACAAACCTTCAACCTGTCATCCCCGAAGCAGGTCGGGGACATCCTTTTTGGCCGGCTCGGCTTGCCGGTGCGCAAGAAGACCGCCACCGGGACCCCGAGCACCGACGAGGAGGTGCTCGAGAAGCTTGCGGCCGATTACCCGCTGCCAAAGACGCTGCTGGAACATCGCGCGCTGTCCAAGCTGCGNNNGCGATCGCGATCACCGGTCGCCTGGCGTCGTCGGACCCGAACCTGCAGAACATCCCCGTGCGTACCGCCGAGGGACGGCGCATCCGCGAGGCATTCATCGCGCCGCCGGGCTCGCGTATCGTATCGGCCGACTACTCGCAGATCGAGTTGCGCATCATGGCGCACATCTGCGGCGATGCCGGATTGGTCGCGGCGTTTGAGCGCGGCGACGATGTGCACCGTGCGACCGCGGCCGAGGTGTTCGGCGTTGCGCCCGACGCGGTTACCGACGACCAGCGCCGTACCGCGAAGGTCATCAATTTCGGATTGATGTACGGCATGAGTTCGTTTGGGCTGGCGGCCAACCTGGGGATCTCCAAGGATGCCGCCAAGCTCTATATCGATCGCTATTTCGCACGCTACCCCGGTGTCGCCCGCTACATGGAGTCGACGCGTGTCAGCGCTCGCCAGCTGGGCTACGTGCAGACCGTATTCGGCCGGCGCCTCTGGCTGGCCGATATCAATGGTCCCAACGGGCCGCGCCGCCAGGCGGCCGAGCGGGCCGCCATTAATGCGCCGATGCAGGGAACTGCCGCCGATCTGATCAAGCTGGCGATGATCGCGGCCGACCGTTGGCTGGCGCGCGAGCGGCTGTCGACCCGGCTCGTGATGCAGGTGCATGACGAGCTGGTCTTCGAGGTTCCCGCGGGCGAGATCGACCCCGTGCGCGCGGCCATACCGGCGCTCATGACGGGTGTGGTGCAGTGGAAGGTACCGCTCGAAGTGGACGTCGGTGTAGGAGAGAACTGGGATGAGGCACACTGATGTTGCTGCTGTTCATCATCGTCGCGAACCTCGCGTCGACCGTGGTTTCGTTGACACTGGCCGCCATGCTCAGCTTTCGCTGGCTCTCGGGCCTGGTCGATCGACTGGTGCACGTGTCGATTGGATTGCTGCTGGCGACCGCGCTGGTGCATATCGTTCCGGAGGCCTTGGAGCGGGGCATAGCTCCGACCGCGCTCGGATGGACGGTTCTGGTCGGAATCCTCAGTTTGTTCGTTCTCGAGAAGATGACCCTGATTCACCATACGCACCACTACGAAGGCGATGGCCATGATCATGGCCGGGGCCACGATGCGCACGAGGCCGGACGCGGCGCCTACCCGATATTGATCGCGGATGCCCTGCACAATTTCACGGACGGCGTCGTGATCGCCGCCGCGTTCCTGGTCAATGCGCGGGCGGGGATGGTGACCGCGCTGGCGGTGCTGGCGCACGAGATTCCGCACGAGATCGGTGACTTCATGATTTTGCTCAATGCCGGCTTTTCCCGGCGACGCTCGTTCCTGTTCATGCTGCTGTCAGGGTTTTCGGCGGTTCTGGGAGGATGCATCGGCTATTTCGTGCTCGAGTTGATGCAGGCGCTACTGCCCTACGCGCTGGCGATCGCCGCCGCGAGTTTCATCTACATCGCACTCTCGGATCTACTGCCCGAATTGATGCGGCGCTCGTCGCTGCGCCAATCGCTTCCGGAGGTCGGTTTCGTCTTTCTCGGTGTGGTGATCGCCTTGCTGGCGATGCGCTTGGATAGCTAGTTCGTACGACAACGTGGTCGGCTACGGTGTTGCGCCGAGCGCCACCGGGCGCGACGGATCTGCCACCCATTGACTCCAGGAACCGGGAAACAAGGCGGCACCGGCCAGTCCCGCCACGTGCAGGGCCAACAAATCGTGACAGGCCGTGACCCCGGAGCCGCACTGGACGGTAACCTGATCGGGCGCCCGGCCGGCAAGGATCGCCTGGTATTCTGACCGCAGCTGCGCCGCTGACTTGAAGCATCCGTCCTCTCCCAGGTTCTGCTTCCAGTAGCGGTTGATGGCGCCGGGTATATGGCCGGCAACCGGGTCGACCGTCTCATTGCGGCCTTCGTATCGGTCTGGCGCGCGCGCATCGATGAGCAGGGTCGGTGCCTCCGCTCCTGTGGTTGCGGACCGGGCGGCAACGACATCCACCGAGTCCACGGCCTGAAGGCTGGAGCGCACCGTGAAATCACCGGGCTGCGGGGTCGGCACCTGTTCGCTGACGGGGCAGCCGGCAGCGACCCAGGCCGTCCAGCCGCCGTCAAGGACGGCGACCTTGCTGTGCCCCAGCCAGCGCAATAGCCACCATGCGCGCGCCGCATAGGAGCCCTCGCTGGCATCGTAGGCGACGATCTGGTCGGTCGATCCGATCCCCCAGGCGCGCAGGCGCGCAGCAAGCGCAGAGGGCTCCGGAAGGGGGTGGCGACCATTTCGGCCGGTTTTGGCGCCGGAAAGGTCGCGATCCAGGCGCGCGAAGACCGCTCCCGGAATATGCCCCTGCCCGTACTGCTCCTGGCCCAGATCGGGTCGGGCGATGTCGTGGCGGCAGTCGAGGATGCGGACCCCTGGCGTGTCCAGGAGGCCGCGCAAAGCCGCGACATCGATCAGTGCGTCCCACCCCGATTCAACAGGCTTCACACGCGATTTCATGATTGCTGCAGGCCCGTGCAACGCCCCCGGACTGTCCAGCGGGAAGTGTACGCGCGGCCCCTGCCGGATCGCTCCGGGCCCCGTCCCTGGCTGCGGTTCGCATCGGCCGGGATTCCTTCGAACCGTTAGAATGAGGCTCGGGCGCGGCTTTTGATGCGTCATCTGGCCCATTGGTGGGCCGATTGTTCAAATTTTCCCTGGTACGACCTATCGTGGGCTCGCATGAAAAAAGCAGCTGATGCCAAGGCCCCGGAGGAACTGAGCTTCGAGCAGGCGCTCGATGAACTCGACGGCTTGGTGCGCAAGATGGAATCGGGCGAGTTGGGCCTAGACGATTCCATTGCTGCCTATCGACGCGGTGCCGAATTGGCACGCTACTGCCAGGTTCGGCTGAGCGCTGCCGAACAAGAGATCCGCAAACTCGACAACGACGTGTTGAAGACCTTGAATCCGGACGAGCTGCGGGGTACCGAGCCGTGAACGCGGTGTCTGGCAGCCGGTTTGTCGCCGATGCCGCTGCTGACGCGGGGTCGGCGGGCGCGCAAACCAGCGCGGCGCAATCACTGGCGCAGTGGATGCGCGAGCGCCAGGACCGATTCGAGGCGCAGGCCACCAGCCGCTTGCCGGCCGTAACGCGGGAACCACAGCGGCTTCATCGAGCCATGCACTACGCGGTCCTGGACGGGGGCAAACGCATTCGACCCCTGCTTGCCTATGCGGCAGGAGAATTGGCGCAAGCCGAGCTTGCCGCCGTGGATCACGTGGCCCTGGCCGTAGAGTATGTCCATGCGTATTCCCTGGTTCATGACGACATGCCCTGCATGGACAACGACGTGTTGCGCCGGGGCAAACCTACCGTGCACGTTGCTTTTGACGAGGCCACGGCCATGCTCGCGGGCGATGCCTTGCAGGCCGAGGCGTTTCGCATTCTGGCCGAGGCGCCATTGAGTGCTGTGGCCCGCCTGGACTTGATCCATGAGCTTGCGCGGGCGGCTGGAACCGATGGCATGTGCGGCGGTCAGGCCATTGATCTGGACGCCCTTGGCCGCGCCCTCGATCCCTTGCAACTCGAGCGGATGCACCGTATGAAGACCGGCGCACTGCTGCGTGCGTCGGTGCTCATGGGAGCGCGTGCCGGGCGCTTGGATGCACCGGCGCTGCTGGCGCTCGAGCGCTATGGCGAGGCAATCGGCCTAGCGTTCCAGATCGTCGACGATATCCTGGACGTGGAGGCGAGTTCTGCCGAGTTGGGCAAGACCGCTGGCAAGGACGAGGCCCAGAACAAAGCGACATACGTCTCCGTGCTGGGATTGGCGGCCGCCAAGGAACGCGCCGCGCAATTGGGTGAATCGGCTCGCGCTGCTTTGCGAGAATCCGGGTTGGCGTACGGGCGAGCGAGCCGGCTGGTGCAGCTTGCCGATCTGATCGTTGCCCGGCGTAGCTGAGCTTGGAAGGCGCCGCCATTTAATGAACCCTCTGCCGCCTCAGAAGCTGTTGCCGCTAATCGACTCGCCGGCCGACCTGCGCCGCCTGGATCGCGCGCAACTGCGTCCTCTGGCCGACGAATTGCGCGACTTCCTGCTGCGCTCGGTGGCCAGCACGGGCGGGCATCTGAGCTCCAATCTCGGCACGGTCGAGTTGGCGGTGGCCCTGCATTACGTGTTTGATACTCCCGGTGATCGCATCGTCTGGGACGTGGGCCACCAGACCTATGCGCATAAGATCCTGACCGGCCGTCGCGAAGCGATGCAATCGCTACGGCAACAAGGCGGTATCTCCGGCTTTCCGCGCCGCCTGGAATCGCCGTACGACGCCTTCGGGACCGCGCACTCGTCGACCTCTATCTCGGCCGCACTCGGAATGGCCGTGGCAGCGCGCAGCCGCGGTGAATCGCGCCACAGCATCGCGGTGATTGGCGACGGTGCCATGTCGGCGGGTATGGCGTTCGAGGCGCTCAACAATGCCGGCATTGCCGAGGATGTACGGCTGCTGGTGGTCCTCAACGACAACGACATGTCGATTTCGCCCGCGGTCGGCGCGCTCAACCGTTACTTGGCGCGTCTTATGAGCGGGCGTTTCTACGTGGCCGCCAAGAGCGCCGGCAAGCAGGTGCTCAAGCACCTGCCGCCTATGCTCGAGCTGGCCCGCAAAATCGAGGAACACGCCAAGGGAATGGTGGTTCCTGGCACGATGTTCGAGGAATTCGGGTTCAATTACATCGGGCCTATCGACGGCCACGATCTCGATTCGCTGATCCCGACACTGCAGAATCTGCGCGGGCTCCGTGGGCCGCAGTTTCTGCACGTGGTCACCCGCAAGGGGCACGGCTATGCGCGTGCGGAGGCCGACCCGATCCTTTACCACGGGCCGGGAAAATTCGATCCCGACGTCGGCATCGGCAAGGCGTCTTCGGCACGGCCTACCTACACGCAGGTGTTCGGTGACTGGCTGTGTGACATGGCGGCCGCCGATGCGCGCCTGGTTGGGATCACACCGGCGATGCGAGAGGGTTCGGGTATGGTGCGATTCGAACGCGAATACCCCGATCGATATTTTGACGTCGGGATCGCCGAGCAGCATGCGGTGACGTTTGCCGCCGGCTTGGCCTGCGAGGGCATCAAGCCGGTCGTTGCGATCTACTCGACGTTCCTGCAGCGCGCCTACGACCAGCTCATACACGACGTCGCGCTGCAGAACCTGCCGGTCGTGTTTGCGCTCGACCGCGGTGGCCTGGTCGGTGCCGACGGCGCGACCCATCACGGCGTCTTCGACCTTTCCTTCCTACGCTGCGTGCCGAACATGGTCGTGATGACGCCCAGTGACGAGGGCCTTTGCCGCAAAATGCTCAGCACGGCCTTTCACCACAACGGCCCGGCGGCGGTGCGCTATCCGCGGGGCGCGGGGATCGGGGCGCCGGTCGCGGCTACGCTCGAAACGATCCCGATCGGGCGCGGCGAGGTGGTACGCGAATCGAGCGCACGAGCTGGTGGCCGCATCGCCATCTTGGCATTTGGGCCACTGCTGCATCCGGCGCTTGCGGCTGCTGCGACGGCAATCGATGCGACCGTGGCCGATATGCGTTTTGTAAAGCCGCTTGACCTGGACCTGCTGCGTCGCCTGGCCGATACGCACGACGCGTTGGTAAGCGTCGAAGAAAACGTGCTGCAGGGTGGCGCGGGAAGCGCCTGCGCCGAGGCGCTCGAGCGCATGCGGTACTCGACCCCGCTGCTGCGCCTGGGTCTGCCGGACCGGTTCGTCGATCACGGCGAGCACCAGCACCTGCTGGCCGCCGAGGGGCTCGATGCCGACGGGATCGAGGCCTCGATTCGCGCGCGTTTTGCGGAACTGCTGCGCGAACCGCGTTTGGTGAAAAAGGCCGGCTAAACGGGCGCCGGCCGCTACGGCGCGGCGAGCAAGGGTTCGACGGTCTTAACCAGGCTCTCTACGGTGACCGGCTGCGTATCGGGGCGCATCTCGGCGCGTAACACGCCCTTGGCGTCGACAACGAAAGTGACCGGCAGGGCGCTTTGCTCGCCGAAGCTGTTGCGGCTTGCCTCGTGCGCCATCGCCACCGGATAGCTCATGTTCATGTGGTGCATCATATGGTGGACTTGGTCGATATCGCGGGTGCGATCCTCGCTCATCGCGATCACCTCGACACCGCGCGCACGATAATGCTCGTAGAAGGTTTCAAGCGCCGGCATCTCCTTGATGCACGGCGGGCACCAGGTGGCCCAGAAATGGACCAGCACGACGTGCCCGCGCAGCGCCGTCAAATCGAATTCATCGCCTGCGAGCGTCTTGGCCGTGAGCGTTGGATTCTCCGGCGCAGCGGCCACGGCTGGCACCGCGAGCCGGCCCGCACAGGCCAAGCACGCCAGCGCAATAAGGACCCGTTGCTTCATGGTTCAGAAATCGTACCCGATCTGCAAGCGCCAGATTACCGACGGCACTAACTGGCCGACGACGCCGGCCGCAATGTTGGCCGGTGTGGCGGCGGGTACGGTGGTGTTGACCACGAGGGGAAGCGAGACGTCGGCGTAGATTTTGAGCTTTTTGACCCGCAGATCGATACCGGGCGCAACCATCAGACGCCGGAAACCGCTGCTGGGGCTGGACGCGGTGCCGCCATCGGTGTGCCGGTCGGTGGCGATGAGCTGCACCAGCGGCGATACATTGCTGAAACTTCCCATGGCACCCAGGGCGTATGTCAGCCCGGCGCCAAGGTCGAACTCGTTTCCCGGCCGATAGGTGCCGGTTGCGCCCTCGCGCTCCATGATGGCCATTTGGAACCGCGCCTGGGTAAAGTAGGCGAGCTTGCCGTCCTGCGTCAGCCCGCCGACGTGGTAGGCGCCAAAGAGCAGATCGGTGCTGCCAGAACCCGGCAGGCTGTCCCGATCGTACGTCAGGCCCCCGGTCGTGCTGTTCGGATTGCTGGCCGGCAGGCCGTTGGGCGGATTGTAGGGTCCGGTGTAATTGCCGGTCGGGAGCTTCA
>OMSW01000294.1:0-523 GCA_900290295.1 Burkholderiales bacterium
GCCATGCCGATCGTCACGAAGAACAGTCCCAACAGGACATCGCGAAACGGCTTGACGTCTTCCTCCACCTGGTGCCGATACTCGGTCTCCGAAAGCAGCATTCCGGCCACGAATGCGCCCAGGGCCGGGGACAGTCCGAACTGATCGGCGAGCCACGCCAGTCCTAGGGTGAGAAGGAGCAGGTTCAGCATGAACAGCTCCTGCGATCGGCGCCTGGCAACCTGGTGCAACCAGGCGCGCAGCAGTTTTCGACCTCCCAGCAAAAGCAGCGCCAGCAATAGCGCCGCCTTGGCACTGGCCAGCGCGATTGCCACGCCCATTTCGCCCGGCGGCGAAGACAGCGACGGCACGATGACCAGCAGCGGCACCACCGCCAGGTCCTGCAGCAGCAGCACCCCGACGATGCGGCGGCCATGATCGGTGTCTAGTTCGATACGCTCGACCATGAGCTTCATCAATATTGCGGTCGAGGACATCGCCAGCGCGGCGCCCAAGGCAAAGGTACCGGCCATGCCGATGCCAA
>OMSW01000294.1:533-8369 GCA_900290295.1 Burkholderiales bacterium
AGTCCCAATACGATGCTGCGCATGCTGCGCAGGCGCGCGAGGGAGAACTCGAGGCCGATGGAGAACATCAGGAAAACGATTCCCAGCTCCGCGAGGTGACGCGTCTCCGCGGTGTCGGGCGCCAACGCCAGGGCGTGCGGGCCGATCGCGATTCCGACGATCAGGTAGCCCAGTACCGGAGGCTGATGAAATAGCCGGACCGTGGCAACGCCGATGACGGAGGTGGCCAGCAGGAGCAAGGTCAATTCAAGCGCGGTCGGCATCGGCGGTCAGCAGGAGCGGGCGCGAATCAGGTATGGCCGCTGGGGCATCGTGACTGCATCGTGACGGGAAAGTTGGGCAAAATTGGGAATAGCAATTCCCATGCCAAGGTTTAGATCCCCGAGAGTATCATCGCTGGTCTGCTATCTTGTGATGAACAAATCTCCTCTATCCGACGATACGGCGCACTCCAGGGCCCTGCCGCAGGCCAGCGCGTCGGCGCTGGCGCTCGCGCGCGCGGTAATCGAAATCGAGGCGCAGGCGGTCGCGGCCTTGGGCCCACGCCTGGACGGCGCTTTCCTGCAGGCGGTGAACCTGCTGTTGGCCTGCCGCGGACGGGTGGTTGTCAGTGGCATCGGCAAGAGCGGCCACATCGGGCGCAAGATCGCCTCGACCCTGGCCTCAACCGGTACCCCCGCCATGTTCGTGCACGCCGCCGAAGCGGCGCATGGCGACCTGGGAATGATCACGCCGGCCGACGTGTTCCTGGCGTTCTCGAATTCAGGATCGTCACCGGAATTGATGACTATCGTTCCCATCCTCAAGCGCGAGGGTACGCCCTTGGTTGCCGTTACCGGCTCGAGCGAATCGGCGCTGGCCCAGGCGGCCGACATCCATCTCGATTGCCGTGTCGAACGCGAGGCCTGCCCGCTCAATCTGGCGCCGACCTCATCGACTACCGCGATGCTGGCTCTTGGCGATGCCTTGGCCATCGCCTGCCTGGATGCGCGCGGCTTCGGCACGCAGGACTTCGCGCGCTCGCACCCGGGCGGGGCGCTAGGGCGCCGTCTGCTGATACGGGTGGCCGACATCATGCGTACCGGCGCCGCCATTCCGACCGTGCCGCGCGGCGCGAGCGTGATGGATGCGCTGCATGAGATATCCAGCAAACAGCTGGGCATGACGGCCGTTGTCGATGCCGGCTCTCGTCTGGCCGGAATCTTCACCGACGGTGATCTGCGCCGCTTGCTGGAACGGGGTGCCGACGTGCGCTCGGCGCGGGTCGCCGATGTCATGACCACGGCCCCGTTGACCATCACGGCCGATGCGCTGGCGGCGCAGGCTGCGCAGCTGCTCGACTCCCGTCGCAAGAACCAGCTCCTGGTGACCGACGCACAGGGGCGCCTGGTCGGTGCGCTGCACACGCACGATCTCATGGCGGCCAAGGTGATCTGATGGCACGCCTCACATCCTCCGCCTTGACGCAGCGCGCAGCGCGCGTGCGCGTGGTCGCGCTCGACGTTGACGGAGTGCTCACCGATGGCCGGCTGTACTTCGGGACGCGCGGCGAGTCGCTCAAGGCATTCGACGTCCGCGATGGCTTCGGCATTCGATTGCTGCGCGATGTCGGGATCGACGTCGCGATCGTCACCGGACGCTCTTCGGGCATCGTTGCGGCGCGCGCACGCGACTTGGGAATCGAGAGAGTCATGCAGGGCCAGCGCGACAAGCGTGCCAGCCTGCGCCGCTTGCTGACCGAGACCGGTGCCACCGAGCGCGAGTGCGCCTACATGGGCGATGACTGGCCGGATCTGCCGGCGCTCGGGATCGTAGGCTTTGCGGCGACCGTGGCCGACGCCCCCGATGAGGTCAAGCGCAGGGTTCACTGGGTTGCGCCGTCGCCGGGGGGCCGCGGTGCGGTACGCGACCTGGCCCGAATGCTCCTGCGTGCCCAAGGTCGCTTCGAGGCCATCTTGCAGTCCGCGTTGCAAGCTGGCGCTACGGAGTTTGCCCATGGGTGAACGGGTAGCCTCCTGGTTTGCGATTTTGCTCATGGCAGCCGTGCTGGGTACGAGCTATTGGTACGGTCAAACGCTGCGACACGGTGCAGTGGCTGAATCCGGGCGCATTGGTGCGGTCGATTTTTTTGCCGAAGACATCGCCCTGACCAGCTTCGATGCCCTGGGTCGGGCACGGTACCGGCTGTTTGCCGACCGGATGACCCATTTCGGTAATAGCGACGATGCGGACCTGGTCAAGCCGCGTCTGCTAAGCATGCGGCCCGACCAGCCGCAGGTCCAGGCCACGGCGCTCAGCGCGCATTCCGAAAACAATGGCGAGACCGTGCAGATGCGCGGCGATGTTGTCATTACGCGGGCGGCCGACGCGAGCCGGCCACCGATGAAGATGCAGACCGAGGAACTCTCGGTCGCTCCCGATGAGGATCGCTTTTGGACCGACGCGCCGGTACGGATGGAAAGTGGCCGCTCGGTCGTGCTGGCCCGAGGCATGGACTTCGACAACATTGCCCGGCAGGTCCAGCTGCGCTCGGAGGTCGTCGGTTCGTTTCCTCCACGGGGTCGTCAATGAAGGCCCTGGCGCGTGCACTGGGTCTGTTTGCGGCATCGGTCCTTGCCCTGGCGCCGGCGCGGGCCGAACGGGCCGATCGCGACAAGGACGCCAATGTTACGGCCGATCATTCAACGCTGGACGACCTGCACCAGGTGGCGGTACTCACCGGCCACGTTGTTCTCATCAAGGGCACGATGCGACTGGGTGGCGAACGCATGGAACACCGCCAGGATGAGCTGGGCTACCAGTACTACGTCGTGACCGCCGCCCCCGGCGAATTGGCGACCTTTCACGAGCGACGCGACCCGGTGCAGGAGGGCGTTGAATCGACGCTCGATGGCTACGCCGAGCGCATCGAATACGACGACAAGAGCGACCGGGTAACCTTGTACCGGCGCGCCCTGGTAAAGCTCTTCGATAACGGCGAGCTCCACGATGAGCTCAGCGGCAACCGCATCGTCTACGACGGCCGCAATGCAACCTACGATGTTGACGGCCACAACGCCGACGGCTCGGGGAACCAGGTCCATATACGGATGGCGCCGCGCAGCAGCACCGCGTCCGGCACCGCGGTGCCCGCTCCGGCGTCCTCACTGCAGAACGCACACGCGGTGACGGAGGGCGGGCATTGAGCGTCCTGAGTCCATTGGCGCTTGCCGGCGCGGTCAATGCTGCGAACGAGCCGGCTCCGGTCGAGCCGGCCACCCAGCGTGCTGAACTGGTCGTGGAAAACCTGGCCAAGCGCTATGGCAAGCGGCAGGTGGTCAAGGATGTATCGCTCACGGTGGAGTCCGGCTCCGTCGTCGGGCTGCTCGGCCCCAATGGCGCTGGCAAGACCACATGTTTTTACATGGTGGTGGGCCTGGTGCCGCTCGACGCGGGAACGATCACCCTGGACGGGCGTTCGATCGCCCATCTGCCCATTCACCGGCGTGCGCGCATGGGGCTATCCTACCTTCCACAGGAGGCCTCCGTGTTCCGCCGCCTGACCGTGGAGGAGAACATCCAGGCGGTCCTGGAGTTGCAGGTGGACGAACAGGGACGGGCCCTTTCGCCGGGCGTCATTGACAAGCGCCTGAGCGAGTTGCTCGCCGATCTGCAGATCGAGGAGATTCGCACCAATCCCGCGCTGAGCCTTTCCGGTGGCGAGCGTCGCCGGGTGGAAATCGCTCGCGCCCTGGCGGCGCGCCCGCGTTTCATTCTGCTCGACGAGCCCTTTGCCGGTGTCGATCCGATCGCCGTGATAGAGATTCAGCGAATCGTCCGTTTCCTCAAGCAGCGCGGAATCGGTGTTCTGGTCACGGATCACAACGTGCGCGAGACACTCGGCATCTGCGATCACGCCTACATCATCAATGAGGGTCAGGTTCTTGCGGCCGGTCGTCCCGGGGATATCGTCGACAACCCCTCCGTCCGGCGCGTCTACCTGGGTGACCATTTCCGGATGTAGGTGCCGGATGCCCTTGCCCAGACTTGTCCGGGCGCGCGCTCCGTCACGGCCTTGACGCCGCAGCTGCAGCAGTCGATCCGCCTGCTGCAGCTCTCGACGCTGGAACTTAACCAGGAGATCGAGCAGGCACTGCACGAAAATCCCCTGCTCGAGCGCGACGACGATCCATTGGCCGGCCACCTGCGCCTGAATGCGGACGGATCGGTCGTTGCGTCCCCTGGTAGCCCCGAGCCGCCATCGGGTCCCGGCGGAAGCGAGGCCGGGGCGACCGACTCCCTGACCGAAGACAGCGACTACGGCGCCAATGCCGACGAGGGCGAATCCTGGAGCCCGGAGGCGCGCGGCTCGGGCAGCAGCGGAGAGGAGACCACGGAGGGGCCACAGGACTGGGCGACGTCGACCCCGAGCCTGCGGGATCACCTGCGCATGCAGCTCGGGTCGACCTCGGTGACGGATCGCGACCGCGCGCTGGTGGGGATGTTGATCGATGCGGTTGATGAGAACGGCTACCTGGGTGTTTCGCTGGAGGATCTGGTGACGCTTTGCGGTGTCGATGCGCAGGTCGAGCCGGAGGAATTGCTCACGGCCCTGCGTTTGCTGCAGAGCTTTGATCCGCCTGGCGTGGCGGCCAGGACCGTATCAGAGTGCATACGGCTGCAGATCGATGCGCGGATCATGGCCCTGCCGCGTGTAGGCCAAGCGCAGGAGCGCCTGGTACTCGAGGTCGCTCGCGAGATTGTGTGCGAGCACTTGCCACTGTTGGCAGCCCGGGATTTTGCGAAGCTGCGAAAAATCCTGGGAACAGACGACGCGCTTTTGCGTGCCGCGCACCAACGAATTCGTGGACTCAATCCGCATCCAGGCGTAGGCTTTGGCACGTCGGCGCCGGATTACGTAATACCCGATATCCTTGTACGACGCGTTGCCGGCCGCTGGACAGCGCGGCTCAATCCGGATGTTGTCCCACGCCTGCGTGTGAATCAAGCGTACGCTGCCATCTTGAAGAACGAAAGCGGCAAACATGCCGTGTCTAGTGCCAAGTCGGGCATCCGGGAGGACGCGGGCGTGCCCAATTCGCCGCATGCCGGATCGGCGGCAAATTCGGACTGGTCGACGCGGTTGCAGGATGCGCGTTGGCTGATACGCAATCTGCGACAGCGATTTCAGACCATTGAGCGGGTGGCAAAGGCCATAGTTGAACGCCAAAGTCGATTTTTTACATACGGCGCTATCGCCATGCGTCCCTTGGTGCTGCGCGAGATCGCAACGACCCTGGGACTGCACGAGTCGACAATCTCGCGCGTGACCTCGAACAAGTACATGTCGACGCCGTTCGGAGTGTTCGAGCTGCGGTATTTCTTCGGCAGCCACGTCGCTACCGAGTCGGGCGGGGAGGCCTCGAGTACCGCGATCCGGGCGCTAATCAAGCAACTGATAGAAGCGGAAGACCCGATCAACCCATTGTCCGACAGCAAGATCGCAGAAATGCTGAGCGCACAGGGCATGGTCGTTGCCCGGCGCACGGTTGCCAAATACCGTGAGCTGATGCAGATTCCGCCTGCTGCACTGCGTAAAACCATCTGAATGACCCAAAGGCTTGATCCAGAAAGGGAACCGCATGAAGCTCGCGATACACGGTCACCATCTCGAAGTTACCACCGCCCTGCGCCAGTACGTAGAGGAGAAGCTCAAAAGGGTGCGTCGACATTTTGACCACGTCATTGACGCCGATGTGCAGCTATCTGTCGAGAAATTACAACAAAAGGCGGAAATTACTATTCGGGTCAGCGGTTCGGCGCTGCACGCCGAATCGATCGATGGGGACCTGTATGCCGCAATTGATTGCCTGATGGACAAGCTCGATCGCCAGGTCATTAAGTACAAGGATCGGATGAAAAAGAATTACCCGCACGCCTCGCTCAAGCACCAGCAATCGCCGGAGGCCGACTGAAGAATCGACGGCGCGCCAGAGCGGAGCCCAGTTGCCTTCGCCGTTCTCGGTTTGGTCCAGGAGCGCGGCGCGAAGCCCGTTCCGGCGGCGCTGGTCGAGTCGGCACGAGGCCGGTGGGTACCGGCTTTACTTGCGCGGCCAGCTCCCCGGGGGGCGGCGCTTGGCACTAGCGCAGCGGATTGTTAAGCTGGCACCGCTGCGGTTCGGGCTCGTGCTGGCGGGCCCCTGTTGCGCACTCACAACGTTGTACCGAGGGCGCTGTCGGAAGGGGGTTTCCCGCGGGACCGGCGCGTATACTGCCGCGCCATCGACTTTCCGCTGTCCCCAGGACCTGCGTACGCGGCGATTTGGTTTGCACCAATGAACCAACTGTCGAAGTTGCTTCCGCTGGCGAACATCGTCGTCGATAGTGCTGCCCGCGACAAGTCTGCGGCGCTGGATGTTGCCGCGGCGCTGTTTTCGGCCGCCACCGCGATCGATGAGAACAAGATCCGGGCCAGCCTCGCGGCCCGAGAGCAGCTCGGTTCCACCGGCCTCGGCCAGGGAGTCGCCATTCCGCACGGGCGCATTCGCGGAATCAAGCAGGCGATTGCCGCGGTGGTGCGGCTGGCCCAGCCGGTGAATTTCGATGCACCGGACGGACGACCGGTGGGCTTGCTGGTAGCGCTGCTCGTACCCGAGAATGCAACCCAGGAGCACCTGGAAGTGCTCTCCGAGCTTGCCCAGATGCTGTCGGATCGCGAACTGCGCCTCGGGCTGATGGCCGAGCCGACGCCGTCGGCCATGCGTGCCCGCATTACGGCCTGGGAGCCCATCCGCCCGGCTGCCTGAATCCGGTGCGGCCGCGCGCCAGTGTTCGGGTTGTCGTGCTTGGCGTTTTGCCCCGGAAAGAAGACCTGTTTTGCAGACTTTGAACTCGCTGTTCGAGGAAAATCAAGCCGCCCTGGACTTGCGCTGGATCGTCGGCGACACGCAGATGATGTGGCCGTTGCCGGATACCGCCGTGCAAAGTGTCCAGGCAGCCGATCTTGTCGGCCATCTGAACCTGATACACCCGCGCCGTATCCACGTGCTCGGCGCGCGCGAAGTCGACTACATCGACGGCATGAGCGTGGTGCGTCGCGTTCACTTTACCAACGAACTCATCGAGGGCGGCCCGCTCGGGCTGATCCTGGCGGATGACCGCCAACTTCCCGCCGAACTGCTGGCCGCAATTGAGACAGCCCAGCTGGCGGTATTTGCCACGTCGCGCCCCTCGGCCGAGGTCATCGACGTGCTCCGCATTTACCTTGCCAAGGTGCTGGCGCCACACTGCTCGATGCACGGCGTCTTCATGGACGTGCTCGGCATGGGTGTGCTAATCGCGGGTGAGTCCGGCCTGGGCAAGAGCGAATTGGCCCTGGAACTTATCAGTCGGGGCCACGGCCTGGTCGCTGACGATGTGGTGGACTTCGCGCGCGTGGCGCCGGACTCGATCGAAGGCCGCTGTCCGCCGTTGCTGTCGAACCTGCTGGAAGTGCGCGGACTGGGTCTGCTCGATATCAAGGCAATCTTTGGCGAAACTGCCGTGCGCAGAAAGATGAAGCTTCGCCTGATCGTCGAGCTTATGCGCCGCAGCGCCGCCGACACGATGGAGCGGCTGCCGCTTGCCGGCTCCATGCAGTCGGTTCTGGGCCTGGGCATTCACAAGGTCGTCATCCCCGTCGCGGCCGGCCGCAATCTGGCGGTGCTGCTGGAGGCCGCCGTGCGCAACACGATACTGAAACTGCGTGGCATTGACACGATGGAGGATTTCCTCGATCGGCAGCGTCGCGCGATGGACTCCTAGCACGCCGCACCAGGACCACAGCACGGGCCGAATTGCGGGCCGTTCGAGCGCTCG